>CAZYQF010000001.1:0-60261 GCA_964650165.1 uncultured Lentisphaeraceae bacterium
CGGCAATCGCGCGCCGGGCGCTCGCGCTGACGCCGGGCGGCTGCAAGGACGACATCAGCTGCGCCGTGATCTACCTGCGTTACCCGCGCGTTCTCCGCATTCTCTCGGGTCCGCCGTTCTACAAGGAGCATGACGCCGAGTACGCGCGTCAGGCAAAGCTCGGGTACGGCCACGTCGTCGTCTGCGGCGGAACGACCGCGAACATCGTCAAACGCGAGCTCGGGAAGAATGTCACGGTCTCGCTCGCGGACATGAAAACGGCCGGGGGTCTGCCGCCCGTCGGCACGATTGACGGAATCGGCATCGCGACGGAAGGCATTCTGACGCTTTCGCGCGTCACGACGGTGCTCGAGGAGATGCGTCCGTCCGCCGGCGAACCCGCCGCCGCGAAGACGATTCTCGAGCTTGTGATGGCGCACGACCGCATCGAATTCGTCATCGGAACGAAGGTCAACGAGTCTCACCAAGACCCGAACGTCCCGCAGGATCTCGAGCTGCGGCGCTCCGTCGTCAAGCGGATGACGGCGGCGCTCGAGAAGAACTACCGCAAGCAAATTACGGTCAACTACTACTGAGGAGAAGAAGACATGGAAAAAATCAAGGTCGAAATCTGCTGTGGGACCGCCTGCTATCTGCTGGGAGCGGCCAAGATGATGAACCTCGAGGAACGGCTCCCCGAGAACTGCCGCTGTCATGTCGAGATCGAGGCGAAGACCTGTCTTGAACTCTGCGAGAAGGACAATCTCGGCGGTGCTCCGTACGTCCGCTTCAACGGATCCGAAATCATGAGCCAGGCGACGCCCGAGCGGGTGCTCGCGCGCATCCGCGAACTCGCCGAAGGAATCGCCTGACATGTTGAACGGATACACTTTTATCCGTCGCGAACTGATGATCCGCCTCGTCCGCGCGTTCGCCGAGGGGACGCTCGAAAACGAGATCGACCAGATCGCCGTCAAACTGCGTCCGAAGGAGGCCGACTCCTCGCGTTGCTGCATCTACCACGACCGCGCGGTGATCAAGTACCGTCTGATGGCGCTTCTGGGCGTTTCGGTCGAACAGGAAACCGACGAGACGAAACTTCTGAGGGAGTATCTCAAGGACGAGCGCGAAGCGAAGCCGGCGCACGATCCGCTTTCCGTCTGCGGCCCTGCCTGCAGCGGCTGCCCGGACGCGAAGGTTGTCTCGACCCCGAACTGCCGCGGTTGCTTTGCGCGTCCATGCGTCTACAACTGTCCCAAGAAGGCGATCGACGTCGTCGACGGGCGCAGCGTGATCGACCCGTCGAAGTGCGTCAAATGCGGCAAGTGCATCGCCGTGTGCCCGTATCACGCGATCATCAAGACGACCGTACCCTGCGAAGAAGCCTGCCCCGTCGCCGCGATCAGGAAGAACGAAAACGGCGTCGCCGAAATCGATTTCAATCGGTGCATTTTCTGCGGCAAGTGCTTCAACGCGTGTCCGTTCGGCGCGGTGATGGAGCGCTCGCAATTGCTTGACGTGCTCCTCGCGATGAAGCGCGGCGAGAAGCTCGTCGCCATGGTCGCGCCGTCTGCGGACCGACAGTTCCCGGGCACGATCGAACAGCTTCTGACGGCCTGTTCGAAGGTCGGTTTTTCGGACGTCATGGAAGTCGCGCTCGGCGCGGAGATGACGACCGAGCGCGAGACGAAGGAATTCATCGAGCGCATGGAGAAGGATCCGAAGACATTCATGACGACGTCCTGCTGTCCCGCGTGGGTCAATCTCGTCGGCAAGCATCTGCCCGATCTCGTCGACCATGTGTCCACGACGCCGAGTCCGATGGTCTACGCTCGCGAGCTCGCGCTTCAGAAGGATCCGACAGTCAAGACGGTCTTCATCGGACCGTGCGTCGCGAAGCGCAGCGAGGCGCGTCGGAAAGCCGTCGACTACGTTCTTTCCTTCGAGGAGCTCGGCGCGCTTTTCGCCGGCCGCAAAGTCGACGTGATCGCCTGTGAACCCTGGAAGCTGCAGCGTCCGGCGAACCCGACCGCGCGCAACTACGCCCGCAGCTGCGGCGTG
This sequence comes from uncultured Lentisphaeraceae bacterium, assembly GCA_964650165.1. Lineage (GTDB taxonomy): Bacteria > Verrucomicrobiota > Kiritimatiellia > RFP12 > UBA1067 > UBA1067. Next base: position 2,041 of record CAZYQF010000001.1, read on the forward strand.
ACGGAAGCCGTGCTCGACGAAGCGACCCAGAAGATCCCAGGTTTCAAACTCAACGCGAAGCAGGTCAGCGGCATCGACCGCAAGACCTGCGCGGTCGTCAAGCTTTACGCTTCCGGGAAGCTCCCCGCGAATTTCCTCGAAGTCATGGCCTGCCCCGGGGGCTGCCAGAACGGCCCCTGTTCGCTGGTGAAGTGACGACGATGGCGGCGTGTCCCCGCGCCGTCCTCGTCGTCGGTCGGGCAAGACGCCTGTCCGAGATTCGGACGGGCGGTTTTTTCCGCGGTATGGTATAATGATGAAATGACTGTTCATCATTTCATGGTTGCGGGAGCCGTTCTCGCGATGTCATTCGGCCTTTCGGCCGAGGTGAAGTTCGGAACGCCTTTTGCCGACGGCATGGTGTTGCAGCGCGACCGCGCGGTGCCGGTCTGGGGAACGGCGGACAAGAACGAGAAGGTCGTGGTCTCGTTCGGCGGCGCGACCGTCGAGACCGTCGCGGATGCCGACGGGAAGTGGCGCGTCGACCTTCCGGCGATGACCGCGTCCAAGAAGGGCCGCGAGCTTGAGGCGAACGGCAAGAAGGTTTCCGACGTCCTGGTGGGCGAGGTCTGGTATGTCAGCGGACAGTCCAATGCCGAGATGCCGCTCGTCGGCGATAAACCCCACTTCAGCGACCGACAGGGCCGGCTGGTCGCGGCGATGACCCGCAATCCGTTCATCCGCTACTGCTACGCGAGCAACTACCAGTGGTCGGAGACGCCGAAATCCGCGGCGGCCTATCCGGTCGCCTGGAAGCCGTTCCTTCCCGAGAACCTCGGGACGAAGCCCAGTTTCTCCGCGATGGGCGTCTACTTCGCGCTGGAGCTCTACGCGGCCCTCGACATCCCGATCGGACTCGTCGGCTCGTATTGGGGCGGCACCAACATCGATCCTTGGACGCCGCGGTGCGGCTACGCGGGCAAGGACTCGATCAAGGAGACCGCGAACTGGACTCTCGTCGACCATGACTCCTGGAAGGACGAGAACCGCAAGGGCCCGATTCACGGCGCCCAGGAGCAGCCGACCGTGCTGTGGAACGAGATGGTCGAGCCCTGGTGTCCGATGGCGATGCGCGGCTTCATCTGGTATCAGGGCTGCACCAACTCCGGCGAGCCCGAGCTCTACTGCGCCAAGATGCACGCGCTCTATGATGGCTGGGCCGAAAAGTTCGCGAACCCCGCCCTCAAGCTCTACTTCGTCCAGCTCGCGCCGTTCAGCCGCAGCTGGTTTCCCATTCAGCTCGCCCAGGCCAAATTCGCCGCGGAGGAGAAGAATGCGGGGATGGTCACGACCGGCGACATCGGAAACGGGGACGACATCCATCCGAACGAGAAGGCCACGATCGGCAAGCGCCTGGCGGCACTGGCGCTGGCGCGCGATTACGGATTCGAGGGGCTCGAGGCCGAGGCGCCGACGCTCAAGGGCGTCCTGGCCGAGGAAGGGCGGCTCGTGCTCCGCTTCGACCATGCGGACGGCTGGTACGTCTACAATCCGGACTGGGACATCCTGCGCGGTTTCGAGGTGTCCGGGACGAACGGCGTCTGGCATCCGGCGATCCTGGTCAATTCGGACGGCGGCGCCAAGGTCAAGAGGGTCTGGGGCACCCGGGGAATCGTCGAAGGGCGCGATCTCGTGCTGGAATCCGAGTCGGTGACGAATCCGGTGAAGGTCCGTTATCTGCACGAGAAGCCGTGGGTCGGGTCTCTTTTCGCGACGAGCGGGCTTCCGCTCGGCCCGTTCGAGGCGGAAGCCGAGTAAAGGAGCCAAAATGATCAACTATCAGAAGGAATTCTTCGACCGCGAGTATTCGGCGCGCGAGGCGTACGGGCGTCTCTGGCGCTATGCGCTCAGGTATCGGTTCAGGATCGTCGTGGGCATCGTCTGCGGAATGCTCACGGCGGGCACGCTGGTGCCGCTTTTCCAGGCGGTCCAGCCGGCGCTCGAGAAGGTGTCCGTCATCCAGGAGGTGAAGCAGGAGCTGTCGGATGGCGACACGGCGATGACGGCGGAAGTCAAGCCGTCTGAAGCTAATCCGTCCCTCAAGGTTCCGAAGGGCATGAAAGTGCCGAAGACCAATCTGCCGTCGTGGTATCCGAAGGCCGAGAAAGTCGCCAAGAAACTTGGCATCAACCTCACGAACGAAGACGGGTCGATGGGCGGCGCGCTGGCGTTTCTCGTCATCGTCATCATCCCGGTGGTCGCGCTGTTCCGTCTCGGGCTCGTTTTCCTCAATCACTACTGCCTGACATGGGCGGGATCCAAGGTCGTGGCGGACCTTCGAATCGACCTCCTCGAGCACATCCAGCGCCAGTCAATGCAGTTCTTCGGACGCATCGACGTCGGCATGCTGATGAGCCGAGCGACCGGAGATCCCCAGCAGGTTCAGTCCGTCATCCAGACCACGCTCTCGCAGCTGGCCCGCGCTCCGTTCGAGATTCTGGTCTCGGTCGGCTTCGTCATTCATTTCGCGATCGTGAACGACATGCTCGCGACGCTCGCGATGATCGTGATCGGATTCCCCATGTTCATGCTCCCCGTCGTCGCCATCGGCAAGGTCATCCGCAAATGGTCGAAGCGGACGATGGAGAAGAGTTCGGTCATCGGTTCGAAGATCCACGAACTGCTCACCTGCGTGCGCGTAATCAAGGCGTACGACATGGAGCAATTCGAGGACGAGAACTACCGGACCGTCAACCGCAACCTGCTGAAGTCGACCCTGCGCGCGGTGCGCATGGGCCTTTTGGTCGGTCCGACGGTCGAGACGGTCGGCATCTTGCTCATCTGCGTCTTCGTGGTGTTCTGCTTCATGACGCACGTGTCTCTCGCCAAAGTGGTGCCGATGCTGGCCCCGCTGATCATCATCTACAAGCCGCTCAAGCAGGTGGCGAGCATGCAGGTCCACATCGAGCAGGGCACGGCGAGCCTGTCGCGCATCTTTTCCCTTCTCGACGTGAGCATGGAGCTGCCTCAGCCGGCGCATCCCGTCCGCAAGGCGACGTTTGACTCGTGCGTGAGCTTCGAGGACGTGTCGTTCCGGTACGAGACGGCGGATGACGACGCGGTCAAGCACGTGACGTTTTCGATCGAGCGCGGCAAGCTTGTCGCCGTCGTCGGCACCACCGGGTCCGGCAAGTCTACCGTCGGCGGACTGCTCGCGCGATTCTACGATCCGCGCGAAGGGCGCATCACAATGGACGGAACCGACCTGCGCGACCTGAATGTCTCGGATCTCCGCAACCTGATCGGGTCCGTCCAGCAGGAGACGCTCCTGTTCAACGAGTCGATTGAGTACAATATCCGCTACGGCACGCCGAACGCCACGCACGAGCAGGTCGTTGCGGCGGCGAAGCTGGCGAACGCCCATGACTTCATCGTGTCCCAGCCGGGCGGTTACGACCGGAACGTGGGCGAGAAGGGCTTCGCCCTTTCCGGCGGCGAGCGCCAGCGCATCGCCATCGCGCGTGCGATCCTGAAGAATCCGCCGATCCTCATTCTCGACGAGGCGACGAGCGCGCTGGACACCGTGACCGAACGCCTGGTCCAGGAAGCCCTGGACAACCTCATGGCGAACCGCACGACATTCGCAATCGCGCATCGTCTCTCGACGATCCGCCATGCGGACCTCATTCTCGTGATGGACCGCGGCACGGTTGTCGAACGCGGCACGCACGACGAGCTTTTTGCCGCCAACGGGGTCTACCGCCGGCTCTGCGACATGCAGAAACAGGGGTGACGGGGGCGTCGTCATGCGTATCGCCCTCCTGGCCAACGTCGCAGCCGATCTCCTTTCGAGGGAGTTCGAGCCCGGAACGGCGTTCGTCCCGCCAGGATTCAACGTCTGGGTTCAGGAGGCGCTCGAGCCGTCCGAAGGCCTTCGGACGTTCGCTCCCGAGACCGTCGCGCTGATCGTTGATTCTGCGATGGGCGAGGTTGACGGCGCGCTGGTCGAGACCTGCCGAAAGTCGCTCGAGGAGCAGTTTCCGAATGCATCGGTCGTCGTTCCTGACATCGCAGCGCTGGCCGGACGCGTCGCGGATTTCCGTGACGAACGGATGCTGAAGCTCGCCTCGTCCCCGTATTCGCTGAACGGGCTCAAGTCTCTTGCGGACGAGATCCGCAGGCTCGCGTCGGCGGCCTCGGGTCCGAAGAAGGTCCTCGCGCTCGATCTCGACGGCACGCTCTGGGAAGGGGTCGTCGGCGAGGTCGGCGTCGCGAACATCGTTCCGCGGACGGAATTTCAGAAACAGATCGCCGCGCTGCGGAACGAGGGCGTTCTTCTCGTCGCGATTTCCAAGAACAACGAAGCCGACGTCGCGCCGGCGTGGGACGATCCGCGCATGGTTCTCGGCCGCAGCGACTTCGCCGCGGTCCGGATCAACTGGAAGGCGAAGTCCGATAATCTCCGGGAGCTTGCCGCGGAACTAAATCTCGGCACCGATTCCTTCGTCTTCATCGACGACCGTGCCGTCGAACGCGAACGGATGCGCGCGGCGCTTCCCGAGGTGGTCACGCCGGACTGGCCGGTCGACTTCCCCGCGGCCGTGCGGATGTATTTCCGGACGGCGTCGACGGACGAGGACCGGCGCCGCGGGGAGATGTACGCCGCGGCGGACGAGCGGCGCCGGTTTTCCGAGGGGCTGACGAAAGAAGCCTATCTGGGCGGACTCCAGACGGTTCTCGACATCCATCCCGCACGGCCGGAGGAAGCCGGGCGCATCGCCCAGCTTTCGGAACGGACGCACCAGTTCAACGTCAGCGGCAACCGCTACTCGGCGGACGAGGTCGGCGCGATGGTGTCTGATCCGGAACGCATTCTCCTCGCCGCGCACCTCAAGGACCGGTTCGGCGACGAGGGACTGATCGCCTATGTCAACTGCATCTCCGCCGAAATCGTTGATTTTGCGATGAGTTGCCGAGTCGCGGACCGAGGTGTCGAACGTGCGGTTTTTGCTGCGCTCAAAAAGGAGGCGGTGAAACGAGGATGGGGGAATTTCCGCGCGAGCGTGCGCAAAACGCCGAAAAACATCCCGGTGCAGGGGCTTTTCGAGTCCGTCGGGCTTGAAAAAACCGAGGAAAACGAGTTCGTTAAATGGTATAATGGCATTTTCAAGGAAGGAAACTGAAATGACGGTCAAGGGCTATGCGAAATATCTGCTCATCATGGCAGGCTTGGGTGGACTTATCTACGGCATCGACGTCGGCGTGATCGCCGCAGCGCTCCCGTACATCCGCAATACCTCTGATTATACTTCGGGTCAGCTCGGCTTCATCGTCGGCGCGGTGCTCTGGGGTTCTGTCCTCAGCTCCCTCTTCGCGGGATCTCTCGCCGAGATCTTCGGACGCAAGACGATCATCATCGCCGCGGCCTTCTTCTTCTTCATCTCGATTCCGGTCATCTGCCTGTCCGGGCTCTTCGACGGAGGAAACTTCCTTCTGCTCACCGTCGGCCGCACCCTTCAGGGCGCGTCCGCGGGGCTTGTCGGCGTGGTGATTCCGATGTACCTCGCCGAATGTCTTGATTCCGGGTCCCGCGGCAAGGGCACGGGCATGTTCCAGCTTCTCCTGACGGTCGGGCTTGCCTTCGCCGCGGTGATCGGACTTGTCGTCACCGGACTGGTGGGTGATTCTGACAAGATCATCAAGGAGCTCGCCGGCGCCGCGCCGACGGCCGAGCAGGTTCACGGCTGGGTCGTCGCCTGGCAGACGATCTTCCTTTGCTCGGCGGTTCCGGGCCTGATTCTCTTCCTGGGCGCTTTCGGGCTCAAGGAGTCTCCGCGCTGGCTCTACAGGAAGGGGCGCACAAACGAGGCGCTTGCATCGCTTGCCGCAAACAACGGCGAAGCGAAGGCGAAGGAGATTCTCGCCGAAATGATTTCCGCAGACGCGGCCGCGGATGCCGAAAAGAAGGCGATCGCCGCGGCGGCGCGGGGCGACAGCCTCTGGCAGCGCAAGTATGTCTATCCGTTCTGCCTGGCCGTGGTCATTCTCGCGTGCAACCAGACGACGGGCATCAACTCCGTCCTCAACTACACCGTGGACATCTTCAAGGAGACCGGCATGTCGGGCGTCTTCGCCAATGTCAGCGACCTGGCGATCAAGCTGGTCAACGTCCTGATGACGATCGTCGCCTGCGCGCTGGTGGACAAGAAGGGCCGGAAGTTCCTGCTGAAGCTCGGCACGGCGGGCATCATTCTCGGGCTCTGCGGCGTCGGCACCGTCTTCCTGGCCATCAAGTCGGGGATGGTGGTCGCGTCGATGGCCACCGGCGTCGTCGCCACCCTGTTCTTCTTCATGTTCATCGCGTTCTACGCCGTCGGGCCGGGCGTCTGCGTCTGGCTGGCGCTCTCCGAGCTCATGCCGACGCGCATCCGCGCGACCGGCATGTCCATCGCGATGATCATCAACCAGGGCGTTTCGGCGACGATCGCCACCGTCTTTCCGAAGTGGGTCGGTTCCTGGGGCTTCGCGCCGGTGTTCTACTGCCTCGCCGGCTTCACCGTGATCTACTTCGTCACGGCGGCGTTCTTCCTGCCGGAAACCAAGGGCAAGACGCTCGAGGAGATCGAGAAGTACTTCTCGAAGAAGTAAGTGACGTTCCGGTTCACAGGCACGGGGACGAGCGTCGGGGTCCCGCAGATCGGCTGTTCGTGCAAGGTGTGCACGTCCGCGGATCCGCGTGACCGGCGCAACCGCTGCGGCGCCTACGTGACGGCCGCCGACGGCACCTCCTTCCTGATCGACACGCCGCCGGAGATGCGGCTGGCGTGCCTGGCCTATGGAATCGGAAAGGTCGATTCCGTCGTTCTCACCCACGCTCACATGGACCATGTCGCGGGCTTTGACGATGTCCGCCGCTTCAACACGATCAACGGCAACACCTGCATGACCTGCCATGCGATGGCGGAGACCGTCGAGCAGATGCACGGGATATTCCCGTACGTCGGCAAGGACGGCAGCGCGGATGGACTTTTCCGCCCGAAGATCGAATTCGACAGTTCTGACGCGTTTGTCCTCGGCTCCGTGAACATCTCCCGCCTCCGCATCGAGCACGGTTTTCCGTGCTGCGGTTACCTGATGGAGGAGTCGGGACGGCGGATTGCCTATCTGTCCGACTGCCATGTCATTCCGGACGAGACGATCGAGATGATCCGGGGCGTGGACGTGATGGTGCTCGATTGCCTTCGGGAACGGGAGCATCCGACTCATCTGACGCTGGGACGGGCCATGAGGTACCTGGAACGGATTCAGCCGGGAAGGGCTTACCTCATTCACATGTGCCACGACTTCACGCACGAGGAGTGGCTTTCGAAGCTCGTCGGCACGAATGTCGAGCCGGCCTACGACGGACTTGAGATCAGCTGTCAGCAGTAAGTCAGGTATGGAAAATACGAAGGGGAAGTTATGAAGTTCAAAATCGCCGCACTTGTTCCTTTTTCACTTTTCCTTCTTCCTTTTGTCGCTCGGGCCTCCACGGCGGACATTACCGTCGACCTGAAGCTGGACAACATCGACTATGTGTCCGGCGAGCGCGTCCGCGCGGTCGTCGATATCGCCAACGCGTCGCCCGGCAAGGTCAGTTACGGCTATTCGAATTCGGACGACTCGTTTTTTGTCGAGCTGTTCCGGTCCAACGGCATGCTGCAGATGGAGCAGATTTCAACCGGACTGTTCGTTTCGCCGTTCCGGATCGAATCCAACGAGGGGCAGAAGCTGGAGACGTTCTTGGGTGACCATTACGGATTGCGCGATGTCGGCAAGTATCTGGCCCGGCCGGTCCTGGTCCATGGCGGCAAGCGATACGAAGGTTCGCTGCGGGCGTTTTCCGTGGTGCCGGGCATGACTGTCGCGACGGCTTTGCAGATGTTCAAGAACCGCGACGGGCTCCGGCGGGAGTTCGAGTTGCGCAGCTGGAGCCGGAAGAACAAGAACCACTTGTTTCTCTGTGCCCGTGACGAGGGCACGAGCGAGCGCAAATGGGAGACGACGGATCTCGGTCCGATGATGAACATCTTCAAGCCGACGGTCACCGTGCTGCCCGGAGGTGAGATCATCGTCCTCCATCGCTACAACCGTGACAACTACTTGCGGACGGAGTTCTGGAGCCTGCCCGACGCAATGGAATTTCAGAAACGCGAAACGGTGCAGGATCCGGAAACGGCCGGCTCCCGCCGTGTCCAGGAACTCTACAAGGAGTCTGGGGGCGTCAAGCCCAAGATCAGGCCTTGGTATCAGTTCTGGTGAAGAGGTCAGGTTTTAGAGTTTAGAAGGTCTTTGAAGTGAATATCCTGGGCATTGAAACCAGTTGCGACGAGACTGCCGCGGCGGTGGTCAGGGACGGACACGAGGTTCTCTCGAATGTCGTCTACACGCAGATTCCGCTTCATCAGCCGTATGGCGGCGTCGTTCCGGAGATCGCCTCGCGCGCCCATGTCGAGAAGATCTCCCAGGTCGTCGGCGACGCGATGAAGGGCCACGCGGTCGACGCCGTTGCCGTGACCTACGGACCGGGACTCTCGCCGGCGCTCATTGTCGGCCTCAACGCCGCCAAGGGCGTCGCGAAGTCGCTGGGCGTGCCCCTGATCGCCATCAACCACATCGAAGCTCACCTGCATTCTCCTTTTCTCCTGGATGCCGGAGAGAAGGAATCTCAGATTTCAGATTTCAGGTCGTTTGACCCGAGGTCGGCCATGCCGGCGCTGGGATTGGTCATTTCGGGCGGCAACACGCTCTGGGTCGACATGCCCGAATACGGACGGTACGAGGTCCTTGGCGAGACGCTTGACGATGCGGCGGGGGAGGCCTTTGACAAGGCGGCGAAGCTTCTGGGTCTCGGTTATCCGGGCGGGCTCAAGATCGACCGCATCTCAAAGGCCTGGCGCGAGCGCGCGGATCGCGGAGATTTCATTCCGTTTCCGAAGGGTCGTCCGCGGGACGGCGTCACGGCGCTCGCGGGGCTTCCGGCGGATCTTTGCGTTTCGTTTTCCGGACTCAAGACCGCCTTGCTCCGCTATGTGCAGCAGCATCCGGAATTGACTGAAAAAAGTGAAAATGTTCAGGATTTCGGAGGTTATATGGTCTCTCCTGAGATCGCGCAAGTCGTTGCCAGCTATCAGGAGTCCATCGTTCTGGCGATTGCCGACCGTACGCGGCGGGCGCTTCGGCGCGGCACGTACAAGGCGTTGATCCTCGGCGGGGGCGTTTCACTCAACAGTCGTGCGAGAGAGGCTCTCTCCGAGGTCTGTGCGCAGGAGCAGGTGACGTTCCTCATGGCCAAGCCGAAGTACACCGGCGACAATGGCGCGATGATCGCGGGACTGGCGTTTTACCGCCGCAACCTCATCGGAGAGACGGCCATGAGAATTGACGTTTCTCCCTCGCTCGAAGTGGGTTGATTTGATATAATACCCCGTGATGAAAAGATACTGGCTGCTGGCGGCTTTCGGGTGCGCCGTTCTTGCCTTTGCCGCGGTTTGGCTCGGAGGCCTCAATCAAGACGAGGGATGGTATCTTTATGCCGCAAAGATGGTGTCCGAGGGAAAGGTCCTCTATCGGGATTTCTTCTACACCCAGGCGCCGGTCATGCCGATCGTCTATTCGGCGTTCGTTTCCGTCTGGGACGGGTTCGGAATCCTCGGCGCGCGCATCCTGACGCTGGCGATCGGACTCCTCGGCATCGTCTATTTCACGGCGCTCGCCCGTCGGCTTGCGCCGGAGGGCAAGGGCAACCTGGCGGCGCTGATCGTCTTTCTCCTGCTCGGTTCCAACCTCTACCATCTCTATTACATTGCGATTCCCAAGACCTATGCCCTGGCCTCGCTCTTCGTGGCGATCGGGTTCTACCTGATGTCCCTCGCGTCGGACGCCGGGCGTCGGACGGCCCCGTTCCTGTGGGCGGCGGCGGGCGCTGCGCTCGCTTTCGCCTCCGGCACGCGCATCAGTCTCGGCGCGATCCTGGCGGTTGTCGGCTTCGGGTTGCTGTTCCGCTTCCGCACGTATCGCTGGGGTTTCCTGTGGTTCGGCCTCGGCGGCGTCCTCGGGCTTCTCGCCGCGTACGGATTCTTTGTCTGCGATCCCGTGGCGCGCGACGGACTCATCGTCGCCCAGAAATACCATGCCGCCCGCGGCGGATTCGACATCGTCTGGACGGTCGGATCGTTTTCGCGCCTTGTCCGCTGGTACCTGCCGGTCTTCATTCTGCTCGGGCTCGGGCAGTTTCGCCGGGCGCCGTTCCTGGGCTTGTCCTTCGCGGCGGTGTTCGCGGTCCAGATGCTGGCGCCGTTTCCCTACGAGGACTACCAGGTTCCGGTGATGGGACTTCTCGCGGTCTATGCCGCCGTCAACTTCATCCCCGAATCCGACGAGCGTCCTGCGGCGCGCCGGGCGCTTGTGACGCTGGGCCTCGCGTGGGCTTGTGCCTTCGGATGCCCTCTCCTCGAGGAGTGGACCACCAACGGGCATGACCGGTTCTGGACGCTCAAGAAGGCCTCGTGCGAACTCGCCCAGCTCCAGGAGGTCGCGACCGCCATCAATGCCGAGGATCCCGGCGGCAAGATGCTGCTGACGCAGGACCTGTACCTTGCGATCGAGACGGGACGAAAGGTTCCGGAAGGGCTTGAGATGGGTCCGTTCAGCATGAAAACGGACGCCGAGTGGCGGGAGTTCCTGGCTTCCGCTCCCTGCGAGATTGCGGCGCTGTCGGGCTACTCTTTTGCCGTCGACCCTCCCCGGTGCGACGAACGCCCGGTGAAGACGCAGGTCGAGTACTGGGAAATCCTGAAGAAGCGCTACGACCTCGTGATGAAGGAAGACGCCTTCGGGCAGAATGCGACGACGCTTCTCGTCCTGCGGCGCAAGAACGGGGAGGAAAGGTGACCGCGGTCGAGATCAGAAATCGGATTCTCGAAGCCGTCTCGGCGAACGGCGGGCATCTCGCCTCGTCCCTCGGCGCGGTCGAGATCGCGATGACGCTCCGGAAGGTGTTCGATCCCGCGCGCGACCGCATTGTCTGGGATGTGGGACATCAGGCGTATGCCTGGAAGATCCTGACCGGACGCGATGCCGCGCTGGGCACGCTGCGGACGCTCGGCGGGATCTCCGGCTTTCCCAATCCGCGGGAATCGGCGTGCGATGCCGCGGTTGCCGGCCACGCCGGCGTGGCGCTTTCGGTCGCCGAGGGATTCGCCGCGGCGCGCGACCGCAAGGGAACGGACGAGCACGCGGTGGCGGTGGTCGGCGACGCGTCGATCGTGAACGGCACCAGTTTCGAGGCCCTCAACAACTGCGTCGGCGCCACAAGGAAGGTCATCGTCATCCTCAACGACAACGGCATGTCGATCTCCAAGCCGACCGGCAGCTTCTCGAAGCTGCTCGGCAAGCTGATCACGGGCATCCGCTACAACCGCGTCAAGGCCGCGGCGGAAAGGACGGGCCACGCGCTCCGGCTCACCTTCCTGCGCGGAATCTACCACAAGATCGAGAGACAGCTGAAGTCGTGGTTTCTCGGGAACGCCTATTTCGAGCAGTTCGGCCTCCGTTACATCGGTCCGATCGACGGTCACGACCTTCGCGCCCTCGAGGCCGCGTTCATTGTCGCCAAGGAGGACAAGCGCTCGGTGCTGGTACATGTCGTCACCAGAAAGGGACACGGATACGCACCGGCAGAGAAAAATCCGACCGGGTGGCACGGCGTCGGGCCCTTCGAGTACCCGCCCTCGTTGGACGGCGCCCGCCTCAAGCCGCGTCCGGCCGTCGGCAGGAGCTGGTCGGAAGTGTTCGGCGACGGACTGGTGTCCCTTGCTGCAGCCGACAGCCGGGTGGTGGCGCTCACGGCGGGCATGAAGGACGGAACGGGGCTTGAGAAGTTCGCGAAGACGTTCCCGGAACGCTTCTACGACGTCGGCATCGCCGAGGAGCACATGGTCGCCTTTGCGGCGGGACTCGCGGGCGGCGGAATGCGTCCGGTCATTGCGGTCTATTCGACGTTCCTGCAGCGCGCCGTCGACCAGGTCATGCACGATGTCGCGATCTCCGGGCTGCCGGTCGTCTTCTGCGTCGACCGGGCCGGCGTGGTCGGCGCCGACGGCGTGACGCATCAGGGTCTCTACGACATCGCGATGCTCAGGTGCCTCCCGAATCTCACGATCTGCCAGCCAAAGGACGCCGAGGACTTTCGATTGCTCCTCGAAGAGGCGCTTGGGCGCAAGGGCCCGACGGTCATTCGGTATCCGCGCGGCACGTGTCCGGACTTCGCGCCGGAGCCGCTGCCGCCGTCCGATCCGAAGCTCGCGATCTGGTGCACCGGCGACTGGTACGGGAAGGCGTGTGCGGTTGCCGAACGGACGGGTGGCGTGGCGGTGCACGCGCGGTATCTGAAGCCGTTCGACGCTCCGCTTCTCGCGCGCCAGCGCGCGTCGGGCATGCGAATCGTCAGCCTGGAGAACGGATGCGTCGCGGGCGGACTCGGCGAGGCAATCGGCGCGGACGTCAAATTCGGGTGGCCGGACGAGTTCATTCCGCATGGCACGTCGTCCGAACTCGAGCGCACGTACGGTCTTGACGTCGATTCGCTAGTGGAGAAACTCAATGGCTGAAGTTCACGGGGTGGCGGGCGAATGGGCCCGGGTCAAGGGAACGGTCGCGGGATTGTGGCCGCTCTTCTTCGGCGTATTCGCCGCGGGCGTCTCGACGGCGGCCGTCTTCCTCGGGGATGTGCTCTGGGGCGCGGCGCTGCTGGCCGCGTCTCTCGGGTTCTGCGGATGGAGCCTCATGAAGGGTCTCCGTCACGTCGAGAGATTCTACAAAGGCGCCCAGGGAGAGGAGCGGGTGTCGGCGATCCTCAAGAGCCTGCCGGACGCCTATCACGTCTTCAACGACTTCGTCGCCTGCGGCAAGCACGTGGACCATGTGGTGGTCGGACCCGCGGGCGTGTTCGCCGTCGAGACGAAATACTGGAAGGGCGCCGTCACGGTCGAGGACGGACACATCCTCCTGGACGGACAGCTCCCGGACCGCTCGCCGCTCGCGCAGGCGGTGCGCGAGGCGCGGCTGGTGAAGTCCGCCCTGTCGGCCGCCGGCTGGCAGGGGAACGTCACCCCGGTGCTGGCGTTCGCCTCCGACACGTTCAAGCAGCACATTGCCGAACTTCAGGGCGCGGTGGTGATCAATTCCTGCGAACTCGCCGGAAGCTTCGCGACGGGGCGGACGGTCATTCCTCCCGCGGAGCTGGACCGGCTCGTCATCCTCATGGAGAGCTTCTCGTGAAAAAAGCGTTCCCGATCCTCATTTGCGCGCTGGCGCTTGCGCCGGCGGTCTTCGCGGAAACGCCGGCTTCCGCGTTCGCTCCGCAGGCGTATTACGGCAAGATCGCGAAGCGCCTCGGGGACATGCTTCCCAGGTTCCACGTCCTGCAGCATCCGATGGACGACTCTGTCTCGAAGAAGGCGTGGACCAATCTCGTGACGTTCTACGACTACGACCACTCGGTTTTCCTCCAGTCCGACCTCGACGCGTTCGCCGTGCGTGCGAACGCCCTCGACGACGAGCTCCGGGACTGCAACGTCAGCTTCGGTTACGATGTCTACCGCCTCTACTGCCAGCGGCTCCGCGAGCGAATCGACTACGTGACGAATCTTCTTGCGACCGCACAGTGGGATTTCTCAACGAACGAGACCTACCGTGTGAAACGCAAGGACGCGCCGTGGCCGGCGACGAGGGCGGAGGCCGAGAACTACTGGCGCTGCCGTCTCAAGAACGAGGTGCTCGTGCAGCTTCTGAATGCCGAACTCGACAAGTCGACGAACGCGGTCGATGCCGCGGGCAACCTGGTCAAGCGCTATCGGCAGTACTATGCGGTGCTGACGGAGCCGGACGAGGAGACGGTCCTGCAGCATTACCTCTCGGCGGTCGCGATGGCGTACGATCCGCATTCCGACTACATGTCTCCCGCGTCGAAGGAGGACTTCGACATGGAGATGAACCTTTCGCTCTGCGGCGTCGGCGCGGTGCTGCAGATGGACGACGGGGCGCTCAAGATCGCCGAAGTGATGCCGGGCGGACCGATGGCTGTCGACGGCCGGATCCGCGAAGGCGACAAGATCGTCGGCGTGCGGCAGGGCGACGGCGAGATGGAAGACATCATGTGGAAGCCGATGAAGAAGTCCATCAAGAAGATCCGCGGAGAGAAAGGCACCCGCGTGACGCTCGAGATCGTTCCCCGGTCCGATTTGACCGGCGTCGAGCGCAAGCGCATCGAGCTTGTCCGCGACGAGATCAAGCTCGAGGACCAGGCGGCGACCGGCCGCGTCGAGACGGTCTGTCTCGGGGGCTTGACCAACCGCGTCGGCTACGTCTATCTCCCGGCCTTCTACGGCACGATGGACAAGCGCCCGCAGGACGAGGGATTCCGCAGCTGCGCCGTCGACGTCGCGAAGTATCTCGCCGACTTCAACGCGCAGGCCGTGGACGGACTCGTGCTCGACCTCCGCGGCGACGGCGGCGGAAGCCTCCGCGAGGCGGTCCTGCTGTCGGCGCTGTTCGTGCCGGACGGTCCGGTCGTGCAGATCCGCGACAACCGGGCGGTCGGCAGCCTCACCATTCCGCCGGACAATCCGGTTGCCTTCCGAAAGCCGATGGTGGTGCTGACGGACCGTGCGAGCGCCTCCGCCTCCGAGATCGTCGCCGGACATCTCCAGGACACCGGCCGTGCCGTGGTGCTCGGCGACCGCCGCACTCATGGCAAGGGCACCGTGCAGTCCGTCATGGGCATGGGTCCCGAGAAGTACGGGTCGGTCAAGATCACCACCGCCCGCTTCTACCGCATCAACGGCCGTTCGACGCAGATCGAGGGCGTCGCGGCGGACATCCGCCTTCCCTCGCTTCTCGATTCCCTGGACATCGGCGAAGACAAGCTTGCGAACGCGCTGCCGTTCAGCAGCATCCTGCCCGCGGACTATGCGAAGTGCTGGAACATGGACGAGTACGTGCCCGAGCTGAAGCGGCTGGCCGAGGCCCGGCTTGCCGCGGACGAGCGCTATCTTAAGCACCTTGAGAACGTCGAGGGATTCAAGCGCATCGGCGATCGTGTCGAGGTTTCGCTCGAGCGCGAGGCCCGCAAGGCGCAGATGGCGGCCGACCGGGAATACCGCGAGCTTGACGAGGATGACGGGGAGGGCGGAGAAGATGCCGCACCGACCCGCCGCAGGCGCAACGCGCGTGCGCAGGACGATGTCGTTCTTGACGCGGCATTCGACGTTCTCTCAGACCTCATCCGGCTGAATGCGGGCGCGGAGCAACCGCGCGTCCAGCGGAGCAGCGGCTGGTATGACGCGGTCTTGGGAGGACGGTTCTGATGGTCCGTGCCGTGAAGTTCGTCAAAATGCACGGCGCGGGGAACGACTTCGTTCTCGTCGACGACCGTGATGGCGCCTTTCCCTCGAACGACGCCCGGCGAATCTCCGCACTGGCGACGCGGCCGAACGGAATCGGGTGCGAGGGCGTGATTCTCGTCCAGAAATCGGACCGCGCCGACTTCCGGATGCGCTTCTTCAATCCGGACGGCACCGAAGCGGATCTCTGCGGCAACGGCGCACGGTGCGTCGCGGCTTTCGCGCGAGAGATCGGCGCGGTTCCCGACAGGACGATGCGCTTCGAGACCGGTGCCGGGTTCGTCGACGCCGAGATCCTCGCGAACGGACTTGTCCGCATTTCGATGCCGGATCCGAAGGGGCTCGACGGAGACTTCGTGATTGCCGGAGTCCCGCACAAGATTGTCCCGGTGGAGGACCTTGCCGGGGCCGACGTCGACGGCGAAGGTCGCCGCATCCGCACGAGCGCCGAATTCGCCCCGAACGGCACCAACGTCGACTTCGTCACCTACCGGAAGCCCGACCGCGTGTCGATCCGGACTTACGAGCGCGGCGTCGAGGCCGAGTCGTTCGCCTGCGGCACAGGGTCGGTCGCCGCGGCCGTCGTGGGCGTCGCCGGCCATGGCCTCCGCTTCCCGGTGACGGTGACGACCGCCGGCGGAGACGAACTCGTTGTCGGCGGAATCTGCCATGGCACGTCGTTCTCAAACATCACGCTCACGGGTCCCGTCCGGCGGATTTTCGAGGGTGCATTCGACCTCGGTTCTCTTGATTGATTGACTGAATAATTGTATAATTTCGTTAAATTATGAGCTACTACCTCATGTTGCTGGTCGGCGCGGTTCTGGTGAACAACTTCGTCATGAGCCGCTTCCTCGGTTGTTGTCCGTTTCTCGGCGTCTCGAAGAAGACGGAAACTGCTGTCGGCATGGGCGCCGCCGTCGTCTTCGTGATGACCATCGCCGCCGCGGTCACATGGTGGCTCGACCACTGCCTGCTGCGGCCCTACGGACTGGGCTACATCCACACCCTAGCGTTCATCCTGGTGATTGCGGCGCTCGTGCAGTTCATCGACCTCGCGATGAAGCGCTTTCTCCCCCCCCTGCATGCGGCGCTCGGCATCTTCCTGCCGCTCATCACCACGAACTGCGCGGTTCTCGGCGTTGCCGAGATCAACTGCACGCAGGGGACCGGTTTTTTCGAGTCCGTCTTCTTCTCGTTTTCCGCGGCGGTCGGCTTCGGCTTCGCTCTCGTGCTCTTCTCGGGCATTCGCGAGAAGCTCGCCCATGCCGATCCGCCCCGCTGCTTCCGCGGCATCGCGGTCGCGCTCGTGACCGCCGGGCTTCTCTCCTTGGCGTTCATGGGATTCTCGGGAATGGTCAAGCTGCCGTACTGATAGCAAAAGAGGACTGAGTGATGAAACGTGCATTGAAAAGAATAGTGATTGGCGGTGTGTCGGCTTGGGTCTTTGCACGGGTTTTGGTTATTTTATATCCACTTATGCGGACGTATAGCGAAATCTTTGGTCCTATTATTGTAATCGCCGGCATCGGGCTGATTTCGGCGGTCGCGCTCGCGATCGCCGACAGGTACCTGAGCGTTGCGGAGGATCCGCGCATCGGCATGGTGACAGCGGAACTTCCGGGCGCGAACTGCGGCGGCTGCGGTTTCGCGGGCTGCGACGGCTATGCGCGCGCTCTGGTCGCGGGCACGGCTCCGAACGGCGCCTGCGCCGCGGGCGGCGAGGCGGTCGCGAAGGCGGTCGCGAAGATCCTCGGCGTCTCGGCGGGGACGACGGAGCGGCGCGTGGCGCTCGTCAAGTGCGGCGGCTCCCGGTCGGAGGCGATCCGCGTCGGCGACTACAACGGCATCTGCGACTGCAGCGTCGCGGCGGCGACGGCCGGCGGCGACAAGGGCTGCAAGTACGGCTGCATCGGATACGGTGCGTGTGCGAACGCCTGTCCGACGGGCGCGATCTCGATCGACGACGGACTGGCCAAGGTCGACAAGCGGCTGTGCATCGGCTGCGGAAAGTGCGTGACCGTGTGCCCGAAGCACGTCATCGAGCTCGTTCCCGCCTCGGCGACGATCCACGTTCTCTGCAACAATCCGGTGCGCGGTCCGGAAGTCCGCAAGGTCTGCGGCGTCGGCTGCATGGGCTGCCGCCTCTGCGAGAAGAACTCCGGCGGCAAGGAGGCCAATCACTTCGTCTTCGACGGATTTCTCGCGAAGGTCAATTACGAGAATCCGCCGACGGACGAGCAGATCGTGGCGAAATGCCCCGCCAAGTGCATGAGCGTCGACCCCCACTTCGAAACGGGAAATTGACATGAAGACTGTAAAGAGTCCATTCAAGTTCAAGGGCGGGGTCCATCCCGACTACAACAAGGAGCTTGCGAAGGGCAAGGCGATCGAGACGCTGCCGTGTCCGGCGGAGCTCGTCATCTCGATGGGCCAGCACCTCGGCGCGCCGGCGAAGTGCGTTGTCAAGGCAGGCGACTATGTCGTCCGCGGACAGCTCCTCGGCGAGCGGAACGGCTTCATCTCGGTGCCCGTCTACGCGTCCGCGAACGGGCTTGTCAAGGCGGTCGAGCCGCGCCTCGGGCCTGCCGGCGGGACGGATGTCGCGGTGATTCTCGACACGACGGCCCCGGCGCCCGACGGCGTCGATGCCGTCGAGCGCAGCCTGGCGCCGATCGACTGGAGGACCGCCACGAAGGAGGAGCTTCTCGCGCGCGTGAACGAGGCCGGCATCTGCGGCATGGGCGGCGCCGGATTTCCGGCCAGCGTGAAGCTGAATCCGCCTCCCGGCAAGCGCTGCGAGTACCTGATCGTCAACGGCGCGGAGTGCGAGCCCTATCTCTGCGCGGACCACCGCCTGATGCTCGAGCGCGCGGACCGCATCCGCGCCGGCGTCGAGATCATGAGAAAGGTCCTCGGCGACTGCGCGGTGCGGATCGCGATCGAGGCGAACAAGCCGGATGCCGTCGCGGCGATTGAGAAGGCTTTCGCGGACATCGAGGGCAACGTCGAGATCGTCGTGCTGCCGGTTTTGTATCCGCAGGGTTCCGAGAAGCACCAGATCTTCGCCACGGTCGGACGCGTCGTCCCCGAGCCGCCCGCACTCCCGATCGACGTCGGCTGCGTCGTCGAAAACGTCGGCACCGTCGCTGCGATCGCCGATGCGGTGGAGAAGGGGAAGTTCCTCCTCTCGCGCGTGACCACGGTTTCGGGCGACGCGATCGCCGAGCCCAAGAACGTCGACGCGCCGCTCGGCACGAAGTATGCGGATCTCATCGCGTTCTGCGGCGGGGCGAAGAAGCCGGTTGCGAAGCTGATTTCCGGCGGAACGATGATGGGCTTTTCAGTCGCGACCGACCAGATCGGCACGGCGAAGACGACCTCGGGGCTTCTCCTGCTCTCGCGCGACCGCGTCGGCCAATACCAGTCGCAGGCGTGCATCAACTGCGGCCGCTGCGTCCGGGCGTGTCCGATGGGCCTCAATGCCGCGGAAATCGCGAAGGCGGTCGAGGCGAACGACGTCAAAGCGGCCGAGGACCTGCACGTGATGTCGTGCATCGAATGCGGCGCGTGCACCTTCTGCTGCCCCGCACGCCGTCCGATCACCCAGTTCTGCCGCCGTGCGAAGAACAGCATCAGGGCCAGGATCGCGGCCGAGAAGGCGAAGGCCGCCGCCGCCGCCGTGAAATAGGTCCGGAAGGCTTAAGTAGTTTTGAAGGTTTAGAAAGTCTGTAACATGAAACCGAAAGAGACAGCCGAACACTATATCCTCTCGAGTTCGCCTCACGCCCACTCGCAGTCGAGCGTATCGCGGATCATGCTCGACGTGATCCTCGCGCTCCTGCCGACGACGGCGGCGGGCATCTGGTTTTTCGGCATGCCGGCCGTGTGGACGGTCGTCACCTGCGTCGCGGCCTGTCTCGCGACCGAGGCGCTCTCGCGGCTCGCGATGAAGCGAGAGAACACGGTCGGCGACCTTTCGGCCGTCGTCACGGGACTCCTTCTGGCGCTCAACCTTCCGGCGGGGCTTCCGCCCTGGATGGCGGCCGTCGGTTCCGTCTTTGCGATCGGCATCGCCAAGCAGGTGTTCGGCGGCATCGGCATGAATCCGTTCAACCCCGCGCTTGCCGCGCGTGCGTTCATGCTCATCAGCTTCACCGGCCCGATGACCACCTGGCTCAAGCCGTTCTGGTGGAAGACGCCGGAGGCGATGACCACCGCGACGCCGCTGGCGGCGATCCGGGCGTCCGCCGGCGCGGTTCCGCCGGACGCGGTTCCCGATCTCGGACGTCTTCTCGTCGGAAACATGCCCGGCTGCATCGGCGAGGTCTCGGCGCTCGCGCTCGCGCTCGGCGCGCTCTACCTCCTCTTCCGCAAGGTCATCACCTGGCACATCCCGGTGGCGTTCCTCGCGACGGTGGCGGTCTACGCGCTGATCTGCGGCCGCGCCCCCGCGCATGTCGAGATCCTGACCGGCGGCGTGATGATCGGCGCGTGCTTCATGGCGACGGACTACGTCACCTCGCCGACGACGGCGAAGGGCAAGCTGATCTTCGGCTGCGGCTGCGGACTCCTCTGCATGCTGATTCGCCAGTTCGGATCCTATCCCGAGGGCTGTTCGTTTGCGATCCTGATCATGAACGCGGTCTGTCCCCTGATCAACCGCGTAACCCAGCCGAAACCCTTTGGAGCGAAATAAGATGAAGAAGATCCTTGGACTGGTGCTGAGCCTGACGATCATCAGCGGCGTCTGCGCCGCGGTGCTCGCCTATGTCGACAAGATCACGCGGGGTCCGATCGCCGCGACCGCTGCGAAGGCGAAGGAGGCCGCCAAGGTCGCCGTCCTGTGCGGCGAGGACGGTTTCACGGCCGAGGGCCGCAGCGGCGCGGGCTACGGCGGGGACATCGTGCTGATGGTCGGATTCAAGACGGACAAGAAGACCGTGATCTCCTACAAGGTTCTCGAGGCTTCGGAAACGCCGGGTCTCGGCATGAAGCTCAAGGCGCCCGAGTTCGCCGGACAGTTCAAGGGCCGGGACGGCAGCGCGCTCAAGGTCAAGAAGGACGGCGGCGACATCGAGGCGATCACTTCCGCTACCATCACTTCGCGCGCGGTGTGCGAGGCGATTGCCGACGCGCGGTCCAAGCTGTGAAGAAATCGAGCATATCTGTCGACCTCGAGTACGGAGCGCTTCGGTTCTTCTGCGGACTCGTCAACTTGATTCCCTACCGTCTGGCGATGGCGATCGCGTCCGTCATCGGATGCCTTGCCGTCGACGTTCTCCGGGTCCATCGCAAGAGAACGCTCGCCCGTCTTCGCGGCGTTTTTCCCGAGAAGGAGGAAAAGGAGCTCCGCCGCATCGCCCGGCTCAGTTTCGTCAACATCCTGCAGACCGGGGTCGAGATGATCCGTGCGCCCCGGCTGACCAAAGAGTGGATGGACCGCTACGTTGTCGACGGACAGGCCCACAAGGACATGCTCCAGTCTTACGTTGACGAAGGGAGAGGGGTCGTGATCATGGTTCCCCATTCCGGCAACTGGTACATGGCGGCGTGGGCGATGGCCAAGTACGGGATTCCGCTTTTTGCGATTGCGGCGAAGCAGCGCAATCCGAAGATCGACGCGTGGATGAAGCGCCAGTACGGCGACATCGAAGTTCTCGAGCGCGGCAGCGCCCGGACCCTTGTCGAGATCAGGAAGAGGCTCGAGTCCGGCCGCGCTTTCGCGATCCTTCCCGACCTTCGGGTGCCGACGCCGGACGTCGAAGTCGATTTCCTCGGCGGCAAGGCGAATGTCTCACATGCCGGCGCGATGTTCGCCGTGAAGTGCTCTTGCCCGGTCGTGGTCGCGGCGATGCGTCGCGAGAACGGACGGCACGTCTTCGACTATCTGGAAACGCTGCGTCCGGACGCGTCCGCGGCAGACGGCAAGGCCGAGGCCGCGCGCCTCACGCGCGCGGCGATGGCGCTGCTCGACCGGCACATTTGCGCACATCCTGAGAACTGGTTCTGGTACAACAAGCGCTGGATCCTCCAGCCGGTTCCTGCAAAGCTGAAATGAAGAAGAACAAGCGCCAGCTGCCGTTTCCGGTCCTGTTCGAGGACAACGACGTCATCGTGATCGCGAAGCCCGCGGGGCTACTGACCACGCACACCCAGCTTGTCGGACGATTCGCGCGCGAAACCCAGCTCACCGCCGAGAACGTTCTCAACGACTACGTCCGCAAGGGGCAGCTGAGGTCGAGGAAGCGCGTCTGGCTCGTCCACCGTCTCGACCGCGACACCAGCGGCGTGATGATGTTCGCGAAGTCCGAGGCGGTGTCGGAGGCCTTGCGCGCGAACTGGAATGCCGTCACCGAGAAAACCTATGTCGCCCGCGTCGCCGGCGGCATGTCCGAGGATCGCGGCGTCTTCGAGAGCCAGCTTCGCGAGGATGCGGACGGCTACAAGGTCCGGTCGGTGAAGAGCGGCGGCAAGCTGGCGCGGACCGAATGGAAGAAGCTCACGGCCGAGGACGGGACGACGCTCGTCGAGGTCATGCTCAAGTCCGGGCGCAAGAACCAGATCCGCGTGCATTTCTCCGAAGCCGGGCATCCGGTGATCGGCGACGTCAAGTACGGCGGTCCGAAGGCGAGCCGCCTCTACCTTCACGCCCGCACGCTCAAGTTCAAGCACCCGCAGACCGGGAAATGGATGGAGTTTTCAGATGAACGCGGTATTCTTTGACTTCGACGGAACCCTGTTCGACACGCGGGCGGATCTCGCGGGCACGGTCAACCATACGCGGCGCGACCTCGGTCTTCCCGAGATGCCGGTCGATGAGGTGATCGTGCACGTCGGGCAGGGCGCGCGGTATCTTCTCGAGCATGCGATCTCCGAGACGGAGAAGCCCTACGAGGAGCTTTGGGAGATCTTCCGCGGACACTACGCCGAACATTGCACGGAGACGGTCGAACCGTATCCGAACGTCCGTCGCACCCTTGACGAGCTCAAGGACCGCGGCTGGCTTCTCAGCATCAATACGAACAAGCCGAATTTCGCAGTGAAGCTGATTCTCGAGAAGTTCGGCATGGCGCGCTATTTCGGATCGGCCGTCGTCGCCGGCGGAGACGGTGTCCCGCTCAAGCCCGACCCCCAATCTCTCCGCACGTGTGCGGAGCGTCTCGGCGGACACCGGCTTTCATCGCACGACTGGATGGTCGGGGACAGCTGGACGGACATGCAGTGCGCCGCAAACGCGGGTGTCAAGGGGGCTTTTTGCACCTTCGGATTCGGGCGGCTCGGAGACTCCCGGGTTACCGTGAAAATCAATTGTTTCGAAGAATTGCTTCGCCACTTGAAAGCCGAAGAGTAAATATGATATAATTTGCCTTCAATTTCAGCTGAAAGGAAAAGAAATTATGAAGATGACATGGCAGCCGTCGAAGATCAAGCGGAAAAGGAAAATCGGTTATCGCGCGCGCAAGGCGACCAAGGGCGGACGCAAGGTTCTCGCGTCTCGTCGTGCGAAGGGCCGCAAGCGCCTGACGCAGGTCTGAGGCCGCAAATGTCCACGCGACTCCCCGGAACGAAGTACAAACGAGTCTTCGACCGGGGGCGTTCCGTCAAGGGACGTCTCCTTGTCGCGTGGCGATATTCGTCACCCGACGCCGACCGAATGGCCGGCGTTGTCGTTTCCAAGAAATCCTTCCACGAGGCGGTCGACCGCAACCGCGCCAAGCGCCTGATGCGCGAAGCGTTCCGTCTGCTGGTCAAGGGCGGAGAGGCCCCCGAGCACACGGAGTGGATTTTCATCGGGCGCCGGGATCTTCTGGACAAGAAGTGCGGAGAGGTGATGGAGGAGATGAAGTGGGTTTTCTCGCGAAACCGCTGATCCTGCTCGTACGCGCCTATCAGGTCGTCCTGAGCCCGATGATGGGCGGCGGCTGCCGGTTCGAGCCCAGCTGTTCGAACTACATGATTGAGGCGCTGCAGGTTCACGGGCTGGTCAAGGGAGCGCTGTTGGGGCTGTGGAGAATCCTCAGGTGTCATCCGTTCGGAGCACACGGATACGATCCGGTTCCTCCCAAGGGCCGGTGGAAGAGCGGATTCGGCGAGGCGGTTTAGTTGGTTTGGCATTTAAGAAGATTTGGAAGGGCTAGAGAAATGAACAAGTTCGAAAAACTGATGTGCGCCGTTTTGGGCGCGGCGTTGGCGTGGTATGTCTTCACGGAAATGAAGAAGCCGAAGCCGGACCCGGCGGCTAGTGAAGCTGGCGTGGTCGCGCAGACCAATGCGGTCGGAGCGGCGTCGAGCATCGCCGTCGCGCAAAATCTCCCTGCAGCGCGTCCTGCGTCCGAGCCTTCGGCTTCGGAAATTGTGTCCGTGCCTTCCGTCCCGGAGAAAAGAGTCGTCCTGGAGAACGGACAGCTCAAGCTCGAGCTGAGCTCGTGGGGCGCGGTCGTCACGAAGGCGACGCTGAAGGAGTATGCGAGGGACTGCGGCGAAATCGGCGAGAAGAATCCCGCGTTGGAGTTTGATTTCTCCGCGTCTCCCCTGGGCCAGCTTCGGGATGTTCCGGAGCTTGCGGCGAACGCGGCCTACGAGGTGCGCACGGTCGAGTCCAATTCCGCGGTGTTCGTGAATGCGGCGGTGACGCGCAAGATCACGCTGGGCGATGACTTCAAGGTGGCTTTCGAGGAAACTTTCCACAAGCATGTCGGCGAGACGGCGGAGAAGCCGATGTCGATTTCGCTCGGCGCGATGCGCATGGGCGGGTCGAAGAACGACCTGCTGTCCGTTGACAGCTTGGCAAAGGACGCCGGCAAGGGCAAGGAAGGCGTTCTCCACCATTGCGAAGGCGATTCGCCGCTCAAGAACTACCTGGTGGGGGGATTGACCGGCGGTTGCGGCGGCTCGAAGTCCGCGGCCGGGCTTCCGTTTTCCAGCGAGGTCGAGGTCCGCGGCGCGCAGAAGTGGATTGCCGTCAAGAACCGCTTCTTCGTGACGGCCCTGGCGTCTTCCTCTGATGAGAATGTCGGCTTTTCGACTCGCATCGTCAGGGACGTGAACGCGGCAAACTACCGTCCGCAGGAAGTCCTTGCGCGCGCGCTGTTCGCCTCCGTCCCCGAAATGCGTTCCACGGTCTTCTATGTCGGCCCCAAGAAGCAGTCTCTTCTGTGGGATCTCGGAATGAAGGACGTGATGGAGTTCGGCATGTGGCGCTGGATCTGCTATCCGCTCGTCTGGATTCTAAATTTCTTCAACAGCTGGATTCCGGGATACGGCATAGCGATCATCCTGCTCACGATTTTCGTCCGCGTTCTCTTCTGGCCCCTTACACACAAGTCGACGGTCGGAATGAAGAAAATGCAGGAACTCCAGCCGCTGATGAAGGAGCTTCAGGCAAAATTCAAGGACAACCCGCAGCGGCTGCAGCAGGAAACCTGGGCTCTCTACAAGGAGAAGAAGGTCAATCCGATGAGCTCGTGCCTGCCGATGCTCATTCAGATCCCCGTTTTCATCGCGCTGTTCAACGTCCTGAGGGCCGCAGTCGAGCTCCGGTATTCGGGATTCCTCTGGATCAGCGACCTTTCCGAGCCCGAGGCGCTGTTCTCCTCGTGGTTTCCGTTCGGCGGACTCAACATCCTGCCGGTCCTGATGGCGCTGACGACCGGACTTCAGAGTGCGTTCACCCCGTCGACCGGAGACAAGAACCAGCAGCGGATGATGATGATCTTCATGCCGATCATGATGCTGTTCATGTTCTATTCGTTCCCGTCGGCGCTGTCGCTCTACTGGTTCCTCTCCAACATCTTCTCCATCGGACAGATGTGGATCATCCGCCGGCAGACCGCGGCGGGACAGAGGGGTACGGCCGTTGTTCCCGAGGTGATCGATCCCCCGGTGACCCGTCAGATGCGCCGCCACCAGGGTTGAGGCCATGGAGAAATACGAGCTCGACCCGAAGCTTTGCGAGGAAATCCGCGCCCGGGTGCTGGGCGAGGGGTTCATGAAACTCGTCCAGACCGTCCGGCGGAACGGCAAGACGTTCAAGATCGCCCTGCGCCCGGTCGAGATCGGGGGAGTGAGGAAGTTCCAGGCCGAGATGGCCGATGACCGCGACTTGCAGGTGAAGAACCTCGACATGAACGCCGCGGCCGAGGGACTGGAGGAGATCATCGCCCAGAAGGGGTCGCGCGATCTCCATCTCATGACGGCCACGGGCGATCTCCACATGCGCGTCACCAAGAAAGGGCATGTCATGGTTTCGCGATCGGCGGACATGGACCGTGCGGTCGAGGTGAAGCCCCACGACCGGGTCAAGAACCTGCCGCTCACGCAGTTCGATTCCGCCGCACTTCTCAAGACGATCGGGCTGGCCGACGGCGAGGGGAAGATCCGCGCCTCGATGCGCGGCAAGTACGATCAGGTCAACGAGTTTCTCAAGGTCGTCAAGGAGACGGTCTCCGTGCCGTCGGACCCCTGCGCCCCGAATGCCTGTTTTACGGTGGTGGACTGCGGCTGCGGCAAGGCCTATCTCACCATTTCCCTCTACTACTACCTGACCGAGGTCATGGGGCTTCCGGAGGTGAAGGTCATCGGCATCGACCGCCGTCCGGACGTCATCGCCGCAGCGAGGAAGATGGCGGAGCGCCTCGACCTTTCCGAAAAGGTCCTCTTCGTCGAATCCGATCTTGCGGATTTCAATCCCTCTGCCGTCCGGCCGGTTGCCGATCCCCATCTCCCCCAGGCCGATCTCGTCATCAGCCTCCACGCGTGCGATACCGCGACGGACGAGGCTCTTGCGAAAGGCGTCGAGTGGAAGGCGCGCTACATCCTGAGCGCCCCGTGCTGCCAGCACGAGCTGCAGAAGGTTCTCGGGACGGGAGAAGAGGGACGAGGGACGAGACGCGAGTTCTCGGGACTCCTGCGCCAGGCGATCCTGCGCGAGCGGCTCTGCGACATTTTGACGGACTCGTTCCGGGCGATGATCCTGCGCATCCTCGGATTCAAGGTTCAGGTCATCGAGTTCGTATCCAGCGAAGCGACGGCGCGCAACATCATGCTCCGGTGCGAATACGGCGTGAAGCCGGGCCAGCCCGGTCCGATCGGCGAGTACCTGGAGCTGCGCGACTACTGGAAGGTGACTCCGTGGCTCGAGACCCGACTCGCCAACTGCCTCGGGAAGCACCTTGAAAGATATTCTTGAGCGTCGCGCGCGGATTCTCAAGGAGATCCGCAAGTTCTTCGACGATCGCAGCTTCGTCGAGGTCGAAACCCCGGTGAGGATCGCGGCGCCGGCGCCGGAGGAGTACATCGACTGCCCGGTTGTCCTCGGAAAACCGCCCTCTGCAGCGGCCGGAGGCGCGAAGGAGGGCTATACCTATCTCCGCGCGAGCCCCGAGCTGCAGATGAAGAAGCTTCTGGCCGGGGGCATGGACCTGATTTACCAGATCGGACCGTGCTTCCGCGAAGGCGAGAAGGGCGATCGGCACAATCCCGAGTTCACGATGATCGAATGGTATCGGCGCCACGCCAGCTACCTCGACATCAAGGCCGATTTGGAGTCCCTCTTTTCCCAGTTGACGGCCTTGTCCGCGGACGGTTCGTGCCGGCTGTTCCAAGACCTCCGCGTCCGGGACGCCTATCGGAAGCATGCCGGCTGGGACCCCTGGCTCGCATGGGATCGGGACAGGTTTGATTTTGACATGTCCGCCAAGATCGAGCCGGCGATCAGGGAGCTGGGCGGCGGCGTCTTCCTGATGGACTATCCCCCGGAGGCCGCCTCCCTCGCCGTCGTGTCGGACGGATCGGCCGAACGCTGGGAGTTCTATTGGAACGGCATGGAGCTGGCCAATTGCTTTTCGGAACTTTGCGATCGGGACGAGCAGCTGGCTCGGTTTGAGAAGGCGAAGGAATTTCGTAAGTTGCTGAATGAGTCTGATTATCCAATAGATTATGAATTTATAGATTCTGTTCCGGCGATGGAGCGCGCGGCGGGCGTAGCGTTGGGAGTTGATCGTCTGATTATGGTTTTGACGGATGTAAGTGACATTTCAGCCGTTCGTGTGATGAAATAATTCGGGATAAGTTCGCACATAATCCTTTGTTTGTGCTATAATGGACCGTCACTTGACAAAGTGCGAGTGGGTGAATTGTATACTGGAGCAATATGGCGAAAGCAAAAAAGGCTGTTGTAAAGGCTGTTGTAAAGGCTTCGAAGAGGACTGAGAAGAAGCCGTCGAAGGCGAAAAAACTGGCAGCAGAGGCATCTGCTGTCGGCGCCAAGACCCGGAAGCGTCGCAAACAGGAGTCCGAAGGCGACGATCTGCCGCCGGACGAGGCAGAAATCGAATCTCAGACGCTGGACACGGACAAGCTCGTGGCCGAGGTCGAGCGTCAGGAAGACGCGCATGCGGGCGAAGGTCCCGATGTCGCTGACGACGCGGAGCTCGCGTCCGCGTCCGCGCCGATGCCGAGTTTCAATGCCGATGACGACTTGTCCGTCGAGACCGTGCTGCCGTCGATGGAGGGCATGTCGATTCTGCGCGAGACCGAGCTCAACGACGTCATCAACGACGTCAAGCGCCGCAGCGAGGCCAACGGCGGCTACATCACGTACGAGGAACTCAATCAGATCCTCCCGTCCAACATCGTCGACGCAATCCAGTCCGACCGATACCTCAAGATCCTCGAGGCGCTCGGCGTGCAGGTCCTCCGCGAGGAGGACGTGAAGAAGTGGGTGGAGGCGAAGAGCCAGAAGTCCTCCGATCCGAAGGCCCGCGCCTCGGAGATGATCGAGGACCCGATCCGGATGTATCTTCACCAGATGGGACAGGTCCAGCTCCTTTCCCGTGACGAAGAGGTCACGATTTGCCAGACGATCGAGGACGCTGAGTCCAAGACGAAGGACATGTTCAACAGGTACCTCTTCGCCCCGAAGATGTACGCCGACCAGCTTGACAAGCTCGAAGGGCAGTCCGAGCGCTTCGACCGCATCGTCACCGACCGCTTCGACGAGAACCGCGACGCCTACATCGCGCTCATCCCCGGTTTCCGCAAGCAGATCGCCGACGTCGAGAAGAAGCTGGCCGAGGCCAGTTCCGGCTACCTGTCGACAATCGCCAAGAAGAAGCCGAATCCGGCGATTCTCCGCGGGGCCGAGAAGAAGCTCGCGAACGCGCGTGCCGGGCTCAAGACCTGTTTCGCCGACCTGAGCTTCAAGCAGAAGGTCCTCGAGACGCTCTGCGCCGACGCGGACGAGCGGATCTACCTGCCGTATCGCGCGCTTGTCGCGAAGCAGGCCGGCCTCATGCAGCAGCGTCCGTCGAAGAAACGCGACCACGACCTCCTGATCATCCGCGAGAAGATGGAGAAGCTCGAGGTCCAGTTCGGCATGCCCGCCGAGGAGTTCATGACGACCTTCTCGGAGCTCCGCAAGGTGCTCAAGGCCGGGCAGACGGCGCGGACGAAGATGGTCGAGGCGAACCTCCGCCTCGTCATTTCGATCGTGAAGAAGTACATGAACCGCGGGCTCTCGTTCCTCGACCTCATCCAGGAGGGCAATACCGGCCTCATGAAGGCGGTCGAGAAGTTCGAGTACAAGCGCGGCTACAAGTTCTCGACGTATGCGACGTGGTGGATCCGCCAGGCGGCGACCCGCGCGATCGCGGACCAGGCGCGGACGATCCGCATCCCGGTCCACATGATCGAGACGATCAACAAGCTCATGCGCGTCCAGAAGAAGCTCATCCAGAAACTCGGCCGCGAGCCGACGGAGGCCGAGCTTTCCAAGGAGATGAACATGCCCGGCGACCAGGTTAGGGCCGTCAAGCGCATGTCCCAACAACCGATTTCGCTGCAGTCCAAGGTCGGAGACAACGACGACGCGCGCTACGGCGATTTCATTCCGGATCTCTCCAGCGAGAATCCTTTCGAAGTGACCGAAGGCCATCTTCTGAAGGAGCGTCTCCGGGAGATCCTCAACACGTTGACGGACCGGGAACGCCAGGTGGTTGATTTCCGGTTCGGACTCACCGACGGCTACAGCCGGACCCTCGAAGAGGTCGGACGGCTGTTCAACGTCACCCGCGAGCGCATCCGCCAGATCGAGGCGAAGGCGCTGCGCAAACTGCGCCATCCGAGCCGCATGAAATCGCTCGGAGACTACCGAAACAGCTGATCCGGTCCGTATGATAGTGGCTAGTGGTTAGTGACTAGCGGACAGAGGATGGCGAATAAGAGAGAAAGAAAGAGAGAAAGAAGAAAATGAACTGCATCAACAGTGCAATCGAGTTGTTCAAGACCAATACCTGCTCGGCGACCTGCATCGCCGTGGCGGCGTTCGTCCTTGGCGCGGTCTTCATGTGCATCGTCTGCAAGATCTGCTGCCCCTGCGGCAAGAAGACCTGCAACAAGAACACGATCGCGAAGAGGCCTGTGAAGAAGAACGCCCAGGAGCCCAAGTTCGAGAAGAAGCATCCCGCGCCCGCGGACGGTTCGATCGAGATCTATGTCGGCAACCTGAGCTATGATCTCACCGAGGACCAGCTCCGGAAGGAGTTCGAGGCTTTCGGAACGGTCAACTCCGCGCGGATCATCACCAATCGCTACAATGGCAAGCCCAAGGGCTTCGGCTTCGTCCACATGCCCAACCGCGCAGAAGTCGACGCGGCGATCGCAGCTCTCTCCGACAAGGACATTCTGGGCCGCAAGCTGAAGTGCAACGAAGCCAAGAACGTCGGTTAAAGCCATGGCCAACGCGCTCGTTCTGCTCGCCGACGGCTTTGAGGACATCGAGGCGGTGACCGTCATCGACGTGCTCCGGCGCGGCGGTGTCGAAACCGTCGCCGCGTCCGTCGGCGGGAAGCTCGAGGTCCGGAGCGCCCGCGGAATCGTCCTGAAGGCCGATGCCGCGTTTGCGGAAGTCGCCCGGGACGATTTCGACGCCCTCGTCCTTCCGGGAGGCGGCGAGGGTACGGAAAACCTCCGCAGGGCTCCTGAAGTCCTCGAGCGTCTCCGGAAGCAGAAGGAGGACGGGCGGCTCGTCTGCGCGATCTGCGCGGCGCCGCTCGTGCTCGTGGATGCGGGCGTCCTTGACGACGGACAGCATGTCACGTGCTATCCGTCGTGCGTGATGGATCTTGACCGTCCGTCTGCAGGGGTTCCCGTCGTGGCCGACGGGGACGTCATCACCGGGCAGGCGCCCGGGTCGGCGCTCCTGTTTGCGCTCGTGGTGCTGCAGGCGCTTGTTGGCGAAAAGAAAGCCGCGAAGGTCGCCCGAGACATGGTGACCGACGTGCTCGAGGCCTAACGCGCCTTTACCCGGTCATGTTCAGAAAACTCTCCATTTCGAGTTGGAAGTTCCTTCTGGCGGGCCCCGGCATCTCCTTTCGGACTGGAAAGTACCTCTTCGAGGCGATTCTGGTCGGCGTGTTCACCGGTTTCGTCGTCGTCGCATTCCGCTACATGATCGAATTCGGGCAGAAGGTTCTGCTCGACGGCCTTGGCGGACATCAAATGCTTTCCACCCTGTCCGAAGGCACCGCGCTCAACGTCGGTCTGTCGACCGAAGCCCTTATGGATCCGCACCGCTGGATCATGCTGTTTCTTCCCGCGGCGGGTGCGCTCGCCGGCTATCTCCTCATCAAGCGCTTTGCCAAACTCGAGCATGCGCGCGGAACGGACAGCGCCATCAAGGCGTATCATCAACGCAACGGCTATATCACTGGCACCGTCATCCCCGTCAAGTCCGTCGCCTCGGTCCTGACTGTCGCCTCTGGAGGTAGCGCGGGCTATGAAGGTCCGGTGACGCTCATCGGAGCCGCCTGCGGAAGCTTCATCTCCCGCAAACTCAACCTCACCCTCCGCGCGCGTCGCATCTTGATGGCCGCCGGTCTCGCCGCGGGCATCGGCGCGCTCTTTCAGGCCCCCCTTGCGGGCGCGATGTTCGGATTCGAGATCTTCTATTCCTCCAGCGACGTCGAGTACGAGACGCTCCTCCCGAGCTTCATTGCCTCGACCGTGAGCTACACCGTTTTCGCCTATTTCTTCGGATGGAATTCGCTCTTCACGATGCCGGACTGCGCATTCGAGAACGGACTCCGGCTCCTTCCGTATTTCGTCCTCGCCCTCGTAATCACCTTCGGAGCCCGCTTCTACATCAGCATGTTCCGTGCGGCCGAGGCGGGCTTCGAGGAGTCGAAGACCCCGGGCTGGGTCAAGGTGTCGGTCGGCGGACTCATGACCGGCCTCATCGGGTTCTTCGTCCCCGACATCCTCGGAACCAGCTATCCCATCATCCAGACCTGCTTCTCCTCGGTCAACTGCGACATCCTCTCGAACCGCAGCACCTTCACCGTCCTAGGTTTCCTCTGCTTCTTCTTCATGAAGGTCCTCTCGACCTCGTTCACCGTCGGTTCCGGCGGTTCCGGCGGCGTCTTCGCCCCCGCGATCGTCTGCGGCGGAACCCTCGGCGCGGCGACCGGACTCTTCTTCGCGCGCATTCTCCCGGAGTCAATCGGCGTCAATCCCGGCGCCTTTGCGCTCGTCGGCATGGCCGGCTTCCTTGCGGCCGCCGTCCGAATCCCCATGACGGCGATCGTCATCGTCGCCGAAATTTCGGGCAACCATTCGCTGCTCCTGCCCGCCATGTGGGTCTGCGGCATCGCCTTTTGGCTGAACAACGGCTGGTCGCTCTACCGCTCCCAGCCCCACTGCCGCGAATGCTCGCCCGTCCACGCCTCCGATTTCTGACTGGACGGACTTATCCGCCATCCCCGCCAAGAAGCCACAGGGGGAGACGAAAACGAAACAAATATGGTATAATCGCGCTATGAAAAACTGTTGCGTATTTGCGGGCCAGGGTGCCCAGGTTCCGGGAATGGGCAAGGATTTCGCCGAGGCCGATCCCGAGATCATCAATCTCTTCGACAAGGCCAATGCCGTTCTCGGCTTTGACCTCAAGAAGACCTGCTTCGAAGGTCCGGCCGAGGAGCTGACCAAGTCCAATGTCTGCCAGCCTGCCGTTTTCGTGACGAGCTATGCCGCGTTTCTCGCCCTAAAGAAGCGCAAAAACGTCGCCTTCGCGTGCGCCGCGGGACTCTCGCTCGGCGAGTGGGGCGCGCTGTGCGCCGCGGGTGTGCTCGATTTCGACTCGACCCTGAAGGTCCTCGAGGCGCGCGGACGCTTCATGCAAGAGGCCTGCGAGGCGACGCCTTCGGGCATGATTGCCATCGTCGGCGCCTCCCCCGATCAGCTCCAGGCGCTCTGCGTCCAGACGGGTTGCACGGTTGCGAACGTCAACTCCGACGCCCAACAGGTCCTGTCCGGCTCCAAGGACGCGATCGTCCAGGCCGCCTCCGTCGCCAAGGAACTTGGCATCAAGCGTGCGATTCCGCTCGCCACCGCGGGCGGATTCCACTCGCCGTTCATGGCCCCGGCCCGAGAGAAGCTTGCTCCGGTGCTGGATACGGTCGTCTTCAGCGCCCCAAAGTTCCCGGTGCTCTCAAATGTCACCGGCAAGCCCCACGCCTCCGATCCGGGGGCCATCAAGGCGATGATGCTCGAACAGATCACGGGCACGACCAACTGGGCTGCCGACGTCCTGGCGGCGAAGGAGCTCGGTTGCGGCACGTTCGTCGAGTTCGGGCCCGGCAAGGTTCTCTCGGGCCTGATCGCCAAGATTGATGCGGGACTCGTCACCGCGAACGTGGCCGACCTCGCGTCCCTCGACGCGACGGTCGGCATCATCTGATTTCGGTATTTGGGTTGTTTGGGTTGTTTGGTTGTTTGGGCTGCTCCCGAACGTCGCCAATAACCCAAACGCTCAAATAACCCAAAACCCCACAAACCAACGAAAGGGTAGTACATGTCTGGAAACCTCAAGGGCAAAGTTGCCATTGTCACTGGCGCGGCGCGCGGAATCGGCGCGGCCATTGCGAAGAAGCTCGCGTCCGAAGGCGCGAACGTCGCCATCTGCGACCTGAAGGCCGAATGGTGCGAGGAAACGGTCAAGGAACTCGAAGCGCTTGGCGTCCGGGCGAAGGGCTACGGCGTCAACGTCGCGGCGAGCGCCGAGGTCGATGCCTGCGTGAAAGCCGTCATCGAGGACTTCGGCAAGGTTGATATCATGGTCAACAACGCCGGCATCACCAAGGACGGGCTTCTCATGCGGATGTCCGACGAGGACTGGGATGCCGTTCTGAACGTCAACCTGAAGGGCACCTTCCTCTTCACGCGCGCGGTCTCGCGTCCGATGATGAAGAACAAGTCCGCGGACGGCGAGCAGCTCGGAGGCGCCATCATCAACATCGCCTCCGTCGTCGGCATCATGGGCAACGCCGGCCAGGCGAACTACACGGCTTCAAAGGGCGGCGTGATCGCGCTGACCAAGACCACGGCCAAGGAGTTCGGCTCGCGCAACATCCGCTGCAACGCCGTCGCCCCGGGATTCATCCAGTCCAAGATGACCGACGTTCTCCCCGAGGACGTCAAGAAGGCCTACATGGACACCATTCCGCTTCGCCGCTTTGGCTCCGCTGCGGATATCGCGAATGCGGTTGCCTGGCTGTCGGGCCCGGAGTCCGCTTACGTCACCGGTCAGATCATTTCCGTCAACGGCGGGATGATCGGCTGACACCCCTTGCGCACGAACATCAAAATATAGTATAATTCAAACATCAAACAACATAGGAGTTGAACAGATTATGGCAGGAAAGCTTGAAGATCGCGTGAAAGACATCATCGTTGAGCAGCTCGGCGTCAACGCCGAACAGGTCACGTCGGAGGCTTCGTTCATCGATGACCTCGGCGCGGACTCGCTTGACAGCGTTGAGTTGATCATGGCGTTCGAAGAAGAATTTGGCGCGGCGATCCCCGAAGAGGATGCCGAGAAGCTCACCACCGTCGGCAAGGTCGTCGAGTACCTGAAGTCGAAGGGCTATGGTGACGACGCCGCGGCGAAGTAAGACTCGTCTAAGCCTGTAAGGGCAAAAAGGACACGGGGTCAAACTCGTGTCCTTTTCATTTTTTTATTCTCCAAAAAGCAGCTGGAAAATTGATATAATACGCGTTCTATGAGCAGCGAGCTATCAAACGTACGAAATATCGGCATTGTCGCCCACATTGACGCGGGCAAGACCACGACGACCGAGCGCATCCTTTTCTATACCGGCAAGATCCACCATGCCGGTGACGTCCATGACGCCAACACGACGACGGACTTCATGATTCAGGAGAAGGAGCACGGCATCACCATTCAGTCCGCGGCCATCTCCTGCGAATGGTCGGGGCATGCGATCAACATCATCGACACCCCCGGACACGTGGACTTCACGATGGAGGTCGAGCGCTCGCTCCGCGTCCTTGACGGCGCGGTCTGCGTTTTTTGCGCCGTCGGCGGCGTGCAGCCCCAGTCCGAAACGGTCTGGCGCCAGGCGAACCGCTACAACGTTCCCCGAATTGCCTTTGTCAACAAGATGGACCGCATGGGCGCCGACTTCACCCGCGTCGTCGAGGAGCTCCGCACCAAGCTCAGGGCTCCGGCGTGTCCGATCGAGCTTCCGATCGGCAAGGAGGAGCGCTTCAGGGGAGTCATCGACCTCATTGACATGAAGGCTCTTGTCTGGACGGACGATGACAAGGAACAGGGCCGCGTCTTCCAGGTC
Organism: uncultured Lentisphaeraceae bacterium; assembly: GCA_964650165.1. Classification (GTDB taxonomy): domain Bacteria; phylum Verrucomicrobiota; class Kiritimatiellia; order RFP12; family UBA1067; genus UBA1067. Next base: position 37,112 of record CAZYQF010000001.1, read on the forward strand.
ACGGAAATCCCCGCCGAGCTCAGGGACGAGGCCGATTTCGCCCGCGCCGAACTTGTGGAGAGGGTCGCCGATCTCGACGATGGCGTCATGGAGACGTTCCTCGAGAACGGAGACCTCACCAAGGAGGAGCTCGTTCCTGCGATCCGTCGCATCACGGTCGCCGGAACGTTCGTGCCGGTTCTCTGCGGCAGCTCCTTCAAGAACAAGGGCGTGCAGCCGCTTCTGGACGCCGTGTGCGCGTACCTCCCGGCGCCGACCGACCGTCCTCCGGTCCAGGCGACGGACCTCAAGAGCGAGCAGAAGGTCGTCCGCAAGCAGGACGACGCCGAGCTTCTCACGTCGCTCGTCTTCAAGATTTCATCTGACCCGTTTGTCGGCAGGCTCTTCTTCGTCCGCGTCTACGGCGGCGTCCTCAAACGGGGCGCGAACGTCTACAATCCGCGCACGAAGAGCCGCGAGCGCGTCATGAAGCTCGTCCGCCTCTTTGCGGACGAGCGCATGGAAATCGACGAACTCAAGGCCGGCGACATTGGTGCGATCGTCGGGCTCAAGGAAGTCACCACCGGCGACACCCTGTGCGCGGAGATGAAGCCGTGCTACCTCGAGCGCATCGTCGCGCCCCAGCCCGTCATGTTCATGGCGATCGAGCCCAAGTCGAGCGCGGACAAGGACAAGCTCATCGAGTCGATGAAGTCGCTTGCCGCCGAGGATCCGACCTGCCAGTTCCGCGAGGACGAGGAGACGGGGCAGACGATCCTTTCCGGCATGGGCGAGCTTCATCTCGAGATCCTGGTCGACCGCCTCAAACGCGAGTTCAAGTGCGCGGCGAACGTCGGAAAGCCGATGGTCAGCTATTGCGAAACCGTCACGAAGCCCGCGCTCAAGGAGTTCACCTTCGACCGCGAACTCGGCGGGAAGCGCCATGCGGTCACGCTCAGGATCGAGGTCAGGCCGCTCGAACGCGGCAAGGGCGTCACGGTCGAGCTTGCGCGCGATTTCCTCGCCGCGGTCGCCGAAAAGCCCCTGCAGGAATGCGTCCGCCAGGGCCTTTCGGACGGCGTCGTCACCGGCGTTCTCGCGCGCTATCCGATGACAGACCTTGCGGTCACCTGCCTTGGGGCGACGATCGTCGACCCCGAGGTCTCGGACGAGGTGGCGTTCCGGTCCGCCGCGATGATGGGCTTCCGCGAAGCCGCCGAGGCGGCCGCGCCGGAGTTCCTCGAACCGATCATGAAGCTCGAGATCACCTCGCCGTCGGAGTCCGTCGGCGAGATCCTCGGAGACCTCAACGGACGCCGCGGCACGGTCATCAACATGGACATGAGGGGCGACCTTCAGCTGATCAACGCGCGCGCCCCGCTCGCATCGATGTTCGGCTACTCGACCGCGATCCGCTCGCTCACGAAGGGCCGCGCCTCCTACTCGATGGAGACCGACCAGTTCGAACTCGCCCCCCGAAACGTCAAAGAGGAGATTCTCAGCAAATGAAGAAGATGAACATGGTCGTCGCCCAGTCGGGCGGTCCGTCGATGGTAATCAACGCCTCGCTCGTCGGAGCGGTCCTCGCGGCGCAGAAGTCCGGCCGGATCGGGAAGATTTTCGGCGCGCGCCACGGCGTCGAGGGCATCATGAAGGGGGACTACCTCGACCTCACGAAATCCAAGGTCTCGAAACTCGAGAAGATCGCGGTGACGCCCTCGAGCGCCCTCGGTTCCTGCCGCCACAAGCCGGACGCCGCGGACTGCCGCAAGATCTTCGAGGAGTTCAAGAAACGCGACGTCGGCTACTTCTTCTACATCGGCGGAAACGATTCCGCGGATGCCGCGCGCATCGTCGCCGAGGAGGCGGAGAAGGAGAACTATCCGCTGATCGCCTACCACATCCCGAAGACGATCGACAACGACCTCCGCAGCTGCGACCACACGCCGGGCTTCGGCTCGGCCGCGCGCTTCGTCGCGAGCGCCCTCCGGGGCGACGACCTCGACAACCGTGCGCTCGGCGGCGTGAAGATCGACATCATCATGGGCCGCGACGCGGGCTTCCTCACGGCGGCTTCCGCGCTCGCGCGCGTCCGCGAAGACGACGGTCCGCACCTGATCTACCTTCCCGAGGTTCCGTTCTCGGAAACGAAGTTCATTCGGGACGTCAAGGCGGCGATGAAGAAGTACGGACGCTGCGTGTGCGCCGTTTCCGAAGGCATCCGCGGCCGCGACGGCGTTCCGATGGGCGCGAAGCTCGGCTCGGGCGAGAAGGACAGCCACGGAAACGTCCAGATGTCCGGCACCGGCGCCCTCGGCGATGCGCTCGCCAAGATTCTCAAGACCCAGGCGGGGATCAAGCGCGTCCGCGCCGACACGTTCGGCTATCTGCAGCGCTCGTTCCCCGGCCTTCAGTCCGAGACCGATGTGAACGAGGCCCTTATGGTCGGTGTCACGGCGGTCGTGTGCGCACTGAAATTCGCCGACGGCGACAAGAAGATACCCTCCAAAGGAACGGTCGCCATCGTCCGCAAGCCCGGCAAGAAGTACAAGGTCTCGTTCGAACCCGCGCCGATCAGCCTCGCCGCGAAGTTCACGCGCAGCGTGCCGAAGGAATTCATCGCCAGAAACGGACATGACGTGACGCAGGCGTTTCTCGATTACGCGGCCCCGATCGTCGGAGAGCTTCCCCCGTGCGAGATTTTCTGATATTCTCGGATTTTGTTCTGTTTTTTTATGATATAATCTTCACATGGGAGTTTTTTTCCATATAATCAGGTCATGATCGACTTCACGGACAACCAGAAAAAGATTATTGCAAGCGGAATCACGGTGCTTTCGCTGTGTCTCGTGTTTGCATTCAACGCGCTCCTCGTATGGTTCGTCTTCAAGGTCCTGGCCTTCGCTTCGGCGGCGATCGTGCCGGTGGCGCTCGGGTTTTTCCTCGCCTTGTTCTTCAAACCGTACTACTGGTGGTGGCGGCGGACGGTGAAGAATCCGACGCTTGCGCTGACGATCATGCTGCTGACGATCTTCATTCCGCTGGGTTTCTTCCTGTGGTATGCGGGCGCGGTGATGGCCGACCACGTCTCGGCGCTCGTTCGCAACGGCCCGGCGATGGCCCATCAGGTCCTCGACTGGTTCTGCGCCACGTTCCCCCGGGCGGGATTGCTCCTGGACCAGCTCGGCATCCGACCCGAAAACCTCGGCCAGCTCTATGCGGACTACGGCGGTGCCGCGCTCAAGGCCGGCAGCGGCGCGCTGAGCGCGCTGAGCGGCCTGGTCTCCGTCCTGGTGGCGCTGATCTTCTTCGTTTTCTTCCTGACCTCGCGGGAACGCCGCGGGAGCGACATCGTCGCGCAGATGACGTTCCTCAAGGACGGAACCCGGGGATTTCTCGCCGAGCAGATCGACGCCTTCGTCGACATCCTGGTGAGCTTCTTCCAGCGGCAGACTGTCATTTGCCTGATCGAGGGCTGCTACTACGGCATCTTCTTCTCCGCGGTCGGGCTTCCCTACGGGTTCCTCATCGGGTTCATGCTCGGAGTCCTCAACTTGATTCCGCTTTTCGGCTCGGCGGTGTGCCTGCCGTTTGCGCTGCCGCTCGCCTACTTCGGCGCAGGCGGATCCCTCATGCGCCTTCTGCTCGTCCTCGTCGTCTGGGCGATCGGCCAGTTTCTTGACGGCTACGTGATCACGCCGAAGATCCAGGGCGACAAGACCGGTCTCGGCTATGCCGGCGTCATCTTCTCGTTTTTCTTCTGGGGTACGGTGCTGGGGCCGGTGCTCGGTCTCCTCCTTGCGATTCCTCTCTCGGCCTTCTGCGTCGTCCTCTGGCGGGCGCTGAAGTCGAAGTATATCAAGCCAATTGTCTGACATTATGTACGAAAACACGGTCTTCGGGCGGCTCGACCAAAAACTGCAGCACGCCATTTCCGACACGGGCTATGAAACGCCCACTCCGATCCAGGAGAAGTCGATGCCCTATCTCCTCGAGGGGCGCGACCTCCTCGGTTGCGCGCAGACGGGAACAGGAAAGACCGCCGCGTTCATGCTGCCGATCTTGAACCGGCTGGTCCAGGAGCGGCGTCCGCGCCACATCGGCCATCCCCGGGTGCTCGTCCTCTCGCCGACGCGCGAGCTCGCGGCGCAGACGGCCGACAACGTCAAGAAGTTCTCCAAGTACTGCCAGATGCCGTTCGCGTGCGTGGTCGGCGGCGTGAGCCAGTTCGGGCAGGTCAAGGACATCAAGAAGGGCGCCGAGATCATCATCGCCTGCCCCGGCCGCCTCATGGACCTGATGACCCAGGGCATCGTCTACCTCGACCAGGTCGAGTGCTTCGTGCTGGACGAGGCCGACCGGATGCTCGACATGGGCTTCCTGCCGGACATCAAGCGCATCGTCTCCAAGCTTCCGAAGGCCCGCCAGTCGATGTTCTTCTCGGCGACGATGGCGGGGCCGATCCTGAAGCTTGCGGCAGAGCTCGTGCAAGACCCCGCTTCGGTGACCATCAACCCCGAGACGCCGACCGTCGACAAGATCAACCAGAAGCTCATGTTCGTCCCGAAGAGCCAGAAGGACGCGCTCCTCCGGCATCTCCTCGAGAACCATCCCGAGTGGTACAAGGTCATCGTCTTCACCAAGATGCGCCACGGGGCGGACCGGGTGTGCAAGAAGCTCGTCCAGGCTGGCGTCACCTGCGCGGCGATCCACTCCGACAAGACCCAGGGTCAGCGCACCCGCGCGCTCGAGGGCTTCCGCAAGGGCGACATCCAGGTTCTCGTGGCGACGGACATCGCCTCGCGCGGCATCGACGTCCCCGAGGTCTCGTGCGTCATCAACATGGAGCTCCCCCTCGAGCCCGAGGTCTACGTCCACCGCATCGGCCGCACCGCGCGCGCCGGCGAGTCGGGCGCGGCGATCAGCTTCGTCGCCCCCGACGAGAAGGGCCTGCTCAAGGCCGTCGAGCGTCTCATCCGGAAGACGATTCCCGTCGACCGCGACCATCCTTTCGAGGCGCAGCCCGACCTTCCGCCCCCGTCTTGGGAGCAGCCCTCCGATTCGAGGGGTCCAGGCAACCCGAGGGGGCCTGCCAATCCGCGCGGACCCGGAAAGCCGAGGAACGCCGGAATGCCGAAGAACACGGGAAAACCGGTCCATCCGGCCAACCAAAACCGGAACAAGCAAAAGCGCCAGGGGCACAAGTCCTTCCTCGGCCGCCACCAGTCCGATTTCGGCCAGAAATAAAGGGATCGGATCCTGACGTCAGTCACGTCGGTCTGGGCGCGGGGGAGGCATCCTTCGCGCCCTTCGCTTTCACGCGGAGGCTCGAAAAAGGACTTTTTAAATCGTTTTCGGGATAATTATTCCGCTTTGTGGCACAGATTTTTTGGTATAATTTACCGGTTTCATAGGAACATAGACAATGATAGACAAAAAATGGCTCAAAAAGCAGGCCGAAAAGGTCCGTGCGGTTGACTACATCGATCCGGCTCTGTACGCGAAGTATGGTGTAAAGCGCGGCTTGCGCAATGATGACGGCACCGGCGTTCTGGTGGGACTGACGACCATTGGAAACGTTCATGGATATGTGGTGTCCGAAGGCGAGAAGCAGGCTGTTCCCGGCGAGCTTTTCTATCGCGGAATCAACGTCAAGGACATTGTCCGTGCGGACAAGCGAGAGCGCCGCTTTGGCTACGAGGAGACGGCTTACCTGCTGCTGTTCGGAGAGCTTCCGACGGAGGCTCAGCTCGCCGACTGGAATCAGAAGCTCGGCTCCTATCGCAAGCTCTCGGACAGGTTCAAGGACAATGCCATCATGAAGCATCCCCCGAAGGATCTCATGAACGCCCTTGCCCGCGCGGTCCTCTTCGCCTATGCGTTCGATCCGGACGACAATCCCGACGACCTCTCGCTCGAAAAGTGCCTCGAGCAGTCGATTGACCTCGTCGGGTCGATCCCGACGATTGCGGCGTACTCCTACCAGGCGAAGCACCACTATCATGACGGCGCGTCACTGATGATCCGCATGCCGGATCCGAAGAAATCGACCGCCGAGAACATCCTCATGCTGACGCGCGAGGACGGGAAGTACACGCGGCTCGAGGCCGAGACGCTGGACCTCATGCTCGTTCTCCACGCCGAGCACGGCGGCGGCAACAACTCCTCGTTCACGACCCACGTCGTGACTTCGTCGCACGCCGACATCTATTCGTCCGTCGCGGCGTCGGTCCTGTCCCTCAAGGGCGCCCGCCACGGCGGCGCGAACATCCGCGTGATGCGCCAGATGGAGGAGATCATGGCGAATGTCAAGGACTGGTCGAAGCAGGACAACGTCCTCCATTATCTCGAGAAGATCGCCGACAAGAAGGCGGGCGACGGCTCGGGCCTCATCTACGGGCTCGGTCACGCCGTCTACACGGTGTCCGATCCCCGCGCGCATCTGCTGCGGGTCAATGCCGAGACGCTTGCCAAGGAGAAGGGCCGCACGGAGGAGATGGGGCTCTACGAGCTGATCGAGCAGTACGGTCCCTCCATCATCAAGTCCCGCCATCCGCGGGCCACGGACGTCTGCGCGAACGTCGACCTCTACTCCGGCTTCGTCTACGACATGCTCGGAATTCCGAGCGACCTCTACACGCCCCTGTTCGCGGTCGCGCGCTGCGTGTCGTGGTGCGCCCACCGCATGGAGGAGCTCGTCAACGCGGGGCCAATCATCCGTCCGGCCTACAAGCCGATCTATCACATGAGAGACTATGTCGCGCTCAAGGACCGTTAAGGGCGGAGTCTGCTCCGCGAAGGGCTTCCGCGCCGCAGGCGTCGCTGCCGAAATCAAGTACAAGGGACGCAATGACGTCGCCCTTGTCGTGGCGGACGAGCCGTGCGTGGCCGCCGCGGTCTTCACGACCAACAAAGTCGCCGCCGCGCCGGTCCTCTACGACCGCGAGATCGTCAAGGGCGGAAAGGTCCAGGCGATCCTCGCGAACTCAGGGTGCGCCAACGCGTGCACCGGAGAGCAGGGGCTGAAGGACGCGAAGCTTTCGGCGCTCGTCACCGCGGGCGAACTCGGCATCGACCCCAAGCACGTGCTCGTCGCCTCGACGGGCGTGATCGGGCGGCGTCTTCCGATGGACCGCCTGCTCGCCGGCATGAAGGCCGCTGCGAAGCAGCTCGGCTCGACCGCCGAGCATGGTCTCGCCGCGGAGAAGGCGGTGATGACGACGGACACGAAGCCGAAGCAGGCGTGCGTCGTGACGACGGTCGGGGGCAAGCGCGTCACGGTCGGGGGCATGAGCAAGGGTTCCGGCATGATCGAGCCCAACATGGCGACGATGCTCGGCTTCGTCACCACCGATGCGGCGATTTCCCGTCCGATGCTCGACCGCGCGCTCCGTCTTGCGCTGGCGAAGAGCTTCAACCGGCTCGTCGTCGACGGCGACGAGTCTACCAACGACTCCCTGTTCGCGCTCGCGAGCGGCAAGGCCGGCAACGCGGCGATCGTGCGCGGCGGAGACGATTTCGACGCATTCCTCGAGGCGCTGACCGCGGTCTGCGTGTCGCTCGCGCGGCAGATGGCGACGGACGGCGAGGGCGCGACCAAGTTCGTGACCGTGACCGTGAAGGGCGCGAAGTCCGACAAAGACGCCGAACGCGCGGCGCGGGCCGTCGCGAAGAGTCCGCTCGCCAAGACCAGCTGGTTCGGACGCGATCCGAACTGGGGCCGTGTCCTCGCGGCAGTCGGCTACTCCGGCGCGGAGGTCGTCGACATGAAGACGGAGGTCTTCTACGACCGGGTCTGGGCGTTTCGCCGCGGCACGGTCGCGGACGCCGCGCAGCTCAAGAAGCTCCAGAAGGTGATGACGAAGGACGCGTTCGAAGTCGTGGTCGACCTGCACCTCGGCACGGCGTCCGCCTCCATCTACACCTGCGACATTTCACTTGATTACGTTCACATCAACGCGGACTACACGACATGAAGAATAACTGTTTGGGTTTTTGGCTGTTTGGGTTCCTGGGCGTTGCGGCGATTGTTTCGTCCGCGGCGACCGTGGTTGACATCACCGGCGTCGGCGCCGAAAAGCGCCCAGTCTCCATCGACGTCCGCGGCGCAAACGCCGCGGCCTACGCGAAGACGCTGAAGCGCAACCTGGAGCTCTCCGGGTGCTTCGCCGTGACGAGCGGCGGCGGAATCAAGGTCACCGGCACGGTCGGGGGCGAGGTCCGCGCGGCGGACGCGGCCAAGAGCGTGGCGTCGTCCGCGGCGGTGACGGACGAGAAGTCCGCCCGCATGGCGGCGCGCGCGATGAGCGACTCGATCTGCCAGGCTTTCGCGGACCAGAAGGGCTTCGCGCAGGACAAGGTCGTCTTTGTCTCCCGCAAGGGACCGGACAACTCGGAGCTCTGCATGTGCTATCCCGACGGACAGGACATCCGCCAGCTGACCACGGACGGCAAGTCGTCCGTCGGCCCGCGCTGGAAGGACGACACCTCGCTCTTCTACACGGGCTTCCTCCAGGGCGGACCCCAGATCTGGGAGCACAACACGGCGACCGGCAAGCGCAGCCTCCGGTGGAGCTTCAAGGGCCTCGCGACCGGCGCGGTAGTCTCGCCGGACGCGACGAAGGCCGCAATCATCCTTTCCTTCCAGGGAAATCCGGAGCTCTACGTCATCGATCTCGCAACGAGCCGCTGGCAGCGCATGACAACGACCCCGAACGCCAGCGAGGGCCAGCCGTCGTGGAGTCCGGACGGCAAGAAGCTCGTCTACGTCTCGGACGAGACGCGTCAGCCGCAGCTCTACGTCATCGACACCGCGACGAAGGCGAAGCGCCGCCTGACGTCCAGGGGCTCGCAGAACGTGGACCCGGACTGGGGGCGCGACGGCCGCATCGCGTATATCACCAAGCGCGGCGGCCTTTCGCAGGTCGCGGTGCTCGATCCGTCCGAGGACGACGCCGCCGCCACGCTCGTCACAACGCCTGGCAGCTGGGAGCATCCGAGCTGGTCGCGGAACATGCGCCACGTGGTCGCCGGGCGGGACAAGGCTCTGTTCGTCGTGGACACGCTGCCGGACGGCGACAAGCCGGCGCAGATGTTCTTCAACAGCGGAAACTGGATCACGCCTTGCTGGAGCCGGTGATGAAAATTGACGTTGGATACGTGGCCGAGCTGGCCCGGCTCGAGCTGACCGACGAGGAGAAGTCGGTGTTCCAGCCGCAGCTCGAGGGCATCGTCAAGTATGTCGAGATGATTTCGAAGGTCGATGTCTCGGACGTGGAGCCCATGATGCACGGTCGTCCCCTGGTGAACGCCTTCCGCGAGGACACGGTGCGGCCGTCGCTTCCGACGGAGACCGCGCTCGCGAACGCGCCGAAGCGCGTCGGCGACGAGTTCCTCCTGCCGAAGATCGTGGAAGGAGCCGAATCGTGAAGCTGTACGAACTCGGAATCAAGGCGGCGCAGGACGGACTCGCGAAGGGCGAGTTCACGAGCGTCGACCTCGTCCAGGCGCTCGTCGGCCGCTGCCATGAGAAGAACGGCGAAATCGGGGCTTACCTCACGTTCGACGAAGAGGGCGCCCTGAAGCTCGCCCGGGAGAATCCGAAGGCCGTCCCGATTGCGATCAAGGACCTGATCAACGTCGCCGGCCAGCCGTGCACGTGCGCCTCCAAGATCCTGAAGGGCTACGTCTCGCCCTATGACGCGACGGTCATCCGGAACATCCGGGCTCACGGCTTCATCCCGTGCGGACGCGTCAACATGGACGAGTTCGCGATGGGTTCCTCGACGGAGAACTCGGCCCTTGGCGTCACGCGGAATCCGTACGACCTCGGCCGCGTTCCCGGAGGTTCCTCGGGCGGCAGTGCGGCGGCAGTCGGCGGCAATCTCGCGATCGCGGCGCTCGGATCCGACACCGGCGGTTCTATCCGCCAGCCCGCATCCTTCTGCAACTGCGTCGGCATCAAGCCGAGCTACGGACGCGTGAGCCGCTACGGCGTCACCGCGTTCGCGAGCTCGCTCGACCAGGTCGGCCCCATGGCCAAGTCGGTCGAGGACGCGGCGATCCTCCTTCGGGCCCTTGCGGGATACGACGAGATGGACGGAACGACGCCGAAGGATCCCGTCCCCGACTATGCGAAGGCGCTCGAGAGGGCCTCGATGAAGGGCGTCAGGATCGGCATCGCGAAGGAGTACTTCGACGTGAAGGGCATGGATCCCGAGGTCAAGCGCATTACCGAAGAGGCGATCCGGAAGTGCGAGGCGGCGGGCGCGGAAATCGTCGAGGTCTCGCTTCCGCATACCGAGTACGCGATGGCGGTCTACTATATCATCGCGCCGGCGGAGGCGAGCGCCAACCTGGCGCGCTTCGACGGCGTCCGGTACGGGCACCGTTCGGAGCAGGCGAAGGACGTCTATTCGCTTTACACCAAGTCGCGCGCCGAGGGCTTCGGTCCCGAGGTCAAGCGCCGCATCATCATGGGCACCTACGTGCTGTCGTCGGGCTACTACGACGCGTATTACGGGAAGGCCCAGAGAGTCCGCACGCTGATCAAGCGCGACTTCGACGAGGCGTTTGCGAAGTGCGACGCGCTCCTGACGCCGTGCGCGCCGACGCCGGCGTTCAAGTTCGGCGAGCTGCAGGATCCGCTCACGATGTACCTGAACGACCTGTTCACCATTCCGTCGTCGCTTGCGGGTGTCTGCGCGTCGAGCGTGCCGGCGGGCTTCACGTCCGACACCCGGCTGCCCGTCGGCGTCCAGTTCATCTGCGGCGGGTTCGAAGAGGAGAAGCTCCTGAAGGTTTCCCGTGCCTTCGAACTGTTGAACACTTGAACCTCTTGAACCATTCTAACGCTTGAACCGTAAACGATCTGAAATCTGAGATCTGAGATTCCGAGCGAAGCGAGGATATATGAAAAAGGCAATCATTGACACGACGATGGGTTCGATCACGCTGGAGCTCGATGACGTGAAGGCTCCGGCGACAGTTGAGAACTTCCTCGCTTACGCGGCGAGCGGATTCTACGACGGAACGGTCTTCCACCGCGTGATCGACGGATTCATGATCCAGGGCGGAGGCTTCACCCGCGACATGAACCAGAAGCAGACGCGTGCGCCGATCCGAAATGAGGCGGCGAACGGTCTCAAGAACGCGCGCGGCACGATTGCGATGGCGCGGACGATGGTCGTGGATTCCGCCACGAGCCAGTTCTTCGTCAACCTCGTTGACAACGATTTCCTCGATTTCTCGTCTCCGACGCCGGAGGGCTTCGGCTATGCGGTGTTCGGGAAGGTCACCGACGGCATGGATGTCGTGGATTCGATTGCCAAGGTGAAGACCGGCTTTGCCGGTCCCTATCAGAACGTTCCGGAGGATGCGATTGTCATCAAGAAGGTGACGATTGCATAAACTGTTGCCAATTTCTCTGAAAAATCATATAATCTCATTCATACGTCATTGAGGAGACACCATAAAATGAAGAAACTGTTCCCGTTGGCCCTGGTTGCCGCGCTGGCTTTCCCGCTCTGCGCGCAAGATCTCATTGAAGAAGCGGACGAGGAGACGCTGAATCCTGATGAAGAGCTGGCCGTCAAGGTCGAGGCTCCCAGAAAGAAAGTCGCGGTGTGGCCGGCGTTCATTGGCGTTTGCGAGTGGCCCGAGACGCCCGATCTCGTGGGACTTCGGTTCACCATCCCCTATTCGACCCGTCAGGAGAACGTGACGGGCCTCGACCTCGGCCTTTGGTCCCGCACGCTCTATTTCGAGGGCATTCAGCTCAGCCTGCTTCGAAACGACGTCAAGGATTCCTGCGCCGGCGTTCAGGTCGGCCTCTACAACTCGGTCGTCCGCGGCGATCTCGTCGGGCTTCAGGTCGGTCTCTGGAACGAGTCCAATTCGTTCCGCGGCCTTCAGTGCGGTCTCGTGAACGTGTCCGGCGACTCGCAGGGACTCCAGGTCGGACTCATCAACCGCAGCGAGACGATGTACGGCTTCCAGTTTGGCCTCATCAACGTGATCCGCGATGCGGAAGTCCAGTTCTTCCCCTTTGTCAACATCGGCTTCTGATCATCTAAATGAACATTCATCCTTTTGCGGCCGTGAGGCCTAATCCCGAGGACGCGGCGAAAGTCGCGTCCGTTCCTTATGATGTGGTGGACACCGCCGAGGCGAAGGCGCTTGCGGCGGGGAATCCGAAGAGCTTCCTGCACGTGTCGCGTCCGGAGATCGATCTCCCCGACGGATCCGACTGCTCCTCTCCCGAGGCCTACGCCCAGGCGAAGAAGGCCCTTGGCGCTCTCATCTCCGGCGGCACGCTGATCAGGGACTCCGAGCCCAAGTTCTACGCCTACCGCCAGACGATGGGTTCGCACGCGCAGACCGGCATCGTCGCGTGCTTCGACACGCAGGACTACCTCTCGGGCGTCCTCAAGCAGCACGAGAAGACGCGCAAGGACAAGGAGGACGACCGCACCCGCCACATCGAGACGCTCGAGGGGCATACGGAACCGGCGTTCCTGACCTACCGCGACGACCCGGCGATTGGCGCGATCGTCGACGCGGCCTGCCGCAACGACCCCCTCTACGACTTCGTCGCGCCCGACGGCATCGGCCATACGATGTGGGAGATCGCTCCGGGTTCGAGCTGCACGGGGGACGAGCTCCAGGAGCTCTTCGCGCGGATCCCGGTCGCGTACATCGCGGACGGACACCACCGCTCGGCGGCGGCCTCGCGCTATGCGAAGGAGCGCGGTTTCGAGGGCGAAAGCCGCTGGTTCATGGCGACCATCTTTCCGGCGGGCCAGCTCAAGATCCTCGCGTACAACCGTCTGGTGACTGACCTGAACGGGCTTTCGGACTACGAGTTCCTCTCGCGGGTCTCGGGGAATTTCGCCGTGGGCAAGAAGGGCGCACGCAACTGCCGCATGTACTTCCGCGGCAGATGGACGGACCTCTCGTGGGACATTCCCGCCGAAGCGGACGTCGTGTCCGCGCTGGACGTCTCGTACCTTCAGGACCGGCTTCTGGCCCCGGTGCTGGGCGTGGGGGATCCGAGAACCGACAAGCGAATCTCCTTCATGGGCGGCATCCGCGGTGACGCGGCCCTTGCGGCCAAGGTCGATTCCGGAGAGAATGCCGTCGCGTTTGCCATGGAGCCGGTTACGGTCGAAGAGATGATGGCCATAGCCGACGCCGGGGCGATCATGCCGCCGAAGTCGACTTGGTTCGAGCCGAAGCTCCGGTCCGGGCTCTTCGTACACCTCCTCAAGTGACGTCGCCTGCCGAGTACTTCCGCCGGATCAAGTCCCAGATGCTCCGCGAGCCGCTTCCGCCGGAGGACATCGCGGCCGGCTGGGCCTTGGGCATGTTCGTCGGCTGTGCGATTCCGTTTGGAATGCAGCTGATTGTCTCCGTGCCCCTGGCGCTGATGATGCGGGTTTCCAAGGTCGGGGCGACGGTCGGGACCCTGATCACGAATCCGGCCACGATCTTCGTCATCTACCCGATTCAAACCTGGATCGTGAACCGGATCCTGTTCGGCGGCTCGCTGACCCTTTCGAAGCTCATGGAGACGGAATGGACCTGGGAATCGGTCCGCCGGCTAGGTGCGGAAGCCATGTTTTCCTTCTTTATCGGCGGATTTTTCCTTGCCATCGTCCTGACTCCGCTCACGTATTTTCTCGTCAAGCGCTGTGTCGTCGCCCATCGGGCGCATAAGGCCAAAATTACCCCCTTGCGCGATTAGGGACTGTTTTGATACAATATATCCTCATTCGACCACTCAAAAGAGTAAACACTAATGAAAGTACGTAGTTCTGTTCGTCGCATTTGCGAGAACTGCCGCGTTATCCGCCGTAAAGGCGTGGTGCGCGTGATCTGCACGAATCCGCGCCATAAGCAGCGTCAGGGTTAAGAAAGACAAGAGGTAAAACAAACTATGCCTAGAATGATGGGTGTGGATATCCCGGGAAAGAAGCACATTCGCTTTGCCCTGCGCTATATCCACGGTATCGGGCCGAAGCGCGCAGATGTCGTTTTGGCGGCAACGAATGTCGATCCCATGAAGAATGCGGACGACGTCACGCAGGATGAGATCCACGCGATCACGACGTACATTCAGGATCACTACCGTGTCGAGGGCGATCTCCGCCGTGAGGTTTCTCAGAACATCCGCCGTCTGATCCAGATCGGGACCTATCGCGGTACCCGCCATAAGAAGGGTCTTCCCGTCCGCGGCCAGCGCACCAAGACGAACGCCCGCACCCGCAAGGGAGGCAAGCGTGTTTCGGTCTCGATGCCCAAGCAGGCCGCTCGCTAAGGAATTTTGACAATGAGCGAAGATATCAAGAATGAAGCCGCCTCGGCCACTTCGGCCCTGGACGCCGCCAACCCCGCCGCCGAAGGCGCCGAGGTCAAGGCGAAGAAGTCGAGCAAGTCGATTCCCGCGGGAATCGCGTTCATCCGCTCGACGTTCAACAACACCCAGGTCTCCATCGCCGACGCGCGCGGCGGAGTGATCTCCTGGAGCTCGGCCGGCAAGGCCGGTTTCAAGGGCAGCCGCAAGTCCACCGCTTTTGCCGCGACGATGGTCGCGCAGGATGCGGCGCGTGTCGCGGTCGCGAAGGGCATGCACGAGTGCGAAGTGAGGATGCAGGGCGCCGGAGCCGGCCGCGAGAGCGCGGTCCGTGCCATTCAGTCCGCGGGCATCCGCGTCACTCAGATCACGGATACCACCCCGGTTCCGCACAACGGTTGCCGCGCTCGTAAGCGCAGGAGGGTCTAATCATGGGTCGTTATACTGGTCCCGTTTGTCGTCAGTGCCGCCGCGAAGGGCAGAAGCTCTTCCTCAAGGGCGCACGTTGCTATATGGCCAAGTGCCCGATCGAGCAGAGTACCGGAGCTCCCGGTATGCATGTCGGTCGCCGCATGAAGAAGATGTCCGAGTACGGAACCCAGCTTCGCCAGAAGCAGTCGCTCCGCCGTCAGTACGGCATGGGCGAACTCCAGTTCCACCGCTTCTTCGAAGAAGCCCTCCGCCAGCAGGGCGTCACGGGCGAGAACCTCCTTCAGCGTCTCGAGATGCGCCTTGACAACATCGTCTACCGTCTCGGTCTCGCGCCGAGCCGCCGCGCCGCGCGTCAGTTCGTCCTGCACGGTCATGTCGAGCTCAACGGCCGAAAGGCCGCGGTGCCGTCGATCATCGTCAAGGTCGGCGACGTCGTGTCCGTCAAGGACGATGCGAAGTCCAAGGAAGCTGCGAACAGTTCCGTCGAGGCCGCCACCGGAGCCCAGCTCCCCGTGTGGATGCAGTTCGACAAGGCCAACCTCAAGGCCGAGGTTCTCGCCGTGCCGACGCGTGAGCAGATCGCTCCGATCGTCGACGAGCAGGCTATCGTCGAGTTGTACTCGCGTTAATCGTTCGTATCTTCAACAACTTCCAAGGGAGGTAAACAATGCCTATCCGTTTGAGCCGATTCGAAATGCCGAAGGGCGTCCAGAAGGACGAGTCCACGGCGACCGCGACGTACACCCGTTTCACCGCGGAGCCTTTCGAAATCGGCTATGCGCGCACGATCGGCAACTCTCTCCGCCGCGTGTTGCTTTCGTCCATCGAAGGTGCCGCGATCTCCAGCGTGAAGATCAAAGGCGTGAGCCACGAGTTTTCGACGATCAAGGGCTGCACGGAGGATGTCACTGACATCATCCTCAACCTCAAGCGCGTGCTCATCAAGACCTACTCGCGCGAGCCTCAAGTCGTCACGCTGAAGAAGCAGGGTCCCTGCACGGTGACCGCCGGCGATTTCGCCGCGGAGAACAACGTGCAGGTCCTCAATCCGCGTCAGGAGATCTGCACGCTCGACGTCGACGGCGTTCTCGAGATGGAGTGTGATGTCCGTACCGGACGCGGCTTCTGTCTTGCCGACGGCAACAAGAAGCCCGACCAGGAAATCGGCAAGATCGCGATTGACTCGATCTTCTCGCCGGTGACCCGCGTCAACTTCCTGGTCGAGAACACCCGCGTCGGTCAGCGCACCGACTACGAGAAGCTCGTGCTGGACGTCTGGACTGACGGCCGAATCGATCCCGAAGAGGCCCTCAAGACCGCGGGCGCGGTTCTCCGCCGCCACCTCGACGTCTTCGTCGACTACGCGGGCGAGGAAACCCTCGAGTTCGAGGACACCGAGAAGAAGGATGCCGACGAGCGCGAACGCCTTCGCAAGCTGCTGAACATGTCCGTCAACGAGATCGAGCTGAGCGTGCGTGCGGCCAACTGCCTCAACAACGCGAACATTTCGACCGTCGGCGAGCTGGCCTCGAAGACCGAAGCCGACATGCTCAAGTACCGCAACTTCGGCAAGAAGTCTCTCACCGAGATCAAGGCGAAACTCGTCCAGCTGGGCCTCAGCCTCGGCTACAAGTTCGACGCCGACCTCCTCGAGAGCAAGAAATAAGATTAGGAGTTTACAATGCGTCATCAAAGAGTCATGAAGAAATTCGGGCGCTCCACAGAGCATCGCAAGATGCTCATGAAGAGCCTGGTCACCAACCTCATTCTCGCGGAGTCCATCAAGACGACCCTGCCGAAGGCAAAGGAAGCGCGCAAGGACGCGGACAAGATCGTGACGATCGCCAAGAAGGGCGATCTCGCGGCCCGCCGTCTCGCCGCCAGCCTGACCCTCGACCCCAAGGCCGTCCAGAAGCTCTTCGAGAAGATCGCCCCCGCGATGAAAGATCGCCAGGGCGGCTATACCCGCATCGTCAAGCTCGGCACCCGCAAGGGCGACGCGGCTGAGATGTGCATTCTCCAGTGGACCTGTGCGGCCGAAGTGGCCGCCCCGGCCGCTGCCGAAGAGCCGGCGAAGGAGGTGAAATAATGGCTATTGTGCTCAAGCTCAAGAAGGGCGAGTCCGTTGAACGCGGACTCAAGCGCATGAAGAAGGTCCTCGACAAGGAAGGCCTTCTCAAGACCATCCGCGACCAGCGCTACTTCGAGAAGCCCTGCGTCAAGGCACGCAAGAAATCCCAGCGTGCGCGCATCCGCAACCGTTCGCGTCGCGGCCGTATGGAGCTGAACTGAGTCTTTCTCAGCGATCTCAGATTGAACGTCTCAGATCTTAGAAAACGCCTCGGGTTGACCCGAGGCGTTTCTTTTTGATATACTTATCGGGTAATTTCGGCGATCCAACAGGGTCGGACCGCAAGGTTCTTTTTTATTTTGACAGGAAGGAGCGATAGAAATGGCGATGAACAATCAGCTGCTGGCCGTGGTCCAGCAAATTGAGAACGAGCGTGGAGTCGGCCGTGAAATCGTGCTGACGGCGATCGAGCAGGCCCTCAGCCAGGCCGCCCGGAAAAACCACGACGTCACCAACGACTTGCGCGTCGCCATCGATCGGAAGGACCTTTCGCTCCATGTCTACGATACCCTCGTCGCCAGCGACGACGACACCGGCCCCGGCTTCATTTCGATTGCCAGGGCCATGCGTCTCAATCACGGCAACCCCGTCAAGGAGGGCGAAACGGTCGAGATTGAGATGCCGGCCGCCCGTCTCGGCCGCATCGCGGCGCAGACCTCGCGTCAGATGATCATGCAGAAGATCCGCGAGGCCGAACGCACCAACACCTTTTCCGAATACAAGGACCGCGTGGGCGACATCGTCAGCGGCACGGTTTCGGCGGTTTCGCACCGAGACACCTACGTCACGGTCGGCAAGACGGAAATGATCCTGCCTGGCAAGGAGCGCATTCCGACCGAGGACCTCCAGGTCGGCGATCCGATCCGCGCGATCATCCTCCGCGTCGATCCCGAGGCGAAAGGGCCGAGCGTGATCCTGTCCCGCGCGAGCGGAAAGTTCGTCGAGGCGCTCTTCCGTCTCGAGGTCAGCGAGATCGCGGACGGCGTGGTCGAGATCATGGGCATCAGCCGCGATCCCGGCTACCGCGCCAAGCTCGCGGTCCGCACGTCCAACGAGAACGTCGACCCGGTCGGCGCCTGCGTCGGGCAGCGCGGCAGCCGCGTCCGCACGATCGTCAACGAGCTTTCCGGCGAGAAGATCGACATCGTCCGCTGGAACGAGGACATCCGCCAGTACGTCGCGCAGGCGCTCGCGCCGGCGAAGCTCGAGTCCATCGAGGTCGACCCCGTCCTGCCGAACACCGTCCATGTCGTCGCCGCGGCCGACCAGTATTCGCTGGCGATCGGAAAGCGCGGACAGAACGTGCGGCTCACGACCAAGCTCACCGGATGGCAGGTCGAGATCCGCAAGTCGATGGCGGCCGCCTCCTTCGAGGACCAGAAGGCCGAGGCCATCAAGGAACTGGCCGAGACCTTCAGCGTCTCGACCGCGGTCGCCACGCAGATGGCGGACGCAGGCTTCCTCTCCGTCGACGGCATCGTCGGCGAGGACGAGGCGAGCTTCATCGCGGCGACCGGCCTCGACGAAGTCACTGCAAAGGGTATTTATGCCGCGGCACAGGCCGTGGTCGAGCTGACGGCCGGAGGAGACGCCGAATAACATGAGAGTATATGAAATAGCCAAGGAAGCTGGCGTGACCAGCTCCGACGTGCTCAAAGCCGCCGAAGCCGCCGGCATTGAAGCGACAAGCGCAATCAGCACCGTTGGATTCGGGGATGTTGCGACGATCAAGTCCGCCCTCGCCGGTGCCGACGCCAGCGCGGCCGAGGCGAACCGCGCGGCCAAGCGCAATCGCGCGGCTGAGCTCAACGCCAAGTTCTTGTCCGAATACCGTGCCAAGCTCGACGGCCACCTCGAGATCGCGAAGGCCGCAGCCGAAGGCCGCGACCCCGCGGCAGTCAAGCTCGAGAAGACGCCGGTGGCGAAGCCCTTCGTAAAGCCCGCGGCTGAGCCGGAGGCCGAGACGGCCGTTCAGGCGGCCGTTGCGCCGGCGGCTCCCGCCGCGCCGGCGAAGCCTGCGATCCGCATGGCGCCCGGCTTCAAGCCGAAACCGCTTCCGGTGGTTTCTGCCGCGCAGTCGGGACTGACCGCGACCGCGGGATTCAGACCGCTTGCAAAGGCCGCGCCGTCTTCCGCCATCTCGATTTCTGTCGCAGTTGCCGCCGCCCCGAAGCCGAAGACGGTTTCGGTCGACGACTACGAAGGAGACAAGGGCCGCAAGGGCAAGAAGGGCCGTGACGCCCAGAAGGTGTTTGAGAAACATCTCGCCGGCGTGCCCCGCGTCGCCCAGACCGTCCCCCAGCAGGGCGGGCGCATCTCCGTCAACGAGGACTCCAAGGAGATTTCCATCCGCGGGGCCGTGATCGTCAAGGACCTTGCCGCGAAGCTCAACATCAAGCCGAATCGCCTGATCGCCGACCTCATGGGCCTCAAGATCCTCGCGTCCATCAATCAGCGCGTCGAATCCGACATCGCCACCAAGGTTGCCGAAAAATACGGCTTCAAGATGGTCATCGAGCACGCCCGCGACAAGGACGCGGCGAAGCCCGTGCTCAAGTCGATCGATGCGGACGACCTGATTCCAGAAGATGCGCCCGAGACTCTGAAGCCGCGCGCTCCGGTCATCACGTTCCTCGGACACGTCGACCACGGCAAGACCACGCTGATGGACTGGATTCGCAAGGAGCACGTCGCCGCCGGTGAGGCGGGCGGCATCACCCAGCAGATCTCCGCCTACCAGGTCGAGATCGCCGGAAAGAAGATCACGTTCCTCGACACTCCCGGTCACGCCGCGTTCAGCGCGATGCGCGCCCGCGGCGCCCTCCTCACCGACATCGCGGTGCTGATCATCGCCGGCGACGACGGCATCATGCCCCAGACCGAGGAGTGCATCAGGGTCGCGCGCCAGGCTGGCGTCCAGATCATGGTCGCCATCACCAAGTGCGACAAGCCGACGTCCAACGTCGACCGCGTCAAGCAGCAGCTCCAGAAGCACGGGTTCACGCCCGAGGACTGGGGCGGCGACATCATCTGCTGCCCCGTCTCCGGCGTGACCGGCGAGGGTGTCGACGCGCTGCTCGAGAACATCCTGGTCCAGGCCGAGGTGCTCGAGCTCTCCGCGAATCCGAGCCGTCGCGCGAACGGTTACGTCATCGAGGCGGAGCTCCAGCAGGGTCTCGGACCCTGTGCCACGCTCCTCGTCACCGGCGGAACTCTCAAGGTCGGCGACGCCATTCTCATCGGCGAGCACTTCGGCAAGGTCCGCGCGCTCATCGACGACCGCGGCCGCCGCATCAAGGAGGCGCCGCCTGCGATGCCCGTCAAGTGCACCGGCCTCTCGGGCGTTCCCGAAGCGGGCGCGGAGTTCCGGGTCATGCTCGACGAGAAGCGAGCCCGCGTCCTTGCGGAGCAGACTGCGCAGGAGCGCAAGGAGCAGGAGCTGTCCTCTTCCAAGGCCGCGACGCTCGACGCGCTGATGAGCCGCATGGCTGCCGAAGGCAAGCGCGAGCTCAACGTCATCGTCAAGTCCGAGAACCAGGGCACCCTCGAGGCGGTCGTCGCCGCGCTCCAGGACATCAAGTCCGACAAGGTCGGGCTCAACGTCATCGGCACCGGCACGGGCAACGTGTCGCTCACCGACGTCAAGTCTGCCGCCGCCGGCAAGGCGGTCGTTCTCGGCTTCGACATCGGCAACGACGCGGGCGTCCAGCAGCAGGCGCGCCACGACGGCGTCCGCATCAACTCCTTCCGCATCATCTACGAGCTCATCGACCACGTCAAGCAGTCGATGCTCGACCTGCTGCCGCCGGAGTACAAGGAGGTCGTACTCGGGCACGCCGAGATCAAGGCCGTCTACGACATCGGCAAGCTCGGCAAGATTGCCGGCTCCCAGATGCTTGACGGCAGGCTCACCTTCAAGGACAAGTACCGCATCCGCCGCAACAAGGAGCAGGTCTGGGAAGGAAAAGTCAAGACGCTTCGCCACTTCAAGGACGAGGTCAAGGAAGTCAACGGCCAGCAGGAATGCGGCGTCTGCTTCCACAACTACGAGGACTTCCAGGAAGGCGACGTCATCGAGTGCTACATGCTCGAGGAGCTGACGAGGTCGCTTTGAACGACCTCGAGTGAAGAGTGAAAAAGTATGAGCGTTGACAGACTTGAACGTGTGAATTCCTTGCTGAAACGGGTCATCGCCGAGTCGATGTTCTCCGTGATGCAGGGCGACAGCGTGCAGCCCGGACTCATTACCGTGACGAACGTCGCGTGCGGACGGGACCTCCGGGACGCCACCGTCAAGGTGTCGGTCTTCGGGGACGACGCGCTCAAGCAGACCGCCCTCCAGCACCTCAAGCACAATGCCAAGCGCTTCCAGGCGATCATCAACCGCGAGATGCAGCTCAAGTACACCCCGCGGCTTCTCTTCCAGCTCGACCTCTCGCTCGAGAAGGGCGACGAGGTGATGGCGATACTGGACAAGCTTCCGCCAGTCGACCATGGCCAACCTGACCCAGCTTAAGATGCTCGAGGACCTCGACGGCTTCCTGCTCGTCGACAAGCCCGCCGGCATCGCCTTTGCCTCCGTCGTCAAGACGGTCAAGCGGAAGTTCAATCTCGTCAAAGTCGGTCACGGCGGCTCTCTCGACGCGATGGCCTCGGGTCTTTTCGTTCTCCTCATCAACGATGCCAACAAGTTCGTGAACGACGTCATGGGGGCGGACCGCGAATACGAGGCGACGATCAAGCCGGGGTTCACCACCGACACGGGCGACGTCTACGGACGCCCCGTTCCCCCGCCCGACCGCATTCCGGATCTCTCCGAGTTCAAAGGCGACATCTTCCAGACCGAACCGCGCTACTGCTCGATCCGCAAGGAGGGCAGTGCCGCCTACGAGATCGCCGACACCGGCGAACATGCCCAGTTCCTCGCGCATGTCTACCGACTCGAGCTGAATGGCGAGGAGCTCAAGCTGCGCGCCTCCAAGGGCGTGATCGTCCGCGCGCTCGTCAACGACATGGGCGCCTGCCTCAAGGCCCTCCGGCGCACCAGGATCGGGAAGTTCTCGGTGACGGACGCCATTCCGTTCGACAAGCTCCTCGAGCTCGAGCTCAAGGACTTCTCCTCGGTCGTCCTTCCTCTCTCCAAGGCGCTTTCATGATACTGGCAGTCGGATTCTTCGATGGCGTCCATCTCGGGCACCAGGAGATTCTCCGCGGCGCCGACGCGGCCCTCACCTTCCGCAACCATCCGCTTTCAGTCCTCGCTCCCGAGCTTGCCCCGCGTCTTCTGATGAGGCCCGAGGACCGTTTCGCCGCCATCAGAAACTGTGGCGTCGCGGAGGTCGTCGCCCTCGATTTCACCCCGGAACTGGCCGCGCTTTCGCCGGCCGCCTTTCTTGACCGTCTCTCCACGCTCGTGCCGCTTGAGGCCCTCTCGGTCCGCTGCGGCGCCAACTGGCATTTCGGCGCCGGCGGAACAGGAGATGCCGCCTTTCTGAGGTCGCGCGGAATCGGCGTCACGGTCGTTCCGTTCGCCGAATACAGGGGAGAGCGCATCTCCTCGACCCGCATCCGATCCGCCCTCGAATCCGGCGACGTTACGGCCGCGAATGCGATGCTCGGTCGCGCGTTTGCGGTTTCTGGCACCGTGTTTCGGGGAAAGGGCGAAGGCTCGAACCTTGGCTTTCCGACGGTCAACCTGAGGCCTGCGAACCTCGCGCTCAAGCTGCCGTTCGGCGTCTATGCGGTCCGCGTCGGCGACGCAACGGGCGTCGCCAATTACGGGCTTGCTCCGACGATGGGTCCGCGTGCTTGGACCGAACCGACACTTGAAATCCATTTCCCGGACGGAGCTCCCGACGGCCTTGCGGCCGAATCCGTCCTCTCG
Source organism: uncultured Lentisphaeraceae bacterium (assembly GCA_964650165.1). Taxonomy (GTDB): domain Bacteria; phylum Verrucomicrobiota; class Kiritimatiellia; order RFP12; family UBA1067; genus UBA1067. The sequence continues at coordinate 59,891 of CAZYQF010000001.1, forward strand.
GTTTCCCTGCTTCGCTTTGTTCGGCCGGAACGCACGTTCGCCTCCGCCGCGGAGCTTCAGCGCCAAATCGCCGAGGACGTGAAGTCGTGCCGGGCTTAACCGGCCTCCTCGCAGCGATCGCACCCTGCCGAAGCTGACCGTCACCGGCACCGGGACGGAGCCGATCCTCCGGCCGTGAGCTCGCGTATGCGCCAGGCGCGCATCGTCAGGCCGGTTGTCCGCTTGAACATCTTCTTCAGGAACACGTCCGTCTGCCAGCCGCACTGCGAGGCGATCAGGTTGATCGGGTAGTCGGGCTTTCGCAGGAGAGAAAAAACCGGCCCTTCTGCAATAGCGGTCAAAAGGTGCGCCTGAAACCAAGCTAAGAATAC
>CAZYQF010000002.1:0-49785 GCA_964650165.1 uncultured Lentisphaeraceae bacterium
CGTCCGGATACTCGAACGTCGCCCAGTCAGCTTCCTTGACCGCGCCGAAAAGTCCGCCGGCCGCCAATGCGGACATCCCTAACAGCAGTATGCGTTTCATGTTCCGGATTATATCAAAACCGCCCGCTCCTGAAATTACTCAAACGAGTAATGTCCGCGCTCAGCGGCCGTCCAGGAGTCCGCACGAGACCAGCATTTTGCGCGTCGCGGTGGCGAGAGGCACGCGCCGCGGATCGTGAAACGCGGCATCCGTGCGGACGGCGCGCGTCGCGTTGAGCTCGAGCTTGAAATGCGAGAAGACGTGGACGAGTCCGCCGGCCGCGGAAACCGCAGGCAGCTCCCACAGACCCTTCAGGAGTCCACCCTCCGTGTTCTGCACGAGCAGGACGCGCCCTTCCGCGTCCGACACAATGACAACGTCCTCCTTGCGGACCGGCACCGGCCGGCGCTCGGTACGGACCGGATACGCGTCCTGCGTCCCATTCTTCTTCGCCGCGCAGAGCTTCGCGAGCGGACAGGACTCGCACGACGGACTCTTCGGCGTGCAGACGAGCGCGCCGAGCTCCATCATCGCCTGGTTGAAGTCCCCGGGGACACGCGACCGCTCGATCTCGGACTGGAGCTTCGCTGCGAGCTTTTCACGCGCAGGAAGTTTCTTGAAATCCCCGTCGAGTTCCCAGACTCGGGCGAAGACACGGGCGACATTGCCGTCCACGACGGGGATCCGTTCGCCGTTCAGCACGCTCGCGAGCGCCGCGGCCGTGTAGGGTCCGACTCCGGGAACCTTCGACCACTCGTCTGCGGACGTCGGCCAGACGGCCCTGCCCGAAGCGACGACCGCCTGCGCGGCCTTGTGCAGGTTGCGCGCACGGGCGTAGTAGCCAAGCCCTTCCCAGGCCTTGAGAACTGAGGACTCCTCCGCGGCGGCGAGGGCTGCAACCGTCGGAAAGAGCTTCAGGAAGCGCGTGTAGTACGGCAGGACGGACGCGTAGGTCGTCTGCTGCATCATGATTTCGCTGAGCCAGCAGGCGTAGGGCGTCGGATCCGTCCGCCACGGCATCGGACGCTTCACCGCGGCAAACCACATCTCGAGAGGTTCGGCGAATTTTCCCTGCGCGCGCTTCTTCACTTGACGAACCTCACAGGGCCGATCAGTCCGGACGGCACGAGCGGTGAATCTTTCGTGAAATAATTCCAGGTCGCGAACGCGATCCGCTTCGTCGGACGCTTCTCGCCGCGGACGAACCAGTCGGGAAACTTTGCGAGATAGCGTCCGGTGTTGCCGAGATGTCCGACCTTCCATTCGCAGTCGTCCGGTTCCTGCTCGTCGCCGATAAAACGGTTCGCCCATGTGTTCGTCACCTCGATCTCGAGCGTATTTTCGCCCTTCGCGAGCACGCCGTCCGGAATCGTCATGCGAGACGGCGCGCACCAGACGATGCCGAGGTTGCGTCCGTTCAGGCGAACGCGTGCGAGACCGCGGACCGCGCCGAGGTCGAGTTCATTCGCGAACTGACGACCCTGAACTGTCGTCGCTACGATGATGTCCGGGGCCGGAACCGTAAACGTCGTGCGATAGACGGCCGTGCCGCTGTAATAGCGGATGCCGGCGACCGCATTCGACGTCCAATCGGTCAGGTTCTTGAATTCAACGGGCTCGGCAGGTCCGCCGAGCGACGGATCGAACGCAACCGTCCACGGATTTTCAATGCGGAGAACCTCTTCCTGGACCAGGAAATCCACACGCGCGGACTGTCCGGACGGCTCGACGCAGGGGCGGCGGAAGACGATGAAAAAGCTCTGCCCGTCCGCAAAAGCGAGCGGCACGCGGACTCCGTGCGCAAGCGGAGCGAATCCGGCGATGTCGCGGATTTCTCCCGTCACGGGATTCCAGAGCTCCGGCTGCAGGTCCTTCACAGGAAAGACGACGTCGGCGAGGCCGAACGATCCGCGCGGCACGGCGACGAACCAGAGCGAAACGTCTCCGCTTTTGCGTCCGATCGCACGCGGCGTGCATCCGGGGGCCGCTTTCACGACTTTGATTTCCTGCGCATTCGATTCGCCCCACTGGAGAAGCGCCTGGCAGCGCGAGAGATAGTCGAACCAGGCCTTGCCGGGCTTCCACCAGGTCTGCGTGCGGCCGAAGTGCGTGCCCCACTGCCCCATCGTCATGCCGGGGCGGACGCCCTCCGCCCACGGCTGAAGCGGGTTCGTGTGGAGAACGAGCTTGTTCACGCCGCCGAGGAACGCGGAGTCGCCCGCGGTCTTGAGCGAGGCGGGCGTTTCCGTCCACATCGAGTTCTGGGGGAGCCCGGTGAAGGCTTCCGCAGAGAGAATGTTGCGGCGCTTTCCGCCGGGCCCGTTGAAGATTCCGTCCTGCGGCCTGAAGCCGAACTTGATCTCGGACCAGAACTCGGTCATCGCGCGTTCGACGTACGGCGAGACCTCGCCCGTGGCGAAAGGTCCGCCATAGGGTTCGCAGTCGAAGCGGAGCCCCGCCTCGCCGAGAACGCGGGCCATCGTCTTGAAGAGATTGTCGCGGTAGAGGTCGGCGATCGTCCGGCGGAAGTCGTTGCGGAAGCGCGCGGTCTCGTCCTCGCTTCCGACGACACGCCGCGCGGCGAGAACGGGCAGAAACTCGCGAAGGGAGTAACCGCGGCGCGTCTGGAATTCAGCGGCCATCGCAGGCGTCCACGAGGGCGTGCCGGCCTCGTAGCTGTCGAGCAGGACGTGCGTCAGGCCCGTGCCGACGAGATCGCCGAGATGCTTCTTCATTTCGCCGACGACGCGGTTGAGATGGAACTCGACCGCCGCCGCGTTCATCTTGTCGCACTCAAGTCCGCGGGCCTCCCACTGGTTCGGCTGCGTCACTGCGCCCATCGCCGTATGCGCGAAGCGGTAGACCTTCCACGGACCCGCCGGCGGAGTCCACTCGAACGAACCGTCCGCCTGAAGACGGTCGGACAGGTCGAGAATGGCGTCCTTCGGCACGATGCCGTCCGCCGGGAGCGCCAGGACGGCGATGTCGCGCCAGTCGTTGGTCCGCGCTGGGATCTCGGGCTTCTCGAGGACGCCCTTGTCCTCGTTGACCATCGGAAACAGCATGTCGCCGCGCGGATCGATCCTCGGAAGCGAGAGGCGGGCGCGGAACGGCTTGCCGCCCTCGACGGGGGTGCAGGAGCTGAAGATCTGGCGCATTGCGAATTCCGGCGGAATCCAGGGACCGCCCGTCGACGTGTAGCCGGGGCAGTTGTGGAGTCCGATGCCGACGCCCGTCCGCCGCGCTTCTGCCGCGGCAAATCTCAGAAGCTCCCACCAGGGGTCGGTAAACGCGACGAGACCCTGCGTCGGCGAATTCGGAATCGACGCGGCCCACGGCGTGCAGACGTCGGCCATGCCGAAGACCGTCGCCTCGCCGATGCCGGCGTCGCGAAAGGCTTCGAGATCGCGCGTGATGCCGTCCTTCGTGACGTTGCAGCCCATCCAGTGCCACCAGACGCCGGGCTTGGCGTCAAACGGCGGATGGCGGAAGACCGTCTCGGGGTCGTCCGCGGCGAAAAGTCCCGCGGACACGGCGACGGCGACGGCGGCTAAAAGAGACGAGATCCTCATCTTATTTCGCCTTGTTCGCATTTCTGAAGACGAGCGCATAGACGAGCACGACGGCAAAGGAGATCGCGGGGACGACAAACGAAGCGCGAAGCGAAATCTGCGTCAACTTGAGATTCGCGTCCCAATCGGAGGAGAAGCCGGGAACGAGCGAGCACCAGACGCTCGACGAGTTCCCGATGATGTCGGCCATCCACGGCGTGATGATCGCACCGCCGAGAATCGCCATGATGAGCCCCGACGCGCCGAGCTTGAGCGCCTTCGGATCGAGTCCGCCGAGCGCGATGCCGTAGATCGTCGGGAACATGAGGGACATGAAGCCCGACATCGCGACGAGGCAGATGATGTTCAGGCTGAACGGCAGCGAGCCGCAGGTGAAAATCACCTGCGTCGGCAGGTACATGACGCCCGCGCAGCAGACGATCGCGCCCGCGGCGAACACCGCCATCATCGGCGCAGGGGACACGTACTTCATCAGGAACGTCGCGATCCAGCGAAAGACGATGAACAGCGAGATCGCGACCGTGTAGTAGCTCGCGCCCTGCGCGGGCGTGACTCCGAGCTCCTTCTGGCAGTAGACGTTCAGCCACGTCCAGGCCGCGATCTGCACGCCGACGTAGAAAAACTGGGCGATCACGCCGCCCCAGTAACGGGGCGTCTTCAGCAGTGTCGCGAGCATCGCGCGGTAGTCTTTCATGAGAAGGACATAGACCACAGGACCGCCGACGCCGCAGAGCACCCACGCGATCTTATCCATTTCGGGGAAAAGGAAGTAAAGCGCCGTCATCGGGGCGAGGGAGAAGAAAAGAGCCGTCGCGACGCGCCCCAGCGCCGTCTTCGTCGCACTTGTCTCGCCTTCGCGCTTGAAAAGGAAGAAGAGCCAGATCAGCGCCGCGGTCGCGCAGAGTCCGACGTAGGGGGCGCAGACCCAGAAGAGCTCCTCGTGAATGATGCAGTTCCGGGCCCCCTCGTCCATCGCCGCGCGCGCCTCGGCCGTCGCGGGGTTGAGATGGGCGAGGATGAGCTGCTGCGCGAGGACAATGCCGATCATCGAACCGAGCGGATTGAACATCTGGGCGAAGTTGAGCCGCCGCACGGCGGTTTCCCCGTCGCCGAGCGAGATCACGTAGGGATTGCATGCGGTCTCGAGAAGCGAGCACCCGCCCGCGACGATGAAGATCGCAATGAAGTAGATGTCGAACGACTGGGCGATGCAGGCGGGAATGTAAAGGAGTGCGCCCGCGATATAGACGCCAAGGCCGATCAGAACGCCTTTCCGGTAGCTGAGCTCCTCCGCGAGAACCGCGGCGAAAATCGCGAGGACGGCGTAGGCGCCATAGAACGCGACCTGGATGAGCCCCGCCTTGGACTGGTCCATCGTGAAGATGCGCTGGAAGGCCGGAACAAGATTGTCCGTCATGTTGTTGATCAGGCCCCAGAGCATAAAGCAGCTCACGAGCATGACGAAAATCGACAGGTTCTTCTTCGAGATCATATCAGGCCTTTCGTTTTCAGAAACTGGTTGTCCCATCTGGAGTCGAACCAGAACTCTGGGTATCAAAAACCCGTGTGCAGCCGCTACACCATGGGACAAGCGCGAATTTACGTATTATATCAATTTCAGACGACCGTGTGAACACTCCAGGCGCGGAGGCCCTTTGCGTTCAGACAGGCGGCGATCTCGTCACCCCGCGCGGCATCGGGGACGAGGCCGAAGACCGTCGAGCCGCTGCCGCTCATCGACGCGCCGAGAACTCCGGCGGTACGGAGAGATGCGAGCGCATCCGAGATTTCGGGATGCATCGCGCAGGCGGGTGCGGTGAGGTCGTTGACAAAGGACGCGGCAATGCGTCCGAGCTCGCCCGAGTCGAGGGCCGAGCGGAGGCTGTCGAGGACGGACGAATCGTCCGCCGGACGGGCCGGACTCCGCGCGAAGACCGCGGGCGTGGAGACGCTGATGCCGGGATTCGCGAGCACAAAGCTGAGATTTCCGATCGCGTCTGACGCAAAACGCGTGACGCGCTCGCCTCGACCCTCCATCAGGACCGGACCGCCCGCGACGAGAGAAGGCACGTCCGATCCGACCTGTGCGGCGATTTCGACGAGTTCGTCGCGCGAAAGCATATGTCCCCAGAGGTCGTTCAGCGCGAGAAGCGTCGCGGCTGCGTCCGCGCTGCCGCCGCCGAGGCCTCCGCCGGCGGGAATGCGCTTGATGACGGAAATCGCCGCGCCGCATCCGCCGCGCAGACCGAGCAGGACCCGCGCCGCCTTGAGGCAGAGGTCGTCCGGATACGGCACGTCGCTCGAGAGCGAAACCGCGTCCTCGATCTCTATCGTGTCTGAAAGCGACACGGGCACTACGACCGAGCGGAGCGCATGGTAGCCGTCGGTGCGGACGCCGAAAACTTCGAGCGTCAGGTTAATCTTGGCAAAGGCCTCAATCTTCATCGTCGCTGTCGTCGTCCGCATCGTCCGCATCGTCCGCGTCGCCTGTCTCCGTGGTTCTGCCCTGCGTCATCAGGACGATCGCCGCATTGAAAAGGTTGCCGACACCCCTGATCTCGTCGGCGGAAATGCGGACCATGTTGAAGAACGAATCCGTGTCGGACCAGGCCGCAGAAGCGATCCCGCCCTTGGACTCGACCGCCATCGTGGCCAAGGCGGAGCCCATCGCCGCCCGGCTCTCCTCGGGCATCTTCGACACGAGCACGGGGACCAGTGCCTTGAAGAGGGACGTGACCGAAACGAACCTGACCTCGTAGGGTTTGAGCGCCGCCGCCTCGGGAAGCGTTGCCGCGAAACGCTCGGACGCCGGCCAAGCCGACTCGAACCCCTTGATCCCGAACGCGCAGGCGCGCGCGGGGCCCTTCGCCGCGAAGGGCTTGTTCCCCTCGAGCGCCAGAAGGTCCTTCGCAAGCATCTCGCCGTCGAATTCCCTCTTTTTCGAATCGAGCTCGCCGAGCAGCTTGACGAGCATGGCCATGTCGAAGGTCAGTCGGTCTCCGCCGGCAACTTTCTCGCGGGTGACGAACGTATCCGGCGCGAGCCCCTGCTTGTCGAGAATCTTAGTCAGCTCGGGCCACAGCGCGTCGAGATCGGGCGTGAAGTTGCCGCAATCCGGACCCGCGGACTGCACCATGATTCCTGTTTTTCCGGCGAACGCGAGAGGATCTGCCGGAAGCGAGACCTTGCCGATCTTGGCGAGTTCCGATCCCGCGACGGGGTTGATGCGCATGCGGATGTCAACACCCTTCTCCCCGATCCGCAGTCCGCAGGAGCAGGACGAGACGCTCTTCACCAGCGCGAGAGCGTGCGGATTGGCGTCCTCGGACCTCTCGAGGGCGGACGCTACGGCATTGATTCCGCTGTCGTTGACGCGTACGCGCACGACGTCGCCGTCCATTGGCTTGAGCGCGATGCCGATGTCGGCGAGCGCCGCAGCGGCCTGCTCGGGGCTGTCGCTCGCACCAGCCCACTGGCCGTCCGCGGAGAAGGCGACGTAGGTGGTGTCGTTTGTCTGGTCTGAATCAATGGTCTTGCGGACAACGGCGAGCCCGTTCGTCTCGAAGGATCCCGAATGCATCTTCATGAACTCGGCACGGGACCTGGCCATCGGATACAAGATCGCGTATTCGAGCGACTGGAGCGTGGCGTCTCCAGACTCCTTTGCGGGGAGGGTCCCGCCGTCCATGAAAAGAGAGAAGACCATCGACGCGCCCGGGCGCATCGGCCCGAAGATCTTGACCGTCCGCATGTCCGCGACCGACGCCGCGAGCGCAGCCGAGGCCATCGGGTTTCCGCACATCATGCCCAGCGTGCCGACGGACTGCCCGACGACGGTCATGTCCGCAACCTGCAGCGAGCCCACGCGCTCCCAGGAGGCTGACGCGGAAAGCGCGAGCGCAGCCGAGAGAACGGCGAGGATCTTCTTCATTTCCTCAAGTCCCTGATTGCGGCGTCAACAGACGCGAACATCTTCTCCAACTTTGCGACGGGAATGGTCGAGAAAGCGATGCGGATCAGTCCGGACAGCACGATCGTGCCGACCGAATATTTCTCGATGAGGTGCTTGCGGACCTTCTCCGCGTCGACGCCGATCGGCTTCACGCACATGAAGTAGCCTGAGTTGAACGGCATCGTCTCGAAGCTTTCGCCGTACTCCGGGTGGTTCGTGAGTATGACCCGGATCTGGTGGTAGCGCTTCTTCAGGACCGCGAACTTCTCGCGTTTCTGGCATTTGTAATCGGGATCGGCGAACGCGGCGAGCGCGAGCTGCTGTCCGACCGAGGAGGCATTGGAAATGCAGGAGCGGACGTTGCCCGCGGCCTTCGCCTCAAGCGCCTTGAGCTGCTCGGCCGTCGCGCCCTTGAACGCGAAGGCGATGAATCCGACCCGAAGGCCCCAGACATAATCCTCCTTGGTCGTGCCGTCCAGCTTGACCGCGAGGACGTTCCGGTCGAGATCGGCGAATTCGGCGAAAAACGACTCGTCGTGAATGTTCTTCTCGTAGACGAGCCCGAAGTAAGCGTCATCGCAGACGACGACAATCTTCTTTCCCTTGCGCGCAGCCGCCTTGACCGCGGCGACGATCTTCTTCGCGTCCTGAAGGGTCGCGGTGTAGCCAGTCGGGTTGTTCGGGAAGTTGAGAAGGAGGATTTTCTTCGCGCCGGGCCCGAGCAGGGCCTTCTTCATCGCGTCCGCGTCGAACGCCCCCTTCTTGAAGGTATTGAAATGAACGGCCTTGCAGCCGACGGCCTCCTGGAAGATGAGCTCGTAGTTGTCCCAGAAGAGGTCGGGGCAGACCAGCGTGTCCGTCGCTCCCGCGAAAAGCTCCGCGCAGATGCGGATGCCGTGCGTGAGCGCGTGCGTCACCACCGGATTCGAGAAAGTGCAGCTGGCGAGCGACGGATTCTTCTCGATCTGCATCGCCTTCCACGTCTCGCGGAGCTTGGGAAGACCGAAGCTTCCCTCGTAGAGGAACGCCTTCTTGTCGAGATTGACGCCCTTCCGGAAGCAGTCCATCACCAAGGGCGAGCCGTCTTCCTCGAAGGCCATTCCGATCGTCGCGTTGATTTCACAGGACTTGGCCTCCGCGCCCTGTCCAAGAATGCCGCCGTAGGGAAAATACATGCGCTTGCCAGCGGGCGAGAGGAAGGCGGACGCAGGGCCAAGCGTTTTGTTGAGGGCAACAGCAAGTTTGTTCATGACGACTTTCATTTTATCATGTTTTTGTTTTTGAAAATGAACCGTTTCTGCGCCCAATAGCTGGCACAGAACAAAAAAGTCTCGACAACGATCTTCACAACCGTGATGGCGAATCCCTTCGCGTCAAGGAGCGCCGAGAAACCTTCGGTCAAGACATAGCTTGCCCCGGCGATCGCCAGAACGAGCCCGAAGTAGCCGTAATAGCTCCGGTGCCGTCTCCTGGAGGACTTCTGGCGTTCGAAGACCACAAATCGGTTGTAGAAGTAGTTGAAATTCGAAGAGACGAGGCGGGCTATCGCGAGCGCGACCAGGATGTCTTCCCTCCGCGCTGTGTCACGGCCGGCCATGAACCAGAGGACTCCGGCGAAAAGTGCGTTGTCGAGGACGAAACTCAGGACAGAGGAAAGGCAGAACTGGAGAAGCGAGCGGTAGATGCGGATCGTGTCGAGGAGCGGATTGAAGTGACTCGTCGCGTTTCCGTCGAGATAGACGGTCTCGATGGGAATCTGAAGCGGACGTTCCTCATGATGCTTCGCGTCCGCCAGCATCGCCATCTCGTATTCGTAACGGTCGCCGGGAATTCGCGAAACGCGCGGCACGAGAGCTGCGGGAATTCCGCGAAGTCCCGTCTGCGTGTCGCGAATCATGAGTCCGGTCATCAGGAAGAAGAATCCGCGCGTCCACCAGTTGCCGAAACGGCTGCGGAACGGAACTTTCCCGGAGAAGGCGCGGACGCCGAGCACGAGGCCGTTGCGGCGGTCCGCGAGACCTTCCGCGATCCTCGCGATATCCTCGGGAGTATGCTGCCCGTCCGCATCCGCGGTGATGACGTCGCCCGAATCTCCGATGTAGGCGAAGCCGGTCTTGAGCGCGGCGCCCTTGCCGCGGTTCTTCTCGTGAACCAGAATCTTCTCGACGTATTTCGCGGCCTCGGGAAAGATCTCGCGGCCGATGACAGACCCGTCGTCGACGAGAACAATGCGCGAAAAGCGCTCCTTTAGTTTCGAAAGGAGCGCCAGCAGTTTCTCATCGGGATTGTAGGCCGGGATGAGAATCGTCAGAGCGCGTTTTCCATCAGTGCATTCCACTGACGTTCCTCCTCCATTTTCTTCGCCCAGGCTTCAAGGCGAAGGTAATCGATCCGGTTGCGGAACAGGTCGCGGAGAACCTCTTCAGGCAGAAAGCCCAGCCTGCCGGACCTCGCCGCTGATGCAAATGCGGAATATTCGGCGCTTTTCTTCATCGCCGCCGGAAGCTCGGTGACCAGGAGATCGATTGTCCCGCGGTCGCCGATCACCGACGAATAGCGACTGCCGAAGAAGATGTAGCCGCCCTTGCGGAGCGTCACCTCGATGTTGGCACGGTACTTGTTCAGTTTCGCAACCATCAGGCGGACCTTTTCGTTCGACTTGAACTCGCCGTCCAGAGTGACCGTAACCGCCGGCTCGGGCGCGGGAGCCGCGGCCGCCGGACGGCGAGAGGGTTTCTTCTGCCCGACAGTCTTCTTCGGCGCGGGAGAATCGCTGAAAAGGTCGTCGAGGGAATCGTAGGACTCCGAGTCGGACGATTGCTCGGATCCGTCAGTCTCCTCTGAAGCATCCTGAGATGTCTCCTCCGAATCGGATGCCGGAGCCTCTGCAGGAGCGGTCTTTTCGATCTTCACGCCATCCTGGGTCTTGAGGAATTCAGACCATGGAATGACCTGTCCCGTAACCTGCTGTCCGTTGATCCGCATCGCCGTGCCGTAGCGCTCGACCTTGTAGGGAGGCTGTATGAAACGTCCGTTGATGAACACAAGCCCCTTCGAAAAGGGCTTCCCGACTGTTGCCTTGAGCTCTGTCAGAGCCTGCTTGGGAACAGGCTGGAACGCCGGTTGCCCCGGCTTCGCCTCGACTCCGCACAGCGCCATCGCCAACGTCAGAAAAAAAACCAACTTGTTCGTCATCTCGCCTTTCCAGTCTCCGTTCTCGAATCTCCGTTCGCTAAGAAAAAGTCCCGCATTGCCGTAACACAGAATCCCCGGAACCCGTCGTTCCAAAATTGAGGCTTGCGCCTCATCTTCAAATGTCGGTCGAAGAAATTTCTGCTGAATCCGCGTGCAACACAGGACCCACGTCGTTTGAAATCAGTTTTCCCTCACTTCGATGCCGGCGGTCGCCTTGAGGGCTTCGACGATCCGCTGGAAGGCCTTTCCGACCTCTTCGTCCGTAAGTGTCTTCTCCGCCGAACGGAACTCAAGCGCGTAGGCGCGCGAGTTCTTGAAGACGTCGAAGAGCTCGATCTTGACAAGGTCCTTTCCGGCGTTCTTGCGGATGACGCTCTCGACGAGCTCGTGCGTCACGGACTTGTCCGCCACGATCGCGATGTCGCGCCGCACGAGCGGGAACTGCGGAACCGGAGAGACCCGGCCGAGTTCGTTCGTGCGCCTGAGGAGCATCTTGAGCTCGAGCTCGCAAATCACCATCTGCGTCGTCAGTCGGTAGGGATGGCGCATCTTCGCGGAGAGCGCTCCCATGAGGCCGACCGGCTTGCCGTTCAGCCTGACCGCAAGCGCCGCGCCGCTGGCGAACGCCGGATGCTCTGCCGCGGCGAACTCGAGACGCCCCGCATGGAGCTTCGCGACGAGTTCCTCGATCGCTCCCTTCATCCACAGGACCGCCTCCTCTTCGGAAAGAGGGGCGCGCGTGCGGAGAGCTTCGCGCCCGACCGGTCCGACGAAGCCAAGCGACAGCATCTCCTTCTCGGTCGGAATGTCGCCCTTCGGAGTCCGGACGACGCCGAAAACCTTGCCGATCTCGAAGAGCATCGCGGTGTCGAGCTGGTGCGAGGCGTTGCGTCCGAGGCTGCCCATCATCTGCGGCAGCAGCGAATCGCGCATCACGCCGTAGTCGGCCGAGACGGGATCGGGAATCGCGAGACGTCCGCCCGGATTGCGGGCGTCGAAGTCGTCGAGCTCCCTCTTCGAGAGGAAGGAATAATGCATCGCCTCGGTGAAGCCGAGAGCGAGACAGAGCTCGCGCACGCGGCTCTTCGCGCGGAACGGCGCGTCGGAAAGCGTGGAAATCGACGGTGCGGACGGCATCGTGTCCGGAATGTTGTCGAGGCCGTTGAGACGCGCGATCTCTTCGACGAGATCGGCCTCCAGCTCGAGATCCCAGCGCCAGGACGGGATGCCGAAGACCGCGCCCTTGCCGTCGGAAGACTTCACGACGAGCCCGAGCGCGACGAGGATCGCGACCATCCGGTCGTTCTCCAGCGGAATGCCGATCAGCTTGCGGGCACGGTCGAAATCAAGCGCGACGTCCGGATTGAGCGGCTTGGTTCGCGCATCGGCGTCGACAAGCCCCTTCGCGACCTTGGCCGCGCCGTGCTTCTGCAGCAGGTGCGCCGCGCGGCGCGAGGCGAAGTCCGCCAGATCCTTGTCCACGCCGCGGATGTAACGGTAGGCGGACTCGCTCGCAAGTCCCAGCTTCGTCGCAGTGAACTTGGTCGAGGCCGGTTCGAAGAGCGCGCTCTCGAGCAGGACGGACTTCGTCCCCTCGGCGATGCCGCTCTCCTCGCCGCCCATGATGCCGGCGACGGCGGTCGGACGTCTGGCGTCGCAAATCATCAGCATCGACGGATCCAGCTGGCGCTCGACGCCGTCGAGCGTCTTCATCGTCTCGCCCTCCCTTGCGTCGCGGACGACGATCGTGCGGTCGGCGAGTTTGGTGTAGTCGAAGGCATGCATCGGCTGCCCGAGCTCGAGCATCACGTAGTTGGTGACGTCGACGCAAAGTCCGAGACTCCTCACGCCGCAGAGCTCCAGGCGTTTCGCCATCAGCTCGGGCGAAGGGCCGTCCTTGACCTCGGTCACGACGCGCGCGGTGTAGCGCAGGCACTTCGCCGGATCCTCGACCACGACCTTGACCTCGTCGTTGACGTCCGTCTCGCATTCGGTGAAATCAACCGCGGGGAGCTTCACCTCGCGTCCGAGGATCGCGCCGTACTCGCGGGCGATGCCCACGACGGACAGCGCGTCGGGACGGTTCCAGGTGACCTCGATGTCGAAGACGGTGTCGGGCTTCTCGAGCTGCGCGATGTCACGGACCAAAGCGCCCGTCGGTGTCTCGGCCGGATACTCGATGATTCCGTCCGCGCCCGCGCCGATGCGGAGCTCCTTCTCGGAACAGCACATCCCGAACGACTCGACGCCGCGGAGCTTGCCCCTCTTGATCTTGAATTCGCCCTCGGGAATGAGCGCGCCGATCTTGGCAAACGCCGTCTTGATGCCCCGGCGCATGTTCGGCGCCCCGCAGACGACCTGAAACGTCTCCTGTCCGTCCGTCACCTTGCACACGTGCAGGTGGTCGCTGTCCGGATGCGCCTCGCACGCGAGGACCTCCGCGACGACGATGAGGTCGGACAGCGGATTGCCTCCGACGGTCTCGACGGATTCGACCTGCAGGCCCGCGCGAGTCAGCTTCTCTGCAAGTTCCTTCGGCTCGATGTCGTCGACCTTGACGTAATCATTCAGCCAACTGAGCGGGATCTTCATTCTTCGGCTCTTCCTTCTTTGCTTCGACGGGCGTCGGCTCCTCTGCCGGCTTCTGCTCTTCGGCCGGCTTCGGTTCCTCGGCCGGCTTCCTGTCTTCAACCGGCTTCTTGCCGCGCTTCTGCCACTGCGGACCGTACTTCGGAAACTTCTCGACGGCGGAATAGACGCCGTTCGTGAAAGACACCACGTGTCCGGTGGAAACCAGCCAGTTGAGGTGCTTCTCGGACTCTTCGTCCTTGACGATGTCCACCTTGGGAGAGCACGGATTCTCCATGACGAACTTGGCGACCGCAGCCAGCTCGGGGATGGCGTGCTCGGCGTCAAACGCCTTGAGCTCGACGCCGGTCACGAACTCCGGACCGTGCGCGTCGTTGGCGCGGAAAAAATGCATCTTGCGGTGATGAAACGCGCCGCGAAGCGCAAAGCACATGTCGTAGGGGGCTCGACGCTCCCTCTCGAGCGCGTCCTTCACGGCCCACTGAAGCGGTTTGACCGGGCTCTTCATCGCGACATCGGCGGTAATCATCAGATGCTTGGGCTTCTCGACAAGCGACGGCAGGATCGTCCGGCGGAACTCGCCTTCGGCCTGCTCGCGCGACAACGTCGCGATGCCCTCGGCCTCCGCCTGGCCTTTCGGCACGAAGACGGTCTTCTTTACGGCTCCCGTGCGCCAAGCCTCGATCGTCTCGGCGTTGCGGACCATCTCGATGCGCGCGCGGTACTCGGCCTCGGGCATGTCGGGATAGCGCGTGCGGATCATCTCGCGGACGATCGCGTTGAATTCGTTGATGTTCGGCGGCCCGAGAAGGACGCCGGAAAGCCCGCACTTCGCCACACAGCTGAAATTTCCCGTCGGCGGCTCGGTCTCGATTTCCTTCGAATCGTAGTAGTCCGCGAGATGCGAGGCGAGCGCATGCTGCACGACGTCCTCCTCGGAGGTCGACGCGAAACCGCATGCCTTGCATTGGAAGAACGTTCCGTCGGATGCCGGACCTTCGGAGGCCTGCGCACCTGCGCGCGGGGACACCTTCAGGAGAACGGACTGCGGATTGTCCAGGAAGAAATACGCGAGATCCTTCAGCTTGTAGGCGTGGACGTCCTGCTGCAGCTTGCGGATGATCGTGCCGAGCGCCTTCGTCTCCGGCAGCACCTTGATTTCCGCATCCAGCGGACGAAGTTGCTCCCGCGGCACGAACGGCTTGCGGTCGAACGACGGGCGTCCGAACGGCTTCTTGACGAAAGGCTTGCCTCCGAACGGCTTGCCGTCGCCTCGGGGCTTTCGGCCTGCCGGATCGTCGAACTTGCGTTCGGGACGGACTTTTCCAACGCTGACACCAGCGTCCTTCTTGGCCCAATCCGGGGTAAAGTCAAAGGACCCCAACGACCCGAGGTTGAGCTTAGATGATTCTTCCTGTTCCATAGGCTGAAATTATATCAAATATCTCAGTTAAGGTGCGAACCGAATTTAGCCGCGCACGGAGCGCCGCAGCCCCTGGTTTTCCGCTAAAATACCGAAAAAGATGGACGTGCATCTTCACACTTGCATACCCGTCCTCTCCAGGGATGTGGTCATGCGGAAATTTCTGCACCAGCTGCTTCCTGAAGTCCAGCAGATATTTCAGGTGCCGCAGACAAAGACGGGCCGAATCGTCTAACTTCTCCAAGCCCTCGAAACCTTCTAAACCTCTTAACCCGTCTAAACCTTCTTCTCGCCCCTTCAACCTCCCGAATATCCCCGGCTCAGTCAGGGCTGCCCGTCCGATCATGATGGCCGACACGCCCGTCTCAGCCATCGCCGCCGCGGTCCTTGCGTCGACCACGCTGCCGTTTCCGGTCACGGGCAGTTTGGACTTCGTGACGACTTCCTTGAGCCTGTCAAGGTGGACCGGACCTCCGTGCATCTGACTCGTATAGCGTGCATGGACGGTGATTCCCTTCGCGCCGGCCTTTTCGGCCGCGTCGAGGATTTCGAAGATGTTGGTCTTTTGAGGATGGGGTCCGAGGCGCGTCTTGAGTGTCACCGGAATGTCGGTGTTCTCGGTCATCGCCTTGAGGAGGCGACGAATCTTCTCCGGATCCTCCACGAGCTTCGCGCCCGCGCCGCAGCGCGTGACCTTGGTCATCGGGCATCCGGCATTGAGGTTGATTTCGGAGAAGCCCTCCATCTCGCGGACGGAGAGCGCGAGCTCGTCCTCCTTGGCTCCGAAGAGCTGAACCGCGACGGGACCCTCGCCAGGCATCGTTTCCATGAGGTGCCGCGTCGGCGAGGAGCCGTGGGCGAGACCCGCCGCGGAGACCATCTCGGTATAGACGAGGTCGGCGCCGCCTTCGTGGCAGAGGCGGCGGAACGGAGCGTCCGTGAAACCGGCGAGCGGAGCGAGGACGTACTTCATTTCACCTGCAGCTGGGGATTCAGCGCCGGATCCGAATACGCGGCGTCCGGGTTCTGCACAAAAAAAGAGACGAAGCTCGGCGCGCCCCAGCCGGATGTTCCGTTCTTCGCGAACACCGCGATGTCGAGTCGGTTGGTGAGCGCCGCGCGCTCCAGCTCGACCAGGACGGACCTCCCGTCCTTGTGCGTCAGCCGCACTGCAGAGGTATCGCCGTGAACGACTCGGAACGCATAGTCCTTTCCGCCGTCGGCCTGCAGGAGGAAGGCCCTCTTCTCCGCCGGAGCCCGGAGAACAAACGCCGAGGCGCAGGCAGTCGCGTAGGTGCACTCGGGCCAGGCGGAGGGATTGTCCGTCTTCTCCATCGCGACGCGAACGATCGCAACCGGCGGAATCTCGTCAAGCTTCAGCTCCGAGGCGAGACGACTGACCTTCGCGAGGTCGAGTCCGTTGGGCGGAAACGCGGTCGGATGCGCCTTGGGCCCGAGATAGTCCTCGTCAGTCATCACGCCCTTGAGCGACTTGCGGAGCACGGACTGGATTGTCGGTGCGAGAAGTCCGCGCAGGACCAGCAGCCGCTTCACCGCAGGCTTGAACGAGCGGCTCGCCTCGAGCGCCGCGCGGAGATAGTACTGGTCGCTCCAGCTGGCGCCTTGCGTCGCGATCCAGTAGGGCGTGACGGACGCGAAGCAGTCGCGGTTCGTTCCGCCCGGATTGAAGTCGTTGACCGCAGGGAACACCCAGGTCTGGTTGGAGAGGTAGAACCGGCTCATGGCCTGAAGCCGCGCCGCGTCCGTCGTCATCAGCGCGCGGGGAATCGACCGCCAGTACACAGGATGCAGGTAGGCGCGGCTGCAGTTTCCGAACACCGGATAGGGAAAGATCAAGTTGGGGAAATCGAGATCCATCCCGCGCTGGCGTCCCCCGAGATCGAGCTTCACCTCGGTCAGTCCCGGCCAGTTGGTGACGGCCAGCATCGAATGCGCGGCGTCTCGGTTCATGTAGAGGTCGCCGTCGTTGCCGTCGCCTTTGCCAGGCGCGAGGACCAGCCGGGCCTCGAAGCAGCCGAGGTCGAAATTCCACGCCAGGTTCTGCTCGCCGAGCACAACCGACTTCCCCGTCACTCCGGTCGCGGGCACGCTGGCGAGCGGGCCGAGCAGGATCGGACGGTCCTTGGTCTCCTTCGCGTAGCCGACAAGCTCCCTGAAACGGGGATTCTTCGCGAGGCGACGGAGGTCATTGTCGTTCGCAATCGCATCGGCGTCGCGGAATCCGAGATCGATTGCCTTCTCGAGCTGATCGAGCGCCGCGTTCGGATCCTGCCGATACGAAAGCGCGCAGGCGAGGTTGTAGGCCCAGGTCGGATCGTCCGGCAGGAGCTCGGCTCCCTTCTGACAGGCCTCGTACATCTTCTGCGTCTCGCCCGCACGGACAGCCTGCACCATCTGCGACTTCAGCTGGAGATGCTGCGGATGCCGGGCCGGATAGTCCCAGATCGAGAGGAGCGCGAAGAAGACGCAGATCGCATGCATGCGAAAGCTACTTCTTGAGATGCATCCAGGACGGGAGCTTCACCAGCTTGGCCTCGCGGCTCTGGTTGGTGGCCAGCGTCTGCGGCGTGCCGAAAGACGGCGATTCGAGCTCGGTGAGACGCGCCATCAGCGCCTGCTGGCTCGTCGCCTGATGCTGGCGGAGCGTCTCGGTCTTCTGGCGCTCGGCGAGAAGCTCCTGTTCGCGCAGCTGCAGCTTGGACCTCAGCGCCTCCAGCTCGGACCTGAGCTGGGTGACGTCGCGCATCCCTTCTGCGGCGCGCGAGGACTCGGTGCGGGCGGCCTTGAGAGCCTCCTCGAGATCGCGGATTCGGCGGACGCTTTCCTGGGACTTTTTCTCGTCGAGACGGGTAAGGTCGTCGAGCTCCTTGCGGAGGCGCGCCGTCCGAGGATCTTCCGGACGCTCGATGAGGGCCTTGCGCGTCATATCTTCAATGTTCGATCCCGCGCGCTTCAGGAGAAGCCTCCGTCGCTCCAGGAGTCTGTCGGCGCGCTCCTCGTGACGCCGCCGGAACTCGTCCGACTCCCTTTTCTCCGCCTCGATGATCGCCGCGAGCTCCTCGGCCTCGCTCGTCATGATCGAATAGACAGCCGTCTGGACGTCCGCAACCTCGCTCGCGGACTGCGGCAAGCGCCTCAGCTCATCCTCGAGCGCGCAGATTTGCTCTTGCAGCTTCCGCTCGCGGTCGACTGCATCCTTGAGCGCGTTTTCGTTCTCGCCGACGACGCGGCTCGCCGCGGCCAGCATCGCCTCGAGCTGCTTGACGCGCGCCTCGTCGACGACCGTCTTCACCACTTCCTTCTCGATGACCTTCTCGACGATCTTCTCGACCGGGACTTCCCGGACCACCTCCTTGATGACAACCCGAGGAGCGGGGACAGGCGCGGACGCGGCGGCAGGCGCGGGCACGGGTTCGGGTTCCGGCGCAAAATCGGGTTCGGGTTCGGAGAACGGCCCGCGTGACTCGACGATCGACGCGGTCGGCGGCAGCCGTCCGCTCGCAAGCAGCGCTTCGGCCGCGGCACGGTTGAAGGGTCCGCGCGGATTCCCATCGCCGAGGTCGATGGAGAAGCGCATGTCGAGGAACGGAACGTCCTCGGCGCGCTGCCAGATCTCGTTGTCGTCGGACACTTCCTGTCCGGGCTGGATGCGGCCGAGCCGCGCCCATTCGACAAGCCTCTGCTCCGTCTCCGGACCGAAGGTCTCGTCCTGTGTCCGCAGGTACCACTTCGCTTCGCTCATTTCGCGCCTCCGAATCTGATTCCGAATCCGAATTTCTTCGCCGCCGAAAGCTCGCGTTTTGCCTCGGCCTCGAGCGCGGCAAGCTGCTGAAGGTTGGCGCCCTTGAAGATTCCGCCGACGTCTCCGGCGGGCGGCTGGACGTTGACCGGCTCGACGACGTCGGGAACAACAAGCGTGGTCCGCGCCGGCGGCTCAACCTCGACGATCTTCTCCACGATCTTCTCGACAGGAACTTCCCGGATCACTTCCTTCTCGACGATCTTCTCGACGGGGACTTCCCGGATCACTTCCTTCTCGACGATCTTCTCGACCACGACCGGCGGTGGGTCCCTGTCGACGGAAAACTCATGGAAGCGATAGAACTTGGCCCCCTGCCCGAGTGATCCGTTTTTGTCAAGCTGAACGACATAGTCGCGGTGAAACGGACCGAACACCTTGCCGGGCTCAACCTCGACAAGCCACTTCATCTCGAGCTCCGGCATCAGCTGCACGGGAGACCAGGAAATGCGGTCCTTTGAAATGAAGCCCGTCGGCTGAATGCGTCCGTCACGCGCCCAGGAATTCAACGACCCCGGATCTGCAGGCCCGTAGACATTTCCGTCCTCGCTGCGGTAGTACCATTCTTTCTCGCCGTTCATGTCGCTATTATATCAAAAGAAAAAAAGGCGCGCAGGCTTTTCGAACCTGCGCGCCCACTGCGGTTTCTGGAACCGCATCGACCTTACTTCTTCGCGGCAGGCTTCTTCGCGGGAGCCTTCTTCACCGCCGCCTTCTTGGCAGGGGCCTTCTTCGCCACAGCCTTCTTGCAGCACGTCGCGGCCTTCTTCGCCACCGGCTTCTTCGCGGCGACCTTCTTCGCGACGACCTTCTTCGCGACAACCTTCTTCACCGGCTTCTTGGCAACTGTCTTCGTGGCCATGATTTGATCCTTTATCTTAGTCAGAAACCGTCGGTGCAATCAATTCGATTGCAATACCCGCGGTCTCTAGGTGAATAATAATATATTTTCAGAAATAACGCAAGGGCAAAACAAAAAAAACCACGCGCCGTCCAAAAGACGCCGCGCGGATTTTTTCGGCACGTTGTGACGCCA
Organism: uncultured Lentisphaeraceae bacterium; assembly: GCA_964650165.1. GTDB lineage: Bacteria > Verrucomicrobiota > Kiritimatiellia > RFP12 > UBA1067 > UBA1067. The sequence continues at coordinate 19,628 of CAZYQF010000002.1, forward strand.
ATTAGTTTTTGTACGTGACGACGCCCTTGCCCTTGCGGATCACGCCGATCACGTGATACGGCTGGTGCTGGGCCTTGAGGATGTTCGTCGCCTTCTCGAGATCGCGCTTCGGGATGATGACGACGAAGCCGATGCCCATGTTGAAGACGCGATACATCTCGTCGCGATCGACCTTGCCCTGGCGCTCGATGAAATTGAAAATGGTCGGAACTTCCCATGACGCGCGATCGATCTCGGCGTTCACCGACTTCGGAAGAACGCGCGGAATGTTGTCCGGGAATCCGCCTCCGGTGATGTGCGCCATGCCGGTGATTTTGACCTTGCGCTCGAGCATCTTCGCGACGGGCTTGAGGAAGCTCTTGTGGACCGCGAGGAGCGTCTCGCCGAACGTCTGGTTCGTGCCCGGGAGCTTGTCCTGCCAGGAGTACTGGCAGAGATCGAAGATCACGCGGCGCGCGAGCGAGAAGCCGTTGGTCTGGAGTCCGCCGGACGGAAAGCCGAGGATGACGTCTCCGGCGCGAATCGACTTGCCGGTGATCAGGGCCTTCTTCGAGACGCAGCCGACAATCGTGCCGACGAGGTCGTACTCGCCCAGAGGATAGAGGCCGGGCATTTCGGCAGTCTCGCCGCCGAGGAGCGACATGTGGTTCTCGCGGCACGCCTTGCAGAGGCCCGAGACGACCGACTTGAACTGCACGGGGTCAACCTTCGCGGTGCCGACGTAGTCCATGAAGAACAGCGGCTTTGCGCCCTGGACGAGGATGTCGTTCACGCAGTGGTTGACGATGTCCTGGCCGACGGTGTCGTGCTTGTTCATCATCGCGGCGATCTTCAGCTTCGTGCCGACGCCGTCCGCGGACGCGACGAGAATCATGTCCTTGCCCGTCGGAACCTTGTGGAGCCCGCCGAACGCGCCGATGTTCCCGATGACGTTCGCGGTCTTCGTCGACGCGACCATCTCCTTGATCGAGCCGATGGCGTTCATCTTGACGTCGATGTTGACGCCCGCCTGGGCATATGCCGACTTCTTGTCCGTTTTGAGTTCCTTAGCCACGATGACTCCCGTGATTGGTGGTGAGGGGGAAAGTTGTTTCAAAATAAAACGAAAGGCGCGTGCAGCCCGCACGCGCCCTTCGCCTTCAAGCTCAGAGCTTGTCGTTCGAGCCCAGGACCTTGACGATCTTGTGCACGTAGACCTTCTTCATCTCGTCACGCGCCGGACCGAGGTACTTGCGCGGATCGAATTCGCCCGGCTTGTCGTGGAAGACCTGGCGGATCGCCGCGGTCATCGCGAGACGCGAGTCGGAGTCGATGTTGATCTTGCAGACCGCGCTCTTCGCGGCCTTGCGGAGCTGCTCTTCCGGAATGCCGACCGCGTCGGGGAGCTTGCCGCCGAGGCTGTTGATCTGATCGACGTATTCCTGCGGAACCGAGCTGGACCCGTGGAGGACGATCGGAAAGCCCGGGAGCTTCTTCTCGATCTGCTTGAGGATGTCGAACGCGAGCGGCGGCGGAACGAGCTTGCCCGTCTTGGGATCGCGCGTGCACTGCGCGGCCGTGAACTTGAACGCGCCGTGGCTGGTGCCGATGGAGATCGCGAGGGAGTCGCAGCCTGTCTTGGTCGCGAACTCGATCACTTCCTCGGGCTTCGTGTAGTGCGACTCGGCCGCGGAGACCTCGTCTTCGACGCCCGCGAGGACGCCGAGCTCGGCTTCGACGGTGACGTCGTGCTTGTGCGCGTAGGCGACGACCTTCTTCGTCAGCTTGATGTTCTCCTTGAATGAGAGATGCGAGCCGTCGATCATGACGGACGAGAAGCCGGTGTCGATGCAGCTCTTGCAGGTCTCGTAGGAGTCGCCGTGGTCGAGGTGGAGGACGATCTGCGGTTTCTTGCAGCCGAGTTCCTTGGCGTACTGGACGGCGCCTTCGGCCATGTAGCGGAGAATCGTCGGGTTCGCGTACTGGCGGGCGCCCTTCGAAACCTGCATGATGACGGGAGACTTGGTCTCAACCGAGGCCTGCACGATGGCCTGCATCTGCTCCATCGTGTTGAAGTTGAACGCGGGAATGGCATAACCGCCCTTGACCGCCTTAGCGAACATCTTCTTGGTGTTGACAAGACCAAGCTTCTTGTAGCTGACCATCTTATTACTCCTTTTTTAACCCCTGAGATGGGGAAATTTGGCGCGTAGTATAGCAAAACAACGGCTTGAAAGCAAGGAAATACGGGTTATCCCCTCGAAATCGCGGCACGGGCGGCCTTAAGGTCGGCAAACTCGCCGCCGGCGATCATCTGGACGACCAGATTGCCGATCGCAGTGCCTTCGACGGGGCCGGCGAAGACCTCGAGACCGGTCGCCTCGGCGGTCAGGGCGTTCAGGTACTTGTCCTTGCAGCCGCCGCCGACGATGTTGACCGACGTATAGACCTTGCCGGTGATTTCCGAGAGGTTCCGGATCGCATCCGCATAGCATTCCGCGAGCGAGAGGTACACGCACTGCATGAGCGCTCCGACCGAGGCCGGGGGCTTGCCGGACGCGGCCGCGGCGGACATCACTTCGCCGATCATGGAGTCCGGATTGAGGAATCGGGAGTCGTTCACATCCACCACCGTGTTGTAGGACTGCCCGCGCGCAACCATCGACAGGTCGGAGAACGTATACTCGCGTCCCTTTTCATAGTCCGTCAGCCGCGCGAGCGCCTCCTTGGTCGCCTCGACGTCCCGGCCCTCGACGTACGAGACGCCGTTGAGCTCGCGGCGGATGGACTGGATCATCCAGAGCCCCATGATGTTCTTGAGAAAGCGGTAGCGTCCCCAGGCCCCGCCCTCGTTGGTGAAGTTCGCCTTGCAGGAGACCTTGGAGGCGATGGGCTTCTCGTTCTCGACGCCGAGGAGCGACCAGGTTCCGCTCGAGAGGTACACCGCCTTGTCGTCCCGCGCGGGAACCGCGAGATAGGCCGACCCCGTGTCGTGCATCGCGGGGAGGACGACCTTCATCCCCTTGTAGTCGCCGACCGTGGCGCCCGGCATCTCGAGCTTGCCGAAGATCTTCGGGGGGAGTCCGAGCTTTTCGATGAGCTCCCGGTCCCAGTCCTTCTTCGCGGCGTCGAGGAGCGAGGTCGTGGAGGAATCGGTGTATTCGTGGACGATCTTCCCCGTCAGGCGGTAGTTGAGATACTCCGGCATCATCAGGAAATGCGCCGCCTTCGCGAGTTGCTCCGGATGCTCCTTCTTCAGCGCCCAGAGCTGGTAGATCGTGTTGAACGGCGCCTTCTGAATGCCGCACCTCTTGTAGAGATCCTCGAAGGACAGGACCGTGGACTCGATTTCCCCGTCCGCACCCTCCGTCCGCGCATCGCGGTAGGCGACGGCGTCGGAGCAGAGCTCGCCCGCCCCGTCGAGGAGCACGAAGTCGACGCCCCAGGTGTCGATGCCGATCGAGTCGACCGCGCACGTCTTCGCCGCCGCGTCGATGCCCTCCTTGACGGACTCCACGAGCTTCTCGACATCCCAGCAGTCGTGTCCGTCTTTGCGGACCTGTCCGTTCGTGAAGCGGAAGACTTCCTCGAGCGTGATCTTGCCGTCCACGACCCGTCCGAGGATGTGCCGTCCCGAGCTCGCGCCGATGTCGATTGCCAGATAGTTTTTCATGCCTTCTCCTTCGTTTTCTCAGTGTGCGTCAAGCCAGTTAAAGCCCGTTCCGATGCCCACGTCCAGCGGGACGCCGAAGTCCAGCGCCGTGGACATCTCGCGCTTCACGATCTCCTTCACCCGCTCGACCTCGTCAAACGGCACGTCGAACACCAGTTCGTCGTGGATCTGCAAAACCATCTTCGCCCGCAGGGACTCCGCCTTCATCGCCCGGTCGACCTTGACCATCGCCACCTTGATGAGATCGGCGGCCGACCCCTGGATCGGCGTGTTGATCGCATCGCGCTCGGCCGCCTGGCGCGACGAGGCGTTGCGGGAATTGATGTCGCGCAGCGTGCGGCGGCGTCCGAGAATCGTCTCGGCATAGCCCTTCTCGCGCGCCTTCGCAATTGCGGAATCCATGAACTCGCGGATTTTCGGATACAGCCGGAAATAGATCTCGATCAGGTCCGCCGCCTCTTTCCGCGGCACGTTGAGCCGCTGAGAGAGTCCGAACGCGGAGATGCCGTAGATGATGCCGAAGTTCACCATCTTGCACTTCGAGCGCTGCTCGGAGGTCACGAACGCCGGCATCACGTTATAGACGCGGCTCGCCGTGTCCCTGTGGATGTCCTCGCCGTTGCGAAAGGCCTCGAGCATCGCCCCGTCCTGCGAGAACGCCGCCATGAGCCTCAGCTCGATCTGGGAGTAGTCGACCGAAACGAGCACGTGCTTTTCGTCGCGGGCGATGAAGGCCTTGCGGATCATCTTGCCGCGCTCGGTCCGGATCGGGATGTTCTGGAGATTGGGGTCGGACGAGCTCAGGCGGCCCGTCTCGGTGAAGGCCTGCGAATAGGTGGTATGGACGCGTCCGTCCCCGTTGATCAGGGACGGAAGCTTGTCCACGTAGGTGGACTTGAGCTTCGTGCACGCGCGGTACTCGAGAATGGTCTTGACGATCGGATGATGTCCGACGAGCTTCTGCAGCGTCTTCTCGTCCGTCGCATACTGGCCGGTCGCGGTCTTCTTCCCGTCCGGCAGTCCCAGCTTCTCGAAGAGGAGCGCCCCCAGCTGCTTCGGCGAGTCGGGATTGAACCCCGGGTCGGCGTACTTCAGGATGTCCTGCACGAAACCGAGGATCTCGCGGTCGAGAACCTGTCCGTATTCCTTCAGCGCCGCGACGTCGATCCGGACGCCTTCCCGCTCCATGTCAGTGAGGATCTTGACGAGCGGCTCCTCGACGTCGGAGAGAGCCGACGGCAGACGGCGGCCGGAGGCGAGATTTTCGGCCAGGGGGCGGAGAACGTCCTCAAGGCGCAACGCGACGTCGGCATCCTCGGCGGCGTAGTCGCGGATCTCCTCCGGCTTCAGCGCCGCCATGGAAAGCTGTTCCTTGCCGCGCTCCTTCTCGCCGATCAGCGCGGTGATCGGGATCGGACGGTAGCCAAGGTACTGTTCGGCGAGCGTGTCCATGCCGTGCCGCGCCGCCGCATCGAGGCAGTAGTGCGCGAGCATCGTGTCGTGCGGAACCGAGGCGAATCCGATGCCGTAGCGGTGCAGGACCGAGCGGTCGAACTTGCCGTTGTGCGCGATGAGCACCTTGGTCGGGTCCGCGAAGAGCGGACGGAAGATGTCGATCATGTCCGCCGTCACGTACCACGCCTTGCCCGGCGCAGTTGCGAAAGAGAAACCGACGAGCTTGCAGTGATGAGCGTCCGTCGACTCGTACCCCTCGGCCGCCGCCGTCTCGGTGTCGAACGCGACGCGGTCGGACGCCATCAGCTCGGCGAGAAGCGCCTGCGCGGCATCCTCGTCCGCAATCAGCTTGTAGTCGTGAGGAAATGAGGCGAGAGAGGCGAAGGCTGAAGGCGAAGGCGAAGGCGAAGACGAAGACGAAGGCGCGAGAGTCGAAGAGCTGAAGAGCTGAAGGTTTGAAGAGCCGTCTGAAGACAGGCCGAAATCCTTCGCGAGGCGGTTGAGCTCGTACTTCGCGCAGACGGCGGCGAGCTTTTCAGCATCGATTCCGTTGCGCCGGTAGGCCTCCCAGTCGGGATTGACCGGGACGTCGGTTCGGATCGTCGTGAGAAACTTGGAGACCGTCGCGTCCTCGCGGCCGGCGAAGACCTTTTCGGCGAGCTTGCCCTTGAGCTTCGCCTGATTCGCGAGAATGGTCTCGACGTCGCCGTACTGGGAAAGAAGGTCCGCCGCTGTTTTCTCGCCGATGCCGCGGATGCCGGGAATGTTGTCCGATGCGTCGCCCGCAAGAGCGAGATAGTCGATCATCTGCTTCGGGTCGCGAAGGTGCCAGTGTTCGCAGACCCTCGCCTCGTCGTAGATCTCGGCGGCGTCGCCGGCATGGGCCGGGCGGTAGAGCCGGATGCCGGGCCCCACAAGCTGCGCCGCGTCCTTGTCCGGCGTCGCCAGATAGACCTCGAAACCGGCCTCGGCGCCCTTCACGGCCAGGGTTCCCATCACGTCGTCCGCCTCGAAGCCGGCGGCGGTGACGACCGGGATCTTCAGCGCCTCCGCGAGCTCGAAGGCCCGCGGAATGCAGGCGGCGAGATCCTCGGGCATCTTCTGGCGCTGCACCTTGTAGTGCGCGCAGGCCTCGTGGCGGAAGGTCGGTCCGCCCGGATCCATCGCGAGGACGACATGGGTGGGATTCTCCTTCTTGAGGATCGACTGGATGCCGCTGGCGAAGCCGAGGAGCGCGGAGACATTGAGCCCGGAAGAGGTCATCCGGGGGTTCCGCAGAAAGACGAAATGGCCTTTATAGAGAAAAGGCATCAGGTCGATGATAAAGAGCTTGCCGTTCATGACAGCAGGGTGGCCAGCAGCGGATCCTTGACCGCGATCTCGTCCTTGGTCAGTCCCTCGATCTCGTGAGGGAACACGATCCAGTCGAGACCGACGTCCTTGACGAAGTAATCGGGAACGATGCCGGCGATGTTCTTCTGGGGCTTCCAGTAGACGCACGCCATCTTCATCTCGGCACCGGCCTCCTCGATTCGGGCCTTGACGGCGCGGGCCGTCTTGCCGGTGTCGAAAACGTCGTCGACCACGAGAACCTTGTCCCCGGGGCGCATCATGCCGAAGATTTCCTCGCCGAGGGTGAATGCGACTTCTCCGGCATTCTGCCCGATGCCGGTGTAGCTGGCGCACTTGAGCGGGATGTGCTGAACGTTCCAGCCCGTGACCTTGAAGTACTCGTGCATGGAAACTCCCACCGCCGCACCGCCGCGCCAGAGCGCGAGGATGAGGTCAGGCTTCCAGCCGGACTTTTTTACGGCTGCGGCGAGGCGCCACGAGTCGTGGAGGAATTCGTCAGCGGAAAGGTATTTCTTTTCGTTCCGGTCCATGTTTCTCCCGATTAGAAACCTTATTCTTGCATTTTTGCCAATTTTCGTCAACTCGGGAATCACTTCTTCTCGCCCCCGAATCGGTTTCCATGGTCATCTTCGCCTTATTTTCCGGGATAGGCTATGAGGGAGGCGATGTCATAGCCCTTGAGGAGCTTTTCACGGGCGCCGAATCCCTCGAGCTCGATCGGAAAGACGAGCTTCACGACGATGCCGCCGAGACGTTCGACAAGCCGGACGGCTGCCGCGGCGGTGCCGCCGGTCGCCAGGAGGTCGTCGACGACGATCACCTTCTGCCCGTGGCGGATGGCATCGGCGTGCATGTGCAAGGTGGCCTTTCCGTACTCGAGGTCGTAGTCCTCGCGGATGGTCTCGCGGGGAAGCTTGCCGGGCTTGCGGACCGGGACGAAAGCCTTTCGAAACCGGTCCGCAAGCGCTGCGCCGAAGATGAAGCCGCGGGATTCGGGCGCTACGACGAGGTCGAACTCGCACTCCGAGAGTATGCCGACCATCTTATCGAGCGCGAGCTGGAATCCGTCCGACGAATCGAGGATTCCTGTGACGTCGCGGAAGAGGATTCCGGGCTTTGGAAATCCGGGGATCGTCTTCACGTAGCTTTCGAGTTTTTTCATTTTTCTGGCATCAGCCCTTCCATTCGCTTGACCCTGCGGGAAATCGCGTTACAGCGTTCCGAAGATGCGGTCGCCGGCGTCCCCGAGCCCGGGCACGATGTAGTGGCGGCTGTTGAGCCGCTCGTCCAGGACCGCGGTGAAGATCGGAACGTCCGCATGCTCCTTCTCGAACTTCGCGACACCCTCCGGCGCGGCGACGAGATGAAGGCACTTGATGCGCCGGTAGCCGAGCCTCTTGAGCTGGGCGACCGCGTCGCAGGCGCTGCCGCCCGTGGCGAGCATCGGATCGATCACGAGCGCGAGCTCGTCGCCCTTCGCCGGCGGGACCTTCGCGTAGTACGGCACGGGCTGCGCCGTCAGCTCGTTGCGCTGCATGCCGAGAACGCCGACTTTCGCGTAGGGCAGGACGTCGAGCATCGCGTCGAGCATGCCCATGCCGGCGCGGAGAATCGGCACCAGGACGATGCGCTCGTCGATGACACGACCCGTGGTCTTCGCCACCGGCGTCACGACGTCGACTGTCTTCATGTTGACGTCCCTGAGCGCCTCGTAGGCGAGGAACGTCGTGATTTCGTCCACGAGTTCGCGAAAGAGCTTCGGAGGCGTTTCCCGGTCCCGCATCAGCGTGACGCGGTGATTCACGAGCGGGTGGCTGAGTACGATATGCATAGGCTCTCCCGGATGATACTACTTTGCCATCGGAGTTGCAAACAAGAGCTGTAAATACCATCTGACAAGTTCCGGTCCCCAGAACATCCAGACGAGGCATCCCATGCAGATGTAGGGTCCGTACGGTATGGCAACGAACTTGCCGAGTTTCGCCTTCGAAAGGACAATGAGTCCGACACCGACGAGGCTGCCGAACAGCGAGGACAGGATCAGCGTGACCAGGACGGCGACCGGACCGAACAGGGCGCCCACCGCCCCCATGAGGAAGACGTCCCCTAGGCCCATCGCCTCGCGCTTGAAGGCCTTCGAGCCGAGCCAGCGGACGAACCAGAGCAGCCCGAATCCGAAGACGAGCCCGCTCAGCGACCAGCAGACCGGGAACCAGAGCTTCCCGACGACAGACAGGCAGACGTTGAAGAGAATGCCCAAGATCATCCCGCCGACCGTGACGAAATCGGGAAGAAGCTGAAGGTCGAAGTCGATGAACGCCCCCGTGATCATAAGCGAAATCCAGATCCAGTAGACGGCCAGGAAGATCCAGCCGGTCGGATCCGCCAGATCAATGCCCTTTTGCACGAAGAGATGCGCGAAAGCCGCCAAAAGGAGAAGTCCGCCGAGCGTTTCGATCAGAATGTACCGCGGCGAAATCGGCGCCTTGCAGTTCGCACACTTACCCCGCAAGCAGATCCATGCGAGAATCGGGATGTTCTGATACCACTTGATCTCGGCATTGCACTTCGGACAGTGGCTCGGCGGCGAGACGATCGACTCCCCGCGCGGAACGCGCCAGATGACGACGTTCAGGAAGGAGGCGACGCACGCCCCTAGCCAAAAGCTGAATCCGCACAGAATGTACAACAGTCCTTGATCCATACCGTCCTACCGATCATTCGCTTTTGAGATCGCGTTCCATCATCATCTTGACGGCGTTCTTCGCGTCGAAGTTCTCGTAGCAGAGCGCGTAGACGAGGTCGCAGATCGGCATCTCGACGCCGAGCTCCCGCGCCAGATCGTGAACGACCTTGGAGTTCCAGACGCCCTCCGCGACCATCTGCATCGATCCGAGGATGTCCTGAATCTTCTCGCCCTTCCCCAAGCGTTCGCCGACGGAGTGATTGCGGGAGTGGGCCGACGTGCAGGTGACGATCAGATCCCCGATGCCGGCGAGACCCGAGAGGGTCTCGGGCTGGCCGCCGTAGGCGAGGACGAAACGCTTCATCTCGACGAGACCGCGGGTGATGAGCGCCGCGCGCGTGTTGTCGCCGAAGCCCATGCCGTCGGAGCAGCCGACGGCGATCGCAAGCACGTTCTTGACCGCGCCGCCGATCTCGATTCCGACGGGGTCGGACGAGGTATAGACGCGGAAGAGCGGACCCGACCAGATCTCCTGAACCCTCTTCGCCTTCTCGGAATCCTCGCATGCGGCGACGATTGCGGTCGGAATGCCCCGTCCCACCTCCTCGGCGTGGGTCGGCCCGGCGAGGGCAACGACGGCGTCGAGTCCGAGAATCTCCTTCGCGAGAGCGGTCATCCGGCAATTGGTCTTCTCGCACAGGCCCTTGGTCAGCGAGACGACGAGGTGCTTCGGCGTGATCAGGCCCTTGAAACCCTCCGCCACGGACGCGAAGAATTTCGACGGCGGCGCGAGCACGACGATCTCCGCGCCCTCCATGACCTCGCGACGGTCGGCTGTGAGCTTGAGGTTGTCCGGCAGCATCACGCCCTTCAGGAACTTGTCGTTGGTGCGGACGGACTTCATGTGCTCGACATACTCCGGAAACGCGCCCCAAAGCGTCACTTCATGTCCGTATCCGGCGAGAAGGATCGCGTTCGCCGTTCCCCAGCCTCCGTCTCCGATAACAGCTATTTTCATATCAGGTGTCCCATCTTGTTCTTCTTGGTGTCGAGGTACTGCTTGTCGTGGGCGTTCGGCGCGATTACGATCGGCACGCGCTCGGTGATCTCGATTCCATAGCCGTCCAGACCCTTGACCTTGCAGGGGTTGTTGGTCATCAGGCGAACCTTCCGGACGCCGAGATCCTCGAGGATCTGCGCGCCCTCGCCGTAGTCCCGAAGGTCAGGTGCGAAGCCGAGCGCGACATTCGCCTCGACCGTATCCAGGCCCTCTTCCTGCTTCTTGTAGGCATGGAGCTTGTTCGCGAGGCCGATGCCGCGCCCCTCCTGACGCATGTAGACGACGACGCCGCGGCGCTCCCGCTCCACCATCTCCATCGCCGTATGGAGCTGCGAACCGCAGTCGCAGCGTTCGGACCCGAGGACGTCCCCGGTAAAGCACTCTGAATGGACGCGCACGAGGACTGGATTTCCATCCGCGACGTCTCCCTTCACGAGCGCAAGATGTTCGAGACCGTTGATGCGGCTCCGGTACATCTTGAGCCGGAATTGCCCGTGGTCGGTGGGCATGTTCACTTCCTCGACGAGCTCGACGAGCTTGTCGACCTTGCGCCGGTAGGCGATGAGGTCGGCGATCGTCATCATCTTGAGCTTGTGCTTTCGGGCAAATGCTTCGACATCGTCGAGACGGGCCATCGTGCCGTCGTCCTTCATGATCTCGCAGCAGAGGCCGACCTCCTTGAGCCCGGCCAGCCGGCAGAGGTCGACGGTGGCCTCGGTGTGTCCGGCGCGCCGGAGAACGCCCCCCTCGCGGGCCTGCAGCGGGAACATGTGTCCCGGACGCCGGAAGTGCTCCGGCTTCACGCCGTCTTTCACCGACGCGAGCGCGGTGATCGAGCGTTCCGCGGCGGAAATGCCGGTCGTCGTGTCGACGCTGTCGATCGAAACCGTAAAGGCGGTCTGGTGGTTGTCCGTGTTCTGGACGACCATCTGCGGAAGATCGAGCTTGCGGCAGAACTCCGCGCTCATCGGCATGCAGATGAGTCCCTTCGCATGCGTCGCCATGAAATTGACGTTCGCGAGCGTCGCGTGTTCCGCGGCGCAGATGCAGTCGCCCTCGTTCTCGCGGTCGGCGTCGTCGGTGACGAGAATGATTTCGCCGCGCCTCAGGGCTTCAAGGCAGTTTTCAACAGTGTCGAACATATCACGAACCAGGGTGAACCGGCTTGGAGCCGGCCTTGCACATCGGGCATTCGGCGGCGGTCCAGGTCTCAGGGGTCATCTGCATGAGGGAGAACATCGGGATGCGGCCGAACTTGACCTTGCCGGCGGAGCGGTCGACAAGGAGGACGATGCCGGCGACCTTCGCGCCCGCAGCCTTCACGAGGTCGACGGTCTCCTGGACGCGTCCGCCCTTGGTGACGACATCCTCGGCGACGACGTAGCGTTCGCCCTTCTTCAGCTGAAAGCGGCGCATCGCGAGCACGGTGTTGGGCTTGCCGGCGGCATCAACGCCCTCGCCCGGCACCTTCTCGGCGAACACGCACTTGACGTTGAGCTCGCGCGCCACCTCGTGTCCGACGAGGATGCCGCCGACGGCCGGAGAGATGACGCCGTCGATGCGCGTGCCGAGCTTTCCGCTCTTCACGGCCATACGGGTCACTTCGCGACAGAGCTTCTCGGCGACACGCGGATAGCGGAGTACGTTCGCACACTGGAAATAGCGGTTGGAATGAAGCTTGGAGCGGAGTTCGAAATGTCCCTCGAGGAGAGCCCCCGTGTCCTTGAACGCCTGAAGTACCTGTTTCTGAGTCATTTTCTTTAGCCTTTCTTTCAGTCGATTTTAAGAAGTTCGTCTCGGGAAAACGCCGGGTGCGGTTCCGTCGGCTCCGGATCTCCGACAATCGCGGACGGAGGCGCGGCGCCGCGCGACGGCGGCAGCGAATCGGGCGTGAAGTCGGTGCGCAAATGACCGGAATCCGAGCGGACGCTCCGCACGCCCAGCACGGCGCCCATCGGCGCCGCCGGCAGCTCGCCGGCCGCCATCTCCGTCCGGAGCCCACGGACGCCTTCGGCGCCGACTTGCCAGGCCGAACGCGCCACGGCGAGCATCTTGCGCTCTTGCTCGGCGGTGAGCGACACAAACGCACACTGCGCACGTGATTTCGGGGACGCGGACGGGACGAAGCCGATCGCCTCGTACGGGAAAACCATGAGAAGCCCGACCGGAATCGCCAGGACTGACGCGAGCGACCCGAGTTCGGACCGAAGCCGCCGACGGGGATGACCCGCGACGCTCATTCGGCGACCTCCCCCTGCTTCTTTTCGGCAAACAGCACGCGTTCGACTCCGCTCTTCCTGGCGATTGCGGCGACTTTCATCAGGTCGCCCGCGGCAATCCGGCGGTCTGCCAGAACAAGAAGGGTTTTCCGCTCCACCTTGGAGACGCGGTCGAGAAGATGGTCTCCGAACGCCGCGGTGGAGACCCTGTCGCCCAGCGTGTAGCGCGCGTCGTCGAAAAACACCAGCGTCTCGCGCGGCATGGGCAGCACGAGCGCCACCAGTCCTGAGGCCTCGTCGTCGGCCGACGCGGCGTCCGGGAGGTCGAAAAGCACGCCCTCGGCGGCCGTGAAGGTCCCTCCGACCATATACAGCATCAGCAGGAGCAAGAGCACCGTCACCCAGGGGATGGCGGTGGAAATGGGGCGGATCCAAGACTGCACCGGAGACAGTCCGGCTCGGTTGGAAACCGCCGCATGGCGCATCTCGCTCAACGCTTCGCCTCCCGCGTGGAAAGATAGCCGGTGATCTGGATCGCAGCTGCCTCGAGCTCGACCGCGATCCGGTCCATTCGCGTGCGGAGCATGCCGTACATGACCGCGACAGGAATCGCAATCATGAGGCCCAGCGCCGCCGAGACGAGCGCCTCCATGCACCCGCCGATCAGGTCCGCGCGAGAGACGAGCGTCTGGTCATTGATCAGCATGACGGTCTTGATGAATCCGAAAATCGTTCCCAGAAGACCGAGTGCCGGCGCGACCTGGCCGATGAGCGCCAGGGCGACGAGGCGACGGTCGAGTCGCGCGGTCTCGGCACGGCGCTGCGAGTCAACGGCTTCGCGAAGAACGCGGGCGGACGCGTTGCGGTTGCGTACGGCCATGGCGACCACGTTGGCCACCGGAACCGCCGTGTCGTCGCAGATCGCCAGGGCCTCGTCGGCGTTTCCGCCTTCAAGAACGTTGACCACCCCCTTGATGAAATCCTGATAGTCGATGTGCGCCCTCCGGATCTCCAAGAACCGTTCGAAGAAAATCACCACGGACACGACCGCCGTCGCGACCAGAATCCAGAATACGGGTCCGCCCGTGATCATAGGAAGTTTCCTTTCCGTTGAATGCGATCGATGCGCTTGGCCGCCTCGGCCGCTGCCGGCACGTCGCTCGACGACACCAGTTCCAGCACGTGCACGGCCTGAAAATCCTTGCCGCGGCTCTCGAACTCGTCCGCAAGCCTGAAGGCCGCCCGGGAAAACGCCGTCCGCGCGTCACCGTCGAAGGAGATTCCCTTCTCCCGGCCGTCGCGGTAGGCGAGCACCACGTCCGTGTAATATCGGTCGACAGCTTCGGGTAGACGCTTGAGCTTCTCCAGCGTCTTGGCGATCTTGTAGGAAACGGTCAGCCGCCGGCTGCTGTCGAGCGACTCGCCCATGCGGACGACGCGATAGGCCTCGAGAGCCTCCTCGTATCGAGCCGGATTGTCCGCCCCCATCGCGAACAGCGCATCCGCGCGAAGAAGGCTCGCCCGAAGGCGGTCTCCGTCGCCGGTACCGTCGACGGCAGCCGCACGTTCCAGCACGAGAACCGCCTCGTCAAAGCGGGCAAGTTCGATCAGCGACTCGCCCTGGACGAGGAATCCGCGGCTTCGGAATGGCGACTCGGGATATCTTTCGGCAAGACGCGTCACGATCTGGATGGCCTGTTGGAAGTCATTGGCGGCGAATGCCGCGCGGGCGGACCACACCAGCGCCTCGGGCGCCTCGGGGGACTTCGGCGCCGCCTCCGCATAGTCGGAAAACAGCTTCCGCGCAGTCTCCCACAGACCGCGGTTGTAGGAATGCTTCGCGAGCCACAGCGTCGCCTCCGCCTTGACCTTGGCATCGGAAGACTCCGCCGCGAGCGACGACGCCAGCTCCTCCGCTTCGTCATCCAGTCCCTGTCCGTACAGACACAGCACTTCGTAATACTCCATGCGCGGGCGCCGCGCGGCGTCTTCTTTCCCCACGGCGCGAAAACAATCCTGGGCCTCCTTGAACCGGTACGCACGGTAGTTCTCGCGGCCGCGGTCCTCGAGCTCGCGCAGCCGGACCAGTTCCTTGATTCGTCCAGCCGGCGCCGTCTCGGGATACTTCTCCAGCACCAGACGGTACTTCATCAGAGACTCGTCCTCCCGGCCGGCCGCCGCCAGCACGTCGCCTTGCTTCACGATTTCGACCGCCTTGTCGCCATCGGAGAGCGCTTCGCTTTCGGCACGGGCGAACGCCTCGATCGCCTCATCGTACTTGCCAAGCTTGGAAAGCGCCCAGCCATATCCGTCATTCAGCGCCATCGACTTGATGGAATCGGGCCAGGTTTCGAAGACTTCACGGTAAACCTCCGCCGCCGCCTTGTGACGCCCGTCCGCCAGCAACGCGTCCGCAATGGCCGAAAGCCCGTCGCGCGCACCCTCGGCGTCGGGCGACTCGCGAACCAGCGTCCGGATCAGCGCCACGCCCTCGTCCATCGTCTTCCCTCCCCTGAGAAGAGCCTTGCCGAGCGCAAAGCCGACCAACCGCCGGTTTTCGGCAGACTTGGACCTTGCATACGCCGCCCGCATCGCCTCGACATCGCCGAGATTGGCGCTCGCAATGGCAAACGCACGTTCGCCGGACGCCTCGCCGGACGCGACCACCGAACGCCAGATCTTCTCCGCGCCCGGACGGTCGCCCGTGGCCGCATAGAGTCCGGCCGCGAACATCCGCGATTCCTCGTCGGCGAAATCCTCCGGCGAGGCGTCGACGATCTTGAGCGCCTCCGCCGCCCCGCCGGCCGTCATCGCCAGCCGGGCACGCAACCGCGCCGTCAGGCCGGCATAAACGGGATCGGAGAACTTGCGGTCGGAAATCAAATATTCGGCCTTCGAAGCCGCGCCCGTCTCGAAGAGCGCCAGCGAACGGAAATAGACGAAAACGTCGTCATCGGGATTCTTCCAGGCCTCGCAGGTTTCGAGCAGCTCCCGCCACTTGCCTTCGCGTGCGAAGCTCTCGACAATCACGTACTTCGCCTCGACTCCATCGGCCTTCGCGGCATGGAGACGGGCGACGTCCCAGAGTCCGTCCCGCAGCGCCGCCTTGGCGACGGCCAGCTCGGACACGGACGAGGCCGGGACCTCTTTAGTTTTAGCGAGAACGGCCGACTGGACGACATAGGTCTCTTCCGCCCGCGCAACCGCGGTCAGAAAAACCATTAGAATCGCCAGTTTTCTCATAGCTCAGGACACTGCCTTGATTCTCAGACGAGATCGCCCATGTAACCCATCTCCGAAAGGACGCGCGGATTCTTCATCCAGTTGGGCTCCACCTGAACCCAGAGTTCGAGCTCGACCTTCACGCCGAAGATGTCCTTGAGCTCGCGCTCGGAACACTTGCGGACATACTTGATCGTCTCCGCCGCCCTGCCGATCACGATCGGCTTCTGACTGTCGCGGTTGACGAGAATCGCCACCTCGACCTTCCAGCGCGACCCCTCGTCGACGATCTTCTTGACGATGACGCCGAGTTCGTGCGGAAGCTCCTGGTGGAGCTTCGCGAGGTATTTCTCGCGGACCGAGTCTGCAATCGTCAGCTTCCGCGGATAGTCCGTGACGATGCTGTCGTCGAAGAGCTTCTCCCCCTCCTCGGCAAACTCGAAGAGGGCGTCCATCACGCCCTTCGCTCCGCCTTCCGTCGTGGAAATGGCCTTGGCCCAGACGGGCTCGACGACAGGTTCAAGCGGTTCAAGCGGCTGCGCCGGTTCAAGAGGTTCAATGTTTTCACCTGAACCCTTTGAACCTTTTGAACCGATGGCGTCTTGAACGTCCTTCTTGGCCGTCTCCCACGCGTCCCGGTACATCGTTTCGAAGAACGGCGCGCGGTCGGCCTTGTTGAGGACGAAGACAACCTTCTCGGGCCTTTCCCTCGCCACGCGCTGCATCCAGCCGACGTCCTCGAGCTGGGGTTCCTGGGCGGCGTCGAAGACGATGCACAGGATGTCCGTGCCGGCGGCGGAACGGCGCGCCATGCGGTTGAGAATCTTGCCGAGATTGCCCACGGCCTTGTGAAGGCCGGGAGTGTCGAGAAGGACAAGCTGACCCCTCGAATCGGCGACGATTCCGCGGATCGTGTTGCGGGTCGTCTGCTCGACCGGCGAGACGATCGAGACCTTCTCGCCGACGAGGGCGTTGACGAGCGTGGACTTGCCCGCGTTCGTCCGCCCCACCACTCCGACTACTGCGACTTTAGACAAAAATTCAAACCTTCCAGAATTTCCAATACCAGGCTCGCGCCAACAACCAACTGCCGACTGCCGACTGAATCAGGGGACCGGGAAGCCGGCCACGAGCTCGGCGGCCTCGCGCTTGACGCGCTGCTGGACCGTCGTGTCCGCGATGTTGTCGAGAACGTCCGCAATCCAGGTTCCGATCTTGATCATCTCGGGCTCCTTCATGCCGCGGGTCGTCGCCGAAGCGGTGCCGACGCGGATGCCGGAGGTCTTGAACGGAGACTCGGTGTCGTACGGAATCGTGTTCTTGTTGACGATGATGCCGGCCGCGTCAAGCGCCGCCGCGGCCTCCTTGCCGGTGATGCCCTTCGAGGTCTTCACGTCGACGAGGAACAGATGGTTGTCCGTGCCGCCGGAGACGATCCGGTAGCCGCGGTCCTGGACCGTCTTGCACATTACCTGGCAGTTCTTGACGACCTGCTGGGCGTAGCCCTTCTTCGCGGGCATCATCCATTCGCGGAACATGACCGCCTTCGCGGCGATGATGTTCTCGAGCGGACCGCCCTGCATGCCGGGGAACACCGCGCTGTCGAGCGCCTTCGCCCAGGTCTCCTTGCAGAGCACCATGCCGCCGCGGGGGCCGCCGAGGGTCTTGTGCGTTGTGGTCGTGACGAAGTCGGCGTAGGGGACGGGCGACTCGTGGGCGCCGCCGGCGACAAGGCCGGCGATGTGGGCCATGTCGACCACCATGATGCAGCCGACCTTGTCGCAGATCTCGCGGACGCGCTTGAAGTCGATCTTGCGCGGATAGGCCGAGGCGCCGGTCAGCAGGATCTTCGGCTTGATCTCCATCGCCTGCTTCTCCATCGCGTCGTAGTCGAGCATCTCGGTCTTGGCGTCGACGGTGTAGGGAACGATGTTGTAGATCTTGCCGGAAAAGTTGACCGGGGAGCCGTGCGAGAGGTGTCCGCCCTGGTCCAGCGACATCGACATGATGGTGTCGCCGGGCTTGATCGTCGCGAAGTAGACGGCCATGTTCGCCGCGGAACCGCAATGCGGCTGGACGTTGGCGTGCTCGGCGCCGAACAACTTGCAGGCGCGCGTGCGGGCGAGCTCCTCGGCCGCGTCGACGGGAAGGCATCCCGAATACCAGCGCTTGCCCGGATAACCCTCGGCATACTTGTTCATCAGAACCGAACCGGCCGCCTCGCGACACGCGCGGGACGAAGTGTTCTCGGACGCGATGAGGTTGATCTCGGCGTCCTCTTGTTCGGTCTGCGCCTTAATCGTGGCAAAGACCTCGGGGTCGTCCCAAAGGAGCCCGGAGCAGTCCGAGAGTCGGTTGGCGCGCTCGAGTTTCCAGCGGCGGCGGGCATGGCGCTCCGAATCGTCAACGGGAGTCGCGACGAAAGTCTTGGCAATCTCGACCGCGTAGTCGGCCGAAACGACGTCCGCGCCAAGGCAGAGGACGTTGGCGCCATTGTGCTGACGCGTGATCGTCGCGGCTTCGGTCGTCTGGCAGATCGCCGCACGGACGTTCTGAAAGCGATTCGCGCACATGGACATTCCGATTCCGCTGCGGCAGATGAGAATGCCAAAATCCGCTTCTCCCGAAGAGACGTCGAGGGCAACCGCATCCGCATAGTCCGGATAATCGCAGCTCTTCTTGTCCGCCGGACCCTTGTCGATCATCGTCGCCTGACCGGAAAGCGCGGTGACGAGGACGGATTTGAGATCAACCCCTCCGTGGTCTGAAGCAATGGCAATTTTCATCTGTACTCCCTTGTAGTTTAAATATTAAATAATGTGTTAAATGTTAAATATTGTATAGTATATCAAAAAAGCTCACCCTGATGAAGGGCCTGAGACGTCAGAGGGGATGCTGAAAGCCGAGGAGTTTCCTCTGAAGTTTGAGATAAAGAGATCATTTCGAGTAGTTTCTCCTCGTTTATCACTTCCGTTCCCAAGGCTCTCGCCTTCTCGGTCTTGGAGGCGCCGACATTGGCTCCGACAATGAGGTATTTGGTCTTGGTAGTCACGGTACCCTGTACGTTGCCGCCGGCTAGCTCGATCAGCTTGGCATACTCCGTCCGCGGACGAGACAAGGAGCCCGTGAGGACGCAGCCGGCGCCGACGAGCGGTCCCGCCTTCGCGACCTCCGCTCGGGCCGCCCGTTCGGGGTCGATGCCGAGCTCGCTCATTCGGGCGGTGAACGTCCTTCCGTAGTCGCTGTCGAAAAAACCGAGGACCGCCTTCGCCGCCTCGACCTTGACGGTCAGGATCTTGCGGTCCTTGCCCTTCTTCGCGTCGTTCTCGACGACGGCCTTCAAGGCCGGGCTCCCGGGCAAATCGCTGAAGCGCGCATGCTCCGCGGCGATGTCCCGGGCAACGGTGACGCCGACGTTGGGAATGCCGATCGCAAACAGCCAGCGGTCGAGAGAAAGGGATTTGGCGGCCACGACCGCATTTCCGAGGTTGATGGCGTTCTTGCCGAACTTGCGCGACGCGCCATCCTCGCCGATGTCAAGTCCGACAAGAGCGCTGTAGTCGAGCGTAAAGAGGTCAAGCGGATCCGTCACCACGCCCTTCGCGACCAGGACGTCCGCAATCCTCCCTCCGAGCGCCTTGAGGTCCAGCGCGTTCCGGCTGGCGAAATGCTCGAGCCGGCGGCACAGTTGCGCGGGGCAGGCGGGATTCACGCACCGGACCGCGACTTCGCCCTCGAGCCGGATCACCTCGCCGCCGCAAACCGGGCACGCGGTCGGCATCTCGAAGACCTTCTCCGAGCCGCTGCGCTTCTCCGGGATCACGGAGTCGATCGCCGGAATCACGTCCCCGGCCTTGACGAGCCAGACGTGGTCGCCGACACGGATGTCCTGCCGCGCGATCTGATCCGCGTTGTGCAACGTCGCCCGGGCGATTACGCTGCCCGCGAGCGAAACCGGACGCAGCTCCGCGACCGGCGTCAGGATGCCGGTGCGCCCGACCTGGACGGTGATCGCTTCGAGGACGGTCTCCGCCCGCTCGGGAGCGTACTTGTACGCACGGGCCCAGCGCGGACCATGCGCGGTCGAGCCGAGGACGTCGTAGAAGCGACGCTCGTCGATCTTGATCGCCGCGCCGTCGATCTCGAAGCGAAAGGAATGCCGCCGCTCCTGAAGCTCGTCGAGCGCGGCGAAAACCTCTTCGACGGTCTTGCAGCGTCTCGACCACGGTGCGACCGGGAAACCCCATTTCGCGAAGGCATCGATCATCTCGGAATGGGAGGCGAAGCGGTCGCAGCCCTTCCCGCCGGCATTGTAGATGACGACGTCCAGCGGACGCTCCGCAGTGACCCTCGCGTCAAGCTGCTTGAGCGAGCCCGCGCAGGCGTTGCGGGGATTGGCGAATTCCTCGAGCCCGAGCGCGGCCTGGCGGAGGTTCAGTTCGACGAAGCCCTCGCGGGTCATGTAGGCCTCGCCGCGGACCTCGAGCTCCCGGGGCGCGTCCGGCGGCAGCGTCTTCGGAATCGAGGCGATGGTCGCCGCGTTGGCGGTGATGTCGTCGCCGACCGTGCCGTTGCCGCGTGTCGCGGCCCGGACGAAGCGTCCGTCCGAATACGCGAGCGACAGGGAAATTCCGTCGATCTTGGGTTCGACGAGATAGGTGAAGCCCTCGACGGTCTTGCGGACGAAGGCGTCAAACTCGGCAAGATCGGACTTCGCATGGGTCTTGTCGAGGGACTGCATCGGCGGATCGTGCCGGACCTTGGCAAACCCTTCGGACAGTCCGCCCGCGACGGTTTTCACCGGGGAGTCCTCTTCCGCGAATTCGGGGAATTCCGTCTCCAGCTTCAGGAGCTCCGCCTCCCAGAGGTCGTAGTCGCGGTCCCCGACGGTCGGCTGGTGCAGGTCGTAGTAGTCGCGGTTGGCCTGCTCGATCAGCCGGCGAAGTTCCAAAATCCGGACCTGTGCCTCGGCCGCAGTCATTCATCGCCCCTCTTGTAGCGGATCCGCGTGCCCCCGGACGGCGCGCGGTACGGAGTCTGAGACCGATTCTGGAGCTTTCGCTCCTCAAGCTCTCTCTCGGAGACGACCGTCGAGTCAGCGCGTTTCTTCGTCACCAGCACGCTGCGGGTGTATCCCGCCTGCGCCAGCATCGACATGAAGGCACGCGCCGGCTTGAGGTCGCGTTCCATCCCGTCGTCAATCTGAATGTGGATGACGCGGTCGCGGGGGACTTCGTAGTCCTTAAGGGTGCGGACGATTTTCTGCGGTTCGACATAGCTGTTTCCGATCAGAAATCCACTGGCGGAGTAGCGGATCGACGGACGCGCCGCATCGAGCGTGATCGTCCCGGAGGTCGTCGTGCAGCCGCAGTTGAGCAGACACATGTAGACGACCGTGCCCGCGACGATGGAGACCAGCGGGTTTCGCTTCCAGAGCTGGAGACCGACCGTGAGCACGCCCGCGAGATAGGGCCACGCCGTCTTCCACTCGAGTCCGGCGTACGAATAGGCGATCAGCGCCGCGATGATCACGGGCGAGATGACGTCCCCGGCCTTCGCGATCCGCGGAGAAAGCTCGCGCTTCGCCCCGCCCATGAGGAGGAACGGCAGCGCGCGGAGCGAAAAGGTCACCGCCCAGCCGACGGCCACGACGCCGAGAAGATAGATCACGCGGTCAGACATGTTTCTTCACCATTCCTTTCACCTGGTCCGTGAAAATGACGAGAAAGAGCGCGACCATCGCGAACTCGATGCCCTGCGAGGGAATCGGGAGCTCGCTTCCGGCGAGCCCGCCGAGCGTCGTGCCGACCGTCCAGTAGGAGACGTTGAGCGCATGGTTCCAGAGGCAATAGAGGCGGTTGCGGAGCGGGTTGCCGTACTTGCAGGCGATGTCGAGCGCGTAGATCTCGTCCGCAAGCGAGTGCACGAGAAACCACTTCTGGAGCAGCGGAATCCCTCGCCACTTTCCAAGCATGGAGAT
Source organism: uncultured Lentisphaeraceae bacterium (assembly GCA_964650165.1). Taxonomy (GTDB): domain Bacteria; phylum Verrucomicrobiota; class Kiritimatiellia; order RFP12; family UBA1067; genus UBA1067. Next base: position 41,255 of record CAZYQF010000002.1, read on the forward strand.
GCCGTAGAACGCATAGCGGAAGTTGATGCCGATCGTCAGGAGCGCGACCTGCCAGAAGCCGAAGGACTGCGCGAGCGCCGGCACGATCGCGAAGCTCAGCGTCCCCGAGACGCACGAAAAGCCAATGAGGCCGGCCCAGAATGCCGGACAGGGCACGTTTCCCGCCTTGGCCATGAGGACGCCGGCGGCGAACCCCATCGTCGTGTAGCCCATGAGCACGGGAAGCGAGTCGACCAGCGCGCGCCTGAAGACGGCGCGGCGCTCACGAGGCGCGATCTGCGAGAAGCTTGGCAACACGTTCGGCATCCTCGGGCGTATCCACGCCCACGCCTTCGTCCTCGGTTTTCACAACGGCGATCTTCGCGCCCATCCACAGCGCCCGGAGCTGCTCGAGCTTCTCGGTCTTCTCAAGCGCGCACGGCGGCTCGGCAATGTAACGCTTGAGGAATCCGCCCCGGTAGGCGTAGATGCCGAGATGACGGACGTAGAGTCCGCCCGCGAGGTCGGGCGCGCTGTCGCGGTCGCAGGGAATCGGCGCGCGGGAGAAATACATCGCCCCGTCGTCGCGGTCAAGGACGACCTTCACGACGGACCTCGCCGCAAGGTCGGCGGCGGAGCGGATCGGAGTCACGGCCGTGGCCATCGACCAGCGCGGATCGTCCTTGAGCTTCTGCGCGAGCGCCTCGACCAGCTTCGGGTCGATCAGGGGCTCGTCGCCCTGGATGTTGACCAGGATGTCGTCATCGTCGAAATCGCATCCGAGGAAGTTCTTCGCCGCGCAGGCGATGCGGTCGGTTCCGCTCGGCAGCTCCGACGGGGTCATCACCGCCGCGCCGCCGTACTGCTCGACCGCCGCGACGATGCGAGGGTCGTCCGTCGCCACGAGAACGGCATCAAGGCCCCGGGCCTTCTTCACGGCCTCGACGACCCAGGCGACGAGAGGCTTGCCCGCGAGCATCGCCAGTGGCTTGCCGGGAAACCTGCTGGAACCGAACCTACTGGGGATTATTCCGTACGTCTTCATTTTCAACCAACTCCACTTTCGAAAAGAAACTCTTGCGGATGAACGGCAGACGGCGCTCCTGGCGTTCAAGCGCCCACATGACGAACGCCCACTTGCGGTCGAAGTCGAACACCGCGGGAAGATCCGGCTTGAACGACTCGAACTGGTCGCGCATCACCGACAGCTGCCAGGCCATCGCATGCGTACGGAACTCGAAGCCGTCCATGAACCGCTCCGCGACCTCGGCCATCGTCACCGCGTGTTTTCTCTGAAACGCCTTGAGCGCATGCGCATAATGCTGCAGGTAGAAGCTTCCGATCGCCTGGAGGTTGTCGTCGGTAAACGCGCGATCGGGCCAGCCGAAGCTGCCGCGGATCGAGCACGTCGCCACGCTCTTGGGGACAACGCGCTGGCGGATGATGTCATACTCGAACTCGTAAATCTCCTTGCCGACGCCGAAGAGCGGCGACTGGGTGAGGGGATCGAACTTCTTCATCGCGAGGTTCTGCGCCGCGGCGTCGCCCATCAGCGTCGCAAGGGCGAGAACGACATCCTTCTCCTCGACCGAGGCGTCGTCCGCGTTGCAGAAGTAGTTCGCCGGAATCGACTCCATCGGCTCGCCCTCGCACCGCTCGCGGATGTAATAATCGATCCGGCGCCCGGAATGCTGGCGGCGCCTGAGGAGCCGGTAATTGCGGCTCAAGGAAAGACCCAGCGCCTTCAGGACGCCGATGCGTGCGAGCATGTAGCTGCCATACTCCTGCCGGGAGCTCGTAAGCCGCTTCTCGACGAGGCTCTTCTCGAGGGGACTGCGGTTCGTGCGGTAGACGACCTCGCGCGTCTTGCCCTTCCCGATCGGCGCGTCTCCCTCCTGCTCGCGCAGCTCGTAGACGTTCGCATAGAGGACGATCTCGTCCTTGGACATGAGTCCGCGCAGGTTGGAGAGGAGGATCTCGGTTCGGTCGTCGGAGCGCGGATGCATGACCGGGCGGCCCTTGACGAACGTCGCGCCCGGAAGCGCGGTCCGCCGGTCGTCGAACGCTGGAGTCGATCCCTCTCCGGAGACGGAGTAGATCTCTCCGGAGACGTACATGTAGAGTGTCTCCGCGAAATCCTTCGAAGTCTCGTCCGAGAGCGAAGGCCGCGTCAGCAGAGACTCGTAGAGCGCGGCGATCTCGGCGGCTTTCGCGATGACGCCGAGTTGCCCGATCCGCCCGAGCGCGACGGACTCCATGAGCCGTTCGAGCTCGGGGACGATCGTCTCGATCGCGACGCCGCGGCGGAGTCCGAACAGCTCGATCTCATGGTGTCCGCGCACCTTCTGCAGGCGCGTAAAAGACATTGTGGCGCCCTCGTAGACGGACACGAGCTCGCGAAGACCCTTCACGAACTCGTCGGGGTCGGTCTGCGCCCATTCCGCGAAACGACGGAACTCGGCGTACGAGAGGAAGTGGACGCCGCGCATCGAGTGATAGTAGGTGATCTTCGTCGAAATGCGCTTCTTCGCCGCGGCAAGAGCGACCTTCATCTCCGTTTCCGTCCACGCGAGCGGCTTGATGCGCCACTCTTGTCCGAGCTGGCGGTAGTGCTCGAGCGTCTGGTCGTTGCGCTCGCCCATCACGATGTCGGGCATCGTGAAGCCGGCGGCCCCCAGGAGCCACTCGTCCGCCTCCCAGAGCTTTTTCGACGGAACCTCGCGCTGCGAGATCTCGATCGTGTCCCTGACCACGTTGGCGCAGAGAACCGCGTGCATCAGCACGTCGCCGCGTTTGTCGGAGGGAAGGGCCGAGAGCTTCCAAAAGCGGCCGTCCAGGAGCGGAAACGCCCCGACCGCATGGTTCCCCGTGGTCATCGTGAGCACGCGGCCGCGGGCGCTGCGGCGGAGGTCGCGCTTCTCGACGACGAGCACGCTCGGATGCTCGTCCAGATGGGCGTTGACGCCCTTTTCCAAGATGTAGGTGTCGTCGCCGACGTCCCACGCGCGGAATTCGCGCTCGCGCCCCATGGAAACAGTCTTCACGCAGCCCGGACGCCTGACGCCCGTCCGCGTGATCCGCCCCAGGAATGCGCGGATCGCCTTCATGCCTTCGCGCCCCCGTGTTCGTGACACGCACAGCCGCTGCCGCGCCCGTTCTGGAATTCCACTTCGGCCGCGATCAGGTCTTCCGCAAGCGCGGCGACCGCGTTGAGGCCCGCCTTGTCCGCAGCGTCGAGGAGATTCTCAAGCGCCGGCAAGACGTATTTGCCGAACTGGGGCTGTCCGACGGACGCGAGACGCCCGTACGCGCCAAGGCACTGCACGAGACGCTGCACCGCGGCCGCGGGAAGGACCTTCGCCACATCGGGGCGTCCGCTCTCCTTCGCGTAGAGCGCGACGAGTGCCTGGCGCTCCCCGTCCGTGAACTTCGCGTAGGGATCGTAGACGAGCGACGCGAGGTCGTAGACACCGGGTCCGAGGCGCATGCCCTGGAAGTCGATGATGCTGTGCCGGTCGTTGATCCAGAGGACGTTGGTGGACTGGAAGTCGCGATGGACGAGCGCCTTCGGCTCGCGCTCCAGCATCTCGGCGACCGCGGCAAGCTCCTTCTCGACTCCTTCGGACATCGCCGTCCCGTAGCGGGCGACGAGGCAGTGCGTGCGGAAGAGATTCCGCTCCCACGCCCAGGTCCCGGCGTCGAACTCGGGCAGCAAGTCGAGCTCGCCCAGTTTCGGATGGCTCCCGAGCGCGTTGAACCGGGCCAGCGTCTCGACGACCTTGGCGTAATCCGTCAGATTCATCTTGTGCTCGGCGCCGGCATAGGAGAGGACAAGCGTCTTGAGGGACGCGAGGTCCGCCAGCACCTCGGGCACGGGAATGCCGTTCTCCTTCAGGAAGCGCGCATGTCCGGCGTAAAGGCCGTTCTCGTCGCGGTTGCCGTCGTCATAGAGGACGATGACGCCCTTGTCGCAGCGGAAAAACACGCGTTCGCTGCCGCGGGCGCCGAGGAAGGACACCGGACCCTTCGAACCGACCGCCGCAAGCGCGGCCCTGACCTGGGGAAACTCGTCGAACGCGTTGTCGTCCCCGTCGCGGTTCAGGTCGATGTAGCTCGGAATCGTCCCGGCGTCGGTCCACAGCATCTCCTTGGCGCGGATCGCCTTGATGAACTTTCCGTCCATCATCGCCTTCTCGTAGGCGCCGACGACCGAGGAGAAGCCCTCGGGTTTGACGTACGGGAGAATCTCCGGCTTGAGGACGGCGATGCCGCAGTAGGTATAGGTTCCGTCGAAACCCGCGTCTTCGCTTCTCCAGTTGGTGACGAAACCGCTCTCGGGCTCGACCTCGATTGTCCGAGGACCCGTCTCGCTCACCAGCGCGCAGCCGAGGACGTCCGGCGCGTCGAAGTCGCGGACATTCCCCGTCGGATCCGGCGCGTGCTCGACGACGATGTCGCCGTTGACGAGATAGAACGGCTCGTCGCCGATCCACTCGCGAAGCGGATTCAGGACGCCGCCCGTGCCGAGGATCTCCGGCTCGTAGCTGACCTTGACCTTGACCTTGCCTCCCGCGGCGCAAACGCCGCGCCGGAACCCGTCCGCCCACGCCTTGACCTGCTCGTGCAGGCAGTGCGAGTTGAACGCAAAGTCATCGACACCCCACGAACGGAGCATCTCGACAATCCGCCCGATCATCGGCTCGCCCCACACGGGCATCAGCGGCTTCGGGGTGGCGCAGGTGAACGGACGCAAACGCGTCCCGTGTCCCGCCGCCAGAACTATCGCTTTCCTGATCATTGTCACCAACTCATCACGAGCCACGAATCACGAACCACGATCCGCGAATCACCGATACGCGCTCCGCTGCTGCTGCATGCGGACCTTCGGCTCCTCGAGGAGCAGCGAATACCACTGATCGCCGAGACCCGAATTGCTGAAGTGCGCGACCCGGTTGTTCATCAGGCATTCGTGGTTGCGCTTCAGCGTCTCGTTGTCGGAGTTCTTGAGCGCGACGGCGAGGGCCTTGAACGCCTCGTCGACCTTCTCGCGCTTGACGAGAATCCAGCTCCAGGCCGCGGCCAGGAGCACGTTCTGGTTGTACTTGAGCCGCGCGACGCCCTTGAGGTACACCTTCTCCATCGCCTTGAGGTCCTCGTTGCGCATCTGCATGCGCGCGAGCTTCATCGCGACCGAAGTGGGGTCGAGGAACATCGCCTTGGGCATGAGCGCATCGACTTTTTTGAAGTCGCGGACCATCCAGCTGAGCTGCAGCTGCGCGGTCGCGATCTGGCGCTCGATCATCGGCACCCAGAGACGGTACTTGCGCAGGCCTTCGGTTTCGGCAAGGGCGTCCTTGACGAAGACGCGCGTGTCGTCCATCATCTCCTTCTGCGCGGCCTGAATCGATCCCGGCGGACGCATCTGCCAGCGCTGCATCTTCTGCTGAAGCTTCTTCTGTCCGTTCTCGAGGATCAGCTGGACCCGCATCATGTCGCCCTTGACCTTGCGCTGAAGGACGATTCCAGCGCCGGCTTGGACGAGTCCAAACGCGAGAATGCCGAGAAAAACGCTCCAGCCCCAGCCGAGGTCCGCGCCGTACTGCGACGCGGCAAAACCGCCGCATCCCGCGGCGATTGCAATCATCAGTGTAATCATGGTCAGATTATATCATTTCTCAACACAATTTTGGCGTAAAAAAAGAGGCGCGGCCTTGCGGTCGCGCCTCTTTTTCGCTGAATGCGGGGATCCCTTACGCCTGGGCGTCGAGTTCCTTCATCGCCGCCTTGCGGCTGAGCTTGATGCGTCCGCGCTCGTCGACGTCAAGGCACTTGACCGTGACCTTGTCGCCGATCTTGCAGACGCCTTCCATCGACTTGAGGAACTTGTCCGAGAACTCGGAGATGTGGCAGAGGCCGTCCATGCCGGGGAGGATCTCGACGAACGCGCCGAACTCCTTGATGCCGGTGATGGTGCCCTCGTAGATCTTGCCGATCTCGGCGACGGCGCTGACCGCGCCGACCGCGCGCTTGGCGGCTTCCATCGACTCGGCATTGGTCGCGAAGATCGAGACCTTGCCGTCGTCGTCGATGTCGATCTGGGCGCCGGTCGTCTCGACGATGCCGCGGATGTTGGATCCTCCGGGGCCGATGAGCGCGCCGATCTTGTCGACGGGAATCTGCATCTCCTCGATCCGCGGGGCGAACGGGTTGAGTTCGGCGCGCGGAGCCGGGAGAACGGTCTCCATGAAGTCGATGATCTTGAGACGGGCGTCGTGGGCGGCCTTGATGGAGTCCTCGACGAGGTCCCAGGTGAGGCCGCGGAGCTTGAGGTCGACCTGGAAGCCGGTGATGCCCTTGCGGGTTCCGCCGACCTTGAAGTCCATGTCGCCGCAGTGGTCTTCGGAACCGAGGATGTCGGTGACGAGAACCTTCTTCGACTGGTCGGCGTTCGTGAACAGGCCGATCGAGATGCCGGCGACGGTGCGCTTCAGCGGCACGCCCGCGTCCATAAGGGCGAGGCAGCCGTTGCAGATCGACGCCATCGACGAGGAGCCGTTGGAGCCCATGATCTCGGAGACGACGCGGATCGAGTACGGGAAATCATCGGGGAGGACCTCCGCCAGCGCACGTTCCGCAAGAGCTCCGTGGCCGATCTCGCGGCGGCCCGTCGAGCCGAGACGGCCGACTTCGCCCACGCTGTACGGCGGGAAGTTGTAGTGGAGCATGAAGCGCTTGGAGAGCTCGCCGCCGGTGACGGAGTCGAGGTCCTGCGCGTCCTTCTTGGTGCCGAGGGTGACCGTCGAGAACGACTGGGTCTCGCCGCGCGAGAAGATCGCCGAACCGTGCAGGCGCGGGAACACGCTGACCTGGGCGGAGAGCGGACGGATCTCGTGCGAGGAACGTCCGTCGATGCGAAGGCCCCTCTCGAGGACGTTCGCGCGGACGGTCTCGATCTCGAGCGCGTCGAAGAGGTGCACGAAGCCGACGGCGTCAACCTCGGGCCATTTCTCGGAAACCTTCTTGAGGAGGGATTCCTTGATGGCGCTGACCTTGCCCTGGCGTTCGAGCTTGCCCTTGATCAGAAGCGCGGAGGCGAGAGCCTCGCCGCCTTCCTTGCGCATGAAGTCCATCTTGTCGGACGGCTGTTGGACGTCGGCGATGACCTTGTCCGGCTTGCCGAGCGCACGGCGCATCTCGATCTGGAGGTCGATGATCTTCTCGACTTCCTCGTGGGCGCGCTTGAGCGCGGCGACGAAATCCTCGTCGGAGATCTCGGCGGCCGAGCCCTCCATCATGAGGAACTTGCCGCGGATGCCGGCGTAGAGGAGGTCGAGATCCGACTTCGCCTTCTGCTCGTGAGTCGGATTGATGACCCACTGGCCGTCGACGCGGCCGATGCGGACGCAGCCGATCGGGCCCATGAACGGAATTTCGCTGATGTGAAGCGCAGCCGAAGTCGCGTTCACCGCGAGGAAGTCGGCTTCACGCGTGCCATCGCACTGGATGAGCGTGGAGTTGACCTGGACGTCGTTGTAGTAGCCCTCGGGGAAGAGCGGACGGACCGGACGGTCGCACATGCGCGCCGTGAGGATCTCCTTGCTCGTCGGACGGGCCTCGCGCTTGAAGAATCCGCCCGGGAACTTGCCCGCCGCGTAGAACTTCTCGCGATACTCGCACTGCAGCGGGAAGAAGTCGATGCCTTCCCGGGGGGTGTCGGTATTGGTCACCGCCGTAAAGACGGTGTTGTCACCGTATGAAACGGTGACGGCTCCGGCCGCTTGCTGCGCCAGGAGCCCGGTCTCGATCACGAGCGGAATGCCCGCGATGTCGACCTGGAACTTTTTCGTGCCTTCCATGTCTTCTCTTTCTCTTTCTTTGTTTGTCAATCGCTTAGCGACGGATGCCGAGCTTGGCAATCAGGTCCTTGTAGGACTGCTCGTTCTCGCGCTTCAGGTAATCGAGGAGGTTGCGGCGGTTCTGAACCTTCCGCAGCAGGCCGTAGCGGGAGCTGTTGTCCTGCTTGTTCGCCTTGAGGTGCTCCGTCAGCGCTTCGATCTGCTTGGTGAGAATGGCGATCTGGACCTCGCTGGATCCCGTGTCGCGGTCGTGACGCTGGAATTCGGACTTGATGGCGGACTTGTCAACTTTCATGATGCTGTGTTCTTTCTCATTATTCTGCAAACCGGGAAGCCATGACCCCTGCCGATCGTCCGACCTTCGGACATCAGACGCTCCAATTTTTCAGAGCACCCGCGGCAGGGATAACCTCCTAAGACAGTCGCAGGACACGCATAATATACCAAATATCCTCCCTCCCGCGCAAGTGGGATTTGATATAATACGTGCGATGGAAAACGACGTGAAATACATGGAAATGGCGCTGAGGGAGGCCGAAAAGGCCGCCGCGGACGGAGAGGTCCCGACCGGATGCGTCATCGTGAACAAGGACGGTCGCATCCTCGGACGGGCCCACAATCAGACCGAAGGCCTCACGGACGCGACCGCGCACGCCGAGATGCTCGCCCTTTCCGCCGCCTTCAACGCCACCGGAA
>CAZYQF010000003.1:0-17801 GCA_964650165.1 uncultured Lentisphaeraceae bacterium
AGATCGCGCTTGCCGTTCTCGATCGCCTTCGGATCGGTGATCGCGAGGCGGACGTGTTCCTCGGCGAGGAGCCGCGCGACCGTCCCGGCCGGGGTCTCGCGGGTGTCGCCCGTGTCCGCCTTGAAGGCGAAGCCGAACATCGCGATCTTCTTGTTGGCGAGAGTGTTGAACATTTCCTTGAAGAGCCGGGAGACGATGCGCTCCTGCTGGTGCTCGTTCATCTTGATGACGCCCGCCCAGTACTCGGCCGCGGTATGGAGCCCGAACGACTCGCAGAGATACACGAGGTTGAGCACGTCCTTCTTGAAGCAGCTCCCGCCGAAGCCGGGACCGGCCTTGAGGAACTTCGGGCCGATGCGGCGGTCGGCGCCCATGACCCGCGCGACCTCGTCGACGTCGGCGCCCGTCGCTTCGCAGAGTCCCGCGAGGGCGTTGATCGAGCTGACGCGCTGCGCGAGCATCGCGTTCGCCGCGAGCTTGGTGAGCTCCGCGCTCCAGACGTTGGTCGTGAGGATGCGGTCCTGCGGGACCCACGAGCCGCCCTTTCCGCGATACACCTTGACCAGCTCCGCGACCGCGGCGTCGCCCGCCGGGGTCTTCGGTCCGCCGATCAGCACGCGGTCGGGATCGAGAAGGTCACGGATGGCCGTGCCCTCGGCGAGGAACTCCGGATTCGACAGGACCGTGAACTTGCCGTCGTCATCGCAGTTGAGGATCGCGGACATCGCGGCGGCGGTGCGGACCGGCAGCGTCGACTTCTCGACGATGACCTTCGGGGACTTGGCGACCTTCTTGATGTTGCGCGCCGTGGCCTCCCAGTACTGGAGGTCGCTCGCGCGGCCGCAGCCGCGCCCGAACATCTTGGTCGGGGTGTTGACGCCTACGAAGACGATGTCGCACGCGCGGACCGCCTTGTCGATGTCCGTCGAGAAGAAGAGGTTCTTGCCGCGGACGGACTTCACGACGTCGACGAGTCCCGGTTCGTAGATCGGGAGAGCATAGTCCTTCGAATTCCACGCGGCGATGCGCTTCGCGTCGATGTCGCAGACGATCACCTTGCGGTCGGGGTTCATCTTGGCGATGACCGCCATGGTGGGCCCGCCGATGTACCCCGCGCCGATGCACACGATGTTTCCGTTCATGATTCTCCCTTATGCGTTGCGCCAGTTGCCCTCCGGCGGAAGATCCGCGCGTTCGTCCGCCGCGGTGGCGAGATTCGGCTTGAGCGTCACGCAGCCGATCTTCGCGAGCTCCCGCGAGAGCGACGCATACTGCTCCTCGTCCTCGTAGGTTCCGACGATGGCCCCGCCCGAGCCCGCGAACTTGGCGCTCGCGCCGGCCGCGCGCGCGGCCATGACCATGCGGCGGTTTTCCTCCGCGACGTTGAAGATGCGGTCGCGGAGGTCGAAGTTGGCGTTCACCAGCTCCGCAAGTTTCGCGGTTCGCGACTCGTGGTCCGCGGTTCGTGAGACGAGAACGTCTCTCCCTTGCTGCGCGATGTCCGCGAACTCGCTCATCGCCGCAAGGACGTCGGCGTTCTTCGCCTCGAAAAGGCGCTTCACTTCCTTGTGCGCCTCGCCCGATTCCTCCGCCCGCGCGGCGTCATAAGACACGTAGAGATTCGGCATCAGTCCCGGATCGATCCGCTCGTACTTCCCGTGGCGGTTCGCTTCCACGTAGGACTTCTCGAAGTCCATGAACACGACGCCGTTGTACATCTGGATGACGCGGTCCTGGAACCCGCAGTTGATGCGGAGCTCGTCGCGTTCGGCCTCGAGACAGATCGTCGGCGCAAGCTCGGCCGGAATCTCGACTCCGTAGAAACGCATCAGGGCCTTCAGCATCGCCGAGCAGATGGCGCTCGAGCCGGACAGTCCCACGAGACGCGGAATGCTGATCTTGTACTCCGCGGTGAAATTTCGCTTCGGAAGCGCGACGCCGTTCTTCAGGCAGTGCTCGCAGAAGCGCTTCGTGACCGCCTTCAGGAGGCGGATTCCGCCGTAGTAGCCGTACAGCCGGAGCTCGCGGACGAGCTGTTCGGGCGAATCGAAGGTCGCGTCGTCGATCACGCCGGGGACGAAGCGGAGCCGTTCGCTCTCGGCGAGCGTGAGCTCGACGCCGAAGTTAGAGAACGCAAACGAGAGCGTCTTGCCGAAATAGCCGTCGGACGGATTGCCGAGGAATCCGGCGCGGGCGAAGCTCCTGGTCCTGACGATTTCCATGCTAGAGATTCCTGTAAGCCGTGAGCGCCGCGTAGTAGCCGTCCGGATTGCCGATGTCCTGCCGACGCCCCGGATAGACGTAGGCATGGGCCGCCGCGCCCGCCGCGATCATCCGCCGGATGGCGTCCGTCAGCTGGATCTCCCCGCCCTTCCCGGGCGGCTGGGTCTTGAGAAATCCGAAAATCGACGCGGGAAGAAGATAGCGTCCGGCCACCGCGACGTCACTCGGCGCCTCCTCGGCCGCGGGCTTTTCGATCATGTCCACGATGCGGTCGCCGTCAAGCTTCATGATTCCGTAGCGGGAGACCTTCTCCTTGGGGACGCGCTCGCAGCCGATCACCGCCGCGCCGCCGCGGATTCGGGAGAACTCGACCATCTCCTTCGAGGCGTTGCAGCCCGGGACGAGAGCGTCGCCGAGCAAAATCAGGACGTCGTCGTCGACCTCCGCCTGCAGGACTGCATGTCCGAGGCCCTTCTGTTCCTTCTGGTAGACGAAGCGGATGTCGGAACGGTCCTCGAAATACCGGCGGATCAGCTCCTTGCCTTCGGAAATGACCAGCACGATCTCGTCTGCGCCGGCGGACCTCGCCTCGTCGACGATGAGCTCGAGCGCGGGTTTCGCTCCGATCGGCAGCATCTCCTTCGGGACGGCCTTCGTCACCGGCAGGAAACGGGTGCCGTGTCCGGCGGCTGGAATGATCGCTTTCAAACCTGAAAATTACCTTTTTCGGTATTATACCAAAAATGCCCGGAAGTTCATGCCTTGAGCGGATTCAGCTTCCCGAAAAAGCCCGTTCCGGACGGATTCTTCTCGCTCACCACATCCGTTTCATATGTGCCGTCCGCATGCAGGCGGAAGACCCTGAGCGCGAGATCTCCGTCGTTGTACGCGCTTTCGCTCAGCGTCTTTGAGAGTCCAAGCCGGACGCCGTCCGTCGTGATGCCGTCAAAGGAGTTCTTGTGGTCGTGTCCGAAATACGCGCCGCGGAAATTCGGCGCCTTCTTCCACACGTCGTAGATCGAATCGCCTTCGGAGAGGTACGCCGGATCGTTGCGGTACTTGAGTTCGACGCAATACATCGGCTCCTGGACCTTGCCGACGGTCCGCGCCTCGTTCGCCACATACGGCGAGTCCCTCCAATAGGCCGTCTTGACGCCCGGTTCGCCTTCTTTCGCCGGACGGAAGAGTCCGCGTCCGCGCGGATCGCACGTCTCGGGGACGACGATGTGCTGGAAGAACAGCGTCGGGGTTCCGTCCTTCAGCGCCTGGCGCGCCCAAGCGACGGACGGGGTGCGGACGGCCTCGTATCCGTCCGAGCAGTAGTCGCCGGAGTCGACGAGCGCAAGGCGGAACTTCGCCGCGCCCGCAGCGTCCCTGACGTCGATGGCCTGGACGCCGCCGCCGATGACGGACGGATCGTGACGGTCGACGAAACGCCGGCCCGCCATCCGCGAATAGAGCGACCACTGCTCCGCCGCGGTGTACCAGCCCTCGCCGATCGCCTCGGTGTCGTGATTGCCGAAGGTGAGCGCGAGCGGAAGGCCCGCATCCGTGAACATCCTGACGAGCGGCGCGGCGGCGGACTCGAACAGGTCCTTGCAGCGCCAGTTGACGTTGTCGCCGGTGAGTACGGCGAGCTGCGGCCGGAACTTCTCGCACGCCGCGGCGAACACCGCCTTCTCGCGAGCCGTCATCTCCGGCCGTTCCCTGTGGAAGTCCGAGGAATGGAAGAAGGTAAAGGTCCCGTCCGAGCCGAACCGGAAGTCGTTCGCGTCCGGCGTCGTCTTCGGGAGGAACTGATTCTGACGGCGACGCGAATCGTCGGACTTGAGCTTTCCCGTGAACTCCGGATTCGGATCGACGCCCGTCGGGAAGCGATTTTTCTCCCAGAGGCAGAACGCCATCGCCCGCTGCCAGGGCGCGAGTGCGAACCAAGCCGCGGCCGCAGCCGCTCCTCCGATGAAATCCCGCCGATTCAACGTCATGTCCAGCCTCTCAGACCTTGGGGATGCTCGCGAAGCCCTTCTCGAGGTCGGCGTCGGTGGGGATGTAGTCCATCATCACGCCCTCGTTGAACTTCTGGTAAGCGACCATGTCGAAGTAGCCGGTGCCGGTGAGGCCGAAGAGGATCGTCTCCTCTCGGCCCTCGGCCTTGCAGCGGAGCGCCTCGTCGACCGCAGCCTTGATCGCGTGGCTCGACTCCGGCGCCGGGAGGATGCCCTCCGTGCGGGCGAACTTCTGCGCCGCCTCGAACACCTGGTTCTGCTCGACCGAGACCGCCTCCATGAGGCCCTCGTCGTACAGTTCGGAGAGCGAAGCGCTCATGCCGTGGTAGCGGAGCCCGCCCGCATGGTTGCTGCTCGGGATGAAGTCATGTCCGAGGGTGTACATCTTCTGGAGCGGGCAGACCCCGCCGGTGTCGCAGAAGTCATAGGCGTAGCGTCCGCGCGTGAGCGACGGACAGCTCGCCGGCTCGACGGCGATGAAGCGGTAGTCGTTCTCGCCGCGAAGCTTCTCGCCCATGAACGGCGCGATGAGTCCGCCGAGGTTCGATCCGCCGCCCGCGCAGCCGATGATGACGTCCGGCTTCACGTCCAGCTTTTTGAATGCGGTCTGGCACTCGAGGCCGATGATCGACTGGTGCAGCAGGACCTGGTTGAGGACGCTGCCGAGCACGTAGCGGTAGCCCTCGCGCGACACCGCGGCCTCCACGGCCTCGGAGATCGCGCAGCCGAGCGAACCGGTCGTTCCCGGATGGGCGGCGTTGATGGCGCGCCCGACGGCCGTCTCCATCGACGGCGACGGGGTGACGCTCGCGCCGTACGTGCGCATGACCTCGCGGCGAAAAGGCTTCTGCTCGTAGGAGCACTTCACCATGTAGACCTTGCAGTCCAGTCCGAAGAAAGCGCACGCCATCGAGAGCGCCGTTCCCCACTGTCCGGCTCCCGTCTCCGTGGTGACGCCCTTGAGCCCCTGGGCCTTCGCGTAGTAGGCCTGCGCGACCGCGCTGTTGAGCTTATGCGAACCCGAAGTGTTGTTGCCCTCGAACTTGTAGTAGATCTTGGCGGGCGTCCCGAGCGCCCTCTCGAGAAAGTAGGCGCGGACCAGGGGCGACGGACGGAACATGCGGTAGAAGTCCTGGACGGGCTTCGGAATCGGGAACCACGCCGTCGTGTCGTCCAGCTCCTGCCTCACGAGTTCGTCGCAGAAGACGTGTCCGAGCTCCTCTGCCGTGACGGGCTTCAGCGTCGCCGGGTTGAGGAGCGGTGCCGGCTTCACCTTCATGTCCGCGCGCATGTTGTACCAGGCGGTCGGAATCTCGGCTTCGGTCAGGTACGTCTTGTACGGAATCTCATTCATGTTTTCGTTGCCCATTATGTTGTCTCTTCGAAAAAAATCACATCACGTACCAGAGTACGCAGAAGAAGTGACAAAGCGTCCCCGCAAGGACGAACAGGTGCCAGACCATGTGCGAGTAGCGCAGCGAGTTCCAAAGATAGAAAACGCAGCCGAACGTGTAGAGTCCGCCGCCGACCGACAGCCAGAAGGTGCCGGGTCCCTGAAGCGTCCGGACGAGGGGGACGATGGCGATGAGAGCCGCCCAGCCCATCACGACGTAGGCGAGCGTGGAAACGACGCGGAACCGGCCGGCGGTCCACGCCTTGAAGACGATGCCGACAAGAGCCGCCCCCCATTCGATTCCGAAGATGGTCCAGGCGAGGACGGGATACTCCGGCCGCAGCGCCACAAGGCAGAACGGCGTGTAGCTTCCTGCGATGAGGAAGTAGATCGCCATGTGGTCCATGACCCGCAGTACGCGCTTCGCGGGCGCATAGGAAACGGCATGGTAGGCGGAGGAAACGGCATAGAGGAGAATCATCGAACCGCCGAATATGGCGCCGCTCGTCACCCTCCAGGCGACATCGGTCCCGCAGGCGATTGCGGCCCAAACCAGGAGAGCGAGCATGGCGGCCCCGAGATGGGACCCCACGACGTGGGTGACGGCGTTGGCAACTTCCTCGCCGCTCGTCTGGATTCTGCGACTCGACATAGCATCGTATTATACCACAGAAAAAAAAGAGGGGCGCGGCAAATCCGCCGCACCCCTGATTTTCCGGTGGCTTTCGCCGATCAGGCGACAGAGCCGCCGGCCTTCTCGATCTTCGCCTTCGCAGAGGCCGAGCAGGGGACCTTGACGGTGAACTTCTTGGTGAGCTCTCCGTTGCCGAGAATCTTGACGAGCGGACGCTTGTTGTCCGTGAAGCCCGCCTTCTTCAGGGTCTCGGCCGTGATCTCGGCGCCGGATTCGAACTTCTTCTCGAGATCCGAAACGTTGACGGCGAGCGCCTTGTCGTTGAACTCGTAGTTGTTGAAGCCGCGCTTCGGCAGACGGCGGACGAGGGGCATCTGACCGCCTTCGAACGCGAGCTTGTGCTTGTGTCCCTTGCGCGACTGCTGGCCCTTCTGGCCCTTGCCGGAGGTCTTGCCGAGGCCCGAACCGCATCCGCGGCCGACGCGCTTGCGGCGCTCGCGGGCTCCCGGGGTGTTCGTAAGAGTATTCAGTTCCATTTTACGTTTTCCTTTCTTACGCGCGAACCGCCATGATCTCGGCTTCGGAACGGAGCTGCATGAGCGCGTCCATCGTGGCCTTGACCACGTTGAGGCGGTTCTTGGAGCCGAGCGACTTGCCGACGGCGTCGCGGATGCCGACCGCCTCGAGGACGGGGCGCATGCCGCCGCCGACGATGAGGCCCGTGCCGTCCGGAGCCGGCTTGAGGATGACGCGGCCGCCGTCGCAGACGCCTTCGACGTCGTGCGGGATGGTCTTGCCGCGCAGAGTCACCTTGCGCATGTCCTTGCGGGCAGCCTCGCCGCCCTTGCGGATGGCATCGGCGACCTCGTTGGCCTTGCCGAAGCCGACGCCGACCTTGCCCTCCTTGTCACCGACGACGATGACGGCGGAGAAGCTCATGCGGCGACCGCCCTTGACGGTCTTGGCGCAGCGGTTGATGAACACTGTGTGCTCGTCGAGTCCGTCGCCCTGATCCTGCGGACGCTTGTCACGATTCATGGCCATGATTACTTGTCCTCCTTCTTGGCGCTGACGGAGAGACCGGCCTCGACGGCGGCCTCGACGATTGCGGCGACGCGGCCGGCGTACTTGAATCCGCCGCGGTCGACGACCACGATCGAGATTCCGGCGGCCTTGGCGGCCGCAGCGGCGTTCGCGCCGAGGGTCTTGGCGACCTCGAGATTCGCCTTCGCGTCCTTGAGGCTGTTGGCCTGGGCAAGGGTCTTGCCGGCGTCGTCGTCCACGAACTGGACGTACATGTTCTTGTTCGTCACGCAGATCGACATGCGCGGACGGTCGGCGGTGCCGACGACACGCTGACGAAGGCGGAGATGCCGCTTCGCGCGCTGAACTTTGCGATTGAAACTCATTTCGCTTTCTCCTTGGGCCGCGATTAGGCGACCTTCTTGCCCTGTTTGCGGCGGATCTTCTCGCCGACGTACTTGATTCCCTTGCCCTTGTAGGGCTCGGCCGGGTAGAACGAACGGATGCGGGCGGCGGATTCGCCGACCTGGTCCTTGTCGATGCCCGTGACCGTGACCTGGAGGCCGTCGTTCTCGACGGTCACCTTGATTCCCGCGGGGATCTCGAAGATCTTCGGGGAGGCGAAACCGAGCGAAAGCGCGAGTTCCTGGCCCTTGAGCGCGGCCTTGAAGCCGGTGCCCTCGATGGACAGCTGCTTCTTGTAGCCTTCGGACACGCCAACCACCATGTTGTGGATCAGCGCGCGGGCGAGACCGTGGAAATTGCCGAGCGTGTAGTCGTCGGCGCAAGCGACCGTGAGGATGTCGCCTTCCACTTTCGCCGTGATGCCGTCATGCATCGTATAGGAGAGCTCGCCGAGCTTGCCCTTGACCGTCACCTTCTGGCCCTCGACCGTGGCGCTGACGCCCGGAACGAGTTTGACGGGTTCTTTTCCGATTCGAGACATTGTCTTTGGCTCCTAATTAAGCGATCGTGCAGATGACTTCTCCGCCGAGACGCGCCTTCTTGGCCTCCGCACCGGACATGATGCCCTTGGAGGTAGAGAGGATCGCGAGGCCCATGCCGTCGAGGACGGACGGGATCTCGGGGACCGAGGCGAACTTCCGGAGACCGGGCTTCGATATGCGCTTCAGCTCCGTGATGGCGGGAACCGCCTTGTCGGAGTACTTGAGCGTAATGACGAGCTTCTTCGGGAATTCGGATGTCGTGACGGCGTCGGCGATGTAGCCGGCTTCCTTCATGACGCGGGCGATTTCGCCCTTGAGATTGCTCGCGGGAGTCTGGACGGAGTGAAGGCGCGCCTTCAGGCCGTTGCGAATCGTCGTGAGCATATCGGAAATGGGATCGATTACCATTTTGTGATTCCTTTCCTGTGTTTCGTTACCACGAGGCCTTGGTGACGCCGGGGATCAGGCCGGCGAGGGCGAGCTCGCGGAAGCAGAGACGGCAGACGCCGAACTTGCGGATGTAGGCGTGGCGACGTCCGCAACGCTGGCAGCGGTTGTACTGACGCACCTTGAACTTGGGCGTCTTCTTCTGCTTTTCGATGAGACACTGTTTGGCCATGACTTAGTTCCTCCCCGCGAACGGCATGCCCATGGAGCTGAGAAGCTCCTTCGCAGCCTTGTTGTCAGTCGAGCTCGTCACGAAGGTGACGTCCATGCCGGAATGAGCCGAAGATTCGACCAGTTCCGGGAAGATCGTGTGTTCCTTGAGACCGAGGGTGTAGTTGCCGCGGCCGTCGAAGCCGCGGTTCGAGACGCCGCGGAAGTCGCGGATGCGCGGAAGCGCAGTCGAGATCAGGCGGTCGGCGAATTCCCACATGCGCTCGCCGCGGAGGGTGACCTTCGCGCCGATGATCATGCCTTCGCGCAGCTTGAAGTTCGAGATGGACTTCTTCGCAGGGCAGAGCTGGGGCTTCTGGCCGGTGATCGCCGTCAGGTCGTCGACGAGGGCCTTCTGCTCGTCCTTGGAGACGATGCCGAAGCCCATGTTGATGACGATCTTCTGAAGGCGGGGAACGAGCATCTTGTTCGTGGTCCCGAGCTTCTGCTCGAGCTCCGGAACGATGCGGCTCGCGTATTCGTCTTTGAGTCTTGCCATGATGTTAGTTCCTTACCTTAGAGGGCCTTGCCGCTCTTGACCGAGACGCGGGCCTTCTTGCCGTCCTTGTCGCCGGTCTTGACGCGGGTGCCCGCCTTCTTCTCGGCGTCGTAGGGCATGAGTTTGCAGAGCTTGACCGGAAGCTCCTTGTCGATGAGACCGCCGGCCTGCTTCTCCGTGCGGCGCATCGCCTTCTTGTGGACGTTGATGCCGCCCACGATTGCGGTACCCTTCTTCGGGTTGACGCTCATCACCGTGCCGGTCTTGCCCGCGTCGTTGCCGCAGGTGACGATGACGGTGTCGTTCTTCTTGATTCTTGCGATAGCCATGATTGTTGCTCCTTATCAGACCACTTCCGGGGCCATCGAGAGGATCTTCATGTAGTTCTTGTCGCGAAGTTCGCGGGCGACCGGTCCGAACACGCGGGTGCCGATCGGGTTGAGCTTCGCGTCGACGAGAACGCACGCGTTCTGGTCGAAGTGGACGGTGGAGCCGTCTTCGCGGCGGATCGGCTGACCCGTGCGGATGACGACGGCCGTGGCGACCGAGCCCTTCTTGATGGAGGACGTCGGGGTCGCTTCCTTGATCGCAACGCGGATGACGTCACCGAGATGGGCGTATTCCTTGCGCTGCTTCAGGATGCGGAAGCACATGGCGCGCTTGGCACCGGTGTTGTCCGCAACGACGAGGTTGGAGAGTTCCTGCAACATGGTTCTTTCTCCTTACTTCGCCACGATGCGCCAGCGCTTGGTGGCGGACATCGGACGAGTTTCCATGATGGTGACGCTGTCACCGACTTTCGCAGTGTCGGCCTCATCATGCGCCTGGTAGTTCTTGGTGCGCGTGATGACCTTGCCGTACACGGGATGGACTTCACGGTACGAGACCTGGACTTTCACGGTCTTCGCGCCGGACTTCGTAACAACGACGCCTTTGCGCAACTTGCGCGCGCCGCGGGTATTGGTTTCCGTGCTCATTAGATCTTAACTCCTGCGCGGGTGATGAACTTGGTGTGGATTCCGATCTTGGTGGCCGCGAGACGGAGGCAATCCTTGGCGATATCCTCGGAGACGCCGCCCACCTCGAACAGGACCTTGCCGGGAAGTATGACGGCCGCCCAGAACTCCAGGTTGCCCTTTCCTCCGCCCATGCGGACCTCGATCGGCTTGCGCGTGACGGGCTTGTCGGGGAACACGCGGATCCACAGCTTGCCTTTGCGCTTCATTTCACGGTTGATCGCGACGCGGCACGCCTCGATCTGGGTCGCCGTGAGGAGGCCGCGGGTGAGCGCCTTGAGACCGAACTCACCGTAGGCGAGCTCCGTTCCCGACGTGGCGTATCCCGAGCGGCTTCCCTTCGAAACCTTGCGGTACTTGACTCTCTTGGGCATCAGCGGCATGGCTTAGCTCCTCTCCTTGCGGTCTCCGCGCTCGCGGCGTCCGCCGCGGCCTTCGCTGCGGGGCGCACGGGCCTGGAAACCCTCTTTCTTGCAGATCCACACCTTGATGCCGATCTTTCCGGCGGTGGTGTTGGCTTCCGCGAAACCGTAATCGATGTTGGCGCGCAGCGTGTGCAGCGGAACCGAACCCTCGCGGGACCAGTCGACGCGCGCGATTTCCGCGCCGTTGATGCGGCCGCCCGCGCGGACCTTGATTCCGTCGACGCCCATGTCCATCGCAACCTTCATCGCGCGCTTCATCGCGCGCTTGAGGGCGATGCGGCGCTCGAGCTGCTGGGCGATGCCTTCCGCGACGAGCTGCGCGTCGGCATCGGCGCCCTGCACTTCCTTGATCTCGATGTAGACTTCCTTCTTGGTCATCTTCTCGAGCTTGCCGCGGATCGCCTCGACGTCACCGCCCTTGCGGCCGATGATCACGCCCGGACGGGCGCTGAAGAGGGTCACGCGGACGCGGCTGGCGTAGCGCTCGATCATGACCTTGGAGATGCCGGCTTCGGCCAGCTCCTTCTTGCAGACCTCGCGGATCTGCTGGTCTTCGATCAGGAACGCGCCGAACGTCTTCTTGGGCGCGAACCAGCGGCTGCCCCAGGCGTGGTTGACGCCGACGCGGAAACCTACGGGGTTGACTTTCTGTCCCATTACTTCGTCTCCTTCTTGGCATCCGTGAGGACGACCTTGCAGTGGCACATGCGACGCGCGATCGGATGGGCCGTACCGCGGGCCGTGGGCCAAAAACGACGCATCCGTACGGACTCGTCGAGGACGCAGAGCTTGACCGTGAGGTCGCCCGCTTCGGCGATTCCGTTGTTGTTCTTCGCGTTGGCGATGGCGGAGAGAAGCGTCTTCTTGATGATCTCGGCCGCCTTCTTGGGCGAGAACTCGATGACCTTCAGCGCCTCAGAGGCCTTGAGCCCCTGGCAGGAACGCGCGAGCGGCCGGCCCTTGAAGGCCGACATGTGCGCGTTGCGGGTAATAGCGATCACTTCCATGTCTCAGATCCTTACTTGGCGGCGACCTTCGCGGCGGAATTTCCGTGCGCCTTGAACGTGCGCGTCGGAGCGAATTCGCCGAGCCGGTGGCCGACCATGTTTTCCGTGATGAAGATCGGCATGTGCTGCCGTCCGTTGTGGATGGCGAATGTCAGTCCGACAAACTCCGGGAGCACCATCGAACGGCGGCTCCAGGTCTTGATCGGCTGCTTCTTGGCGCTCGCCTGCATCTTCTCGACCTTGCGGAGGAGGCTCTCCTCCACGTACGGTCCCTTCTTGAGAGAACGTGCCATGTGTTATTTCCTCCTCTTGACGATGATCTTGCTCGAGGCCTTGTGGCGCGAACGGGTTTTTCCACCCTTCGCGAGCTTGCCCCACGGGGAACGCGGATGCGAACCGCCGGACGTACGGCCTTCGCCGCCGCCCATCGGGTGGTCGACCGGGTTCATCGCAACGCCGCGGACCGTCGGACGGACGCCCATGTGGCGCTTGCGTCCGGCCTTGCCGAGCGAGATCGAACTCCAGTCCTTGTTGCCGACGGAACCCACGCACGCGAGGCAGCGGCCGTCGAAGATGCGGACTTCGCCCGAAGGCATCTTGAGCGTCACGCGCTGGCCGTCACGCGCCATGACCTGGCACGCGTTGCCCGCGCTGCGGCTGACCTTGGCGCCCTTGCCCGGAACGAGCTCGATCGCGTGGACGAAGAGTCCGAGCGGGATCTGCTGGAGCGGGAGGCAGTTGCCGACCGTGGCTTCCGCCTTCGGTCCGTTCATGACCGTCATGCCCTGCTTCAGGCCTTCCGGCGCAAGGACGTACGCGAGCTCGCCGTCGGCATACTCGATGCGGGCGATGTACGCGCTGCGGGTGGGATCGTACTCGATCTCCTTGACCGTCGCAACGACGTCGAACTTGTTGCGCTTGAAGTCGATGAGGCGCAGGCGCTGCTTCACGCCGCCGCCGTGGTGACGGGTGGTGATGCGACCCTGGTTGTTGCGGCCCGCGGTCTTGCGGACGGCCTTCGTCAGACTCTTGACCGGCTTGTCGGTCGTGATTTCCTCGAACGTGGCGGACTCGCGGAAGCGCATGCCGCACGAACGGGCCTTGTAAGATTTAAGTGCCATTTTCGGTTACTCCTTAGACCTGCTCGATGCGCTCGCCGGCCTTGACGGTGACGATCGCCTTCTTCCAGGTGGATTCCGTGGTCGCCTTGCGGGTCCCGCGGATGAACTTGAGACCGCCCTTGACGTTCACGGTGCGAACCGCGAGAACGTGCACGCCGAACTTCTTCTCGGCGGCTGCCGCGATGACGGGCTTGGTGGCGTCCGACGCGACTTCCAGCAAATACCGGTTCTGCGTCGAAAGCTGCGATCCCTTCTCGGTGATCAGGACCTTCTTGATGATTTCTTTCGTCATGACGGATTCTCCTTACTTGGCGATGCGCGCCATGAGCGCGTCGAATCCGGCCTTGTCGCAGACGATCTTGCGGTTCCGGAGAACCGAGTAGACGTCGAGCGCCTGGGCGGTCGAATAATCAATCTTGGCGAGGTTGCAGGTCGCGAGCACGACCGTGTCGTCAACGTCCTTCTGGACGACGATCGCGGTGCGGTCGACTCCGAGGTCCTTGAGGAACGCGGCCATCAGCTTCGTCTTCGGCGCCTCGAACTTGAACTCGTCGACGACGATGACGTCGCCGGAGACGAGCTTGTCCGAGAAGGCGCGCGCAAACGCGAGGTTCAGGACCTTCTTGTTGATCTTCTGCTCGAAAGAACGCGGATGAGGACCGTGAGCCACGCCGCCGCCGCGCCACACCGGGCTCTGACGGAGACCTGCACGGGCGTTGCCGGTGCCTTTCTGCTTCCAGGGCTTCTTGTTGGAGCCCGCGACTTCGCCCTTGCCCTTCGTGGAGGCCGTGCCCGCGCGCATCGCATTGCGGATGGCGGTCACCGCATCCTTGACGGCCTGCTCGCCCTTGTCGAGGGTCAGCTGGGCCTTGTCAAAGGTCGCTTCAATCTTCTTCATTACTTGGCCCCCTTCTTCGCCTTCGCGGCGATCGCGTTGTTCTTGAGGGACTTGCGGATGATCACGACGCCGTTGCGGGCGCCGGGGATCGAACCCTTCACGAGCAGCGCGTTGTCCTCGGGACGGATCGCGACGACTTCGAGGTTGACGGCCTTGCGGTTCACGTCACCCATGTCGCCGGGCATCTTCTTGCCCTTCTCGATCCAGCCGGGGAGGTCGCGCGCGGCCAGGCCGCCCGTACGACGCTTCGAATGTCCGCCGTGGGTCATCGGACCGCCGGCGAAACCCCACTTCTTGAGGACGCCCGCGAAACCCTTGCCCTTCGTCGCGCCGGTGACGTCGACGTACTTGACGCCTTCGAAGTTGGCGACCGTAACGGCCTTGCCGACTTCCAGCGTCTCGCCTTCGTCAAGCGCAAATTCCTTGAGGACCTTCGCCGTTTCGACGCCGGCCTTCTCGAAGTGCTTCTGCTGCGCCTTCGCGAGACGCTGCTTCTTCTGGGCTCCGAACGCGACCTGAGCCGCGACGTAGCCGTCCTTCTCGAGAGTCTTGAGCTGAACGACCGAGCAGGGACCGCACTCGATGACCGTCACGCAAGAGCGCTTGCCATCGGCGTCGAAAACCTGGGTCATTCCCACTTTCTTGCCAATCAAACCTTCCATGACATCCTCCTAATCAGACCTTGATGGTGATGTCGACGCCAGCCGGAAGGTTGAGCTTCTTGAGCTCATCGATCGTCTGGGCGGTCGGGTTGACGATGTCGAGGATGCGCTTGTGCGTGCGCATCTCGAACTGATCCATCGACTTCTTGTCGACGTTCGGCGAACGGTTCACCGTGAAACGCTCGACGCGGGTCGGGAGCGGGATCGGTCCCACTACCTGCGCACCCGTGCCACGGGCCGTGTCGATGATGCCACCGACGGCCTGATCCAGCACGCGATGATCGTATGCCTGGAGGCGGATGCGGACTTTCTGCTGCTGCATTTTGTCTTTTCCTTTTTCTTTACCTAGTTTTGACTCCGTCGCGACCTTTACCGCAACTTCGTCCCGTTGTTACCTGGGTCTCGACGGTCACGATATCCGCGCTCAAGGACGCTCGCCTTGTTGGCGCGGGAGGCCTGCTTGCAGCACCTCTCTCGCAACTGAGTTTCAGCCCAGTCTTCTTCGCAAAAAAAATTGCTCACGGTCCGTATCGTAACCGTGAGCGTAGACTCAGCGGTCACGACGCGACGGGAATGACTCGCCCGTATCGCAACCTTCTTCTCGCGAAGAATGTAGAAAGTATATCAAATGTCAGAATGGACGACAAGGGGGTATTTTAAGTTTTTTCGGCATTTTCGCCGATAACCTTCAACCCTTCTCCCTCAGCTCCGGACACACCGACTCCGAGTCCTCATTTCGCCAGTCCAACGGGAACGTCCGACACTTTTCCGGCTTCACCGGATGGATCCGGCAGCGATTCTCGCTGTCCAGCCACATGCAGACCCCCTCCGGCGTATTGCGCAGCATCAATGTCTTTCGATCTGGGGAGACCTCTGTCTCCCGGGAAATGAAATCCGCCTCGCTAACACGCAGGAATTCGGCTATTCGCTTGATTTCCTGCTCGTTAACGCGGCAAATTCCATCCGGAATCCGACAGCAGGCCCCGCATCGTCGGCAAACGAAGTCCTGCTGTTGAAATCCGTCCATTCCCGTCCCGTCGTGCGCCGACGCTTACTTCAGGAGCGCGCGGCAGCAGGATTCAAGCGCGAGGTGGCGCTGTTCGGCGGATCCGTAGGCCGCGGCAAGCCGCTTGCGGTAGATCTCGTGGTCGATGCCCATGCAGGTGCCCTCGTGCGTCTTGGCCTTGACCGCCCGGTCGCAGTCCTCGGCTTCGAGCTGCTCGAGGTTGTCGCGGACCTCGTGGTAGGCGTCGCGCCAGGGGGTCCCGGCGGCGACCTTGCGGAGCGCGACGTCCGTGGCGAAGACGCCGGGGTCGAACGCGGCGCGGCAGGCGTCGGGACTCACCTTCAGGCCTTTCACGACCTTCGCGAGGATGCGGAGCGTGGTGCGGGTGATGTCGAGGCCTTTCATGTAAAGCCCCTTGCAGTCCTGCAGGTCGCGGTTGTAGCCGCCCGGCATCGCGTGAAGGAGAGAGATCGCCGCGGTCTGGAGCCCCAGGACCTGCGCCGCCTTGGAGCGGACGAGCTCCAGGACGTCGGGATTGAATTTCTGCGGCATGATCGAGGATCCGGTGCAGTACTCGCGCGGCAGCTTGAAGTAGGCGAACTCGGGCATCGAGAAGAGGATCAGGTCCTCGGCGAGGCGGGAGACGACGGCCATCAGCTGGGCGAGTGCCGAAAGGAGCGAGGCCTCGCATTCGCCGCGGGCCATGGAGGCGCCGAAGCAGTTGTGGATCGGGCGCTCGAAGCCGAGGAGCTCCGAGGTGCGCCGGCGGTTCATCGGCAGCGGCACGCCGTAGCCGGCCGCGGATCCGAGCGGATTCAGGTCCGCCAGGCGGTAGGCCGCCTCGAGATTCGCCAGCTGGTCGAGGATCATCTCGGCGTGGCCGGTCGCCCACATCTCGACGGTCGAGGGCATCGCGGGCTGGAGGTGGGTGCGGCCGACCAGCGGAATCGCGCCGGCGCACCAGCCGAAGTAGCAGAGCTCGGCCGAAAGCGAGCAGACCTCGGACTCTGTCGCGAGGATCTCGTCCTTCATGTGGAGGCGGACGTCGACAGCGACCTGGTCGTTGCGGCTCCGGCCGGTGTGGATCTTCTTGCCGAGGTCGCCGAGCGCCTCGGTCAGCAGGCGCTCGACCGCCATGTGGACGTCCTGATCGTCGACGCGGATCTCGAACTTGCCCTGCTCGGCGAGCTTCACGATCTTCGCGAGCGCCTTGCGGACCTTCGACGCCTCCGCCTTGGTGACGATGGGACGCTTGAGGCCCTTCATCTCGGAGAGCATCGTCACGTGCGCGGCCGTGCCCATGCAGTCCCACTTCGCGAGGGCGAGGTCAAGGACCGGGTCGTCGCCGACCGTGTACTTGAGAATGTCGGGATCGACGGTATTGTCGGTGATGGTCTTCTTGGTCTTCATTCGAGCACCTCTTTCAGTTTCGCGTCGGCGGCGTCCAGCAGCTTGAGCAGGTCCGCCTCCGGAAGCGCGTTCTTCGCCAGTTCGTACAGGAATTTGGAATAGGCCGTCACGGCGGCATCCATCTTGAGTCCGCGGCCGCCCCCGAGCGCGACGATTTCGGCCTGCTTGAGAAGCGCGGCATAGCGGACGTGCGGATCGACCTGCGCGTAGCCCACCGCATCCCGGAAGGAACAGGCGAAGTACCTGCCGCAGAACGGCACGGACAGCTCGGTCGGATACAGGTAAAGCCGAGAGGCGAACACAAGGACATCGCCCTTCGAGGCGATGCCGGGCGTGTGGACGCTCCGGAGGAGCTTCAGATAGTCCTCGTCCGTCCGATCGAGCGTATAGACGCCGTGGCGCCAGGCGTTGATGTCCGCCGCGATGTCCGCCGCATGCGCGAGCGGATCCATCCGACGATACGCGCGGACCGCTCTGGCGTCGTCGAGATCCTCGCCCTTCACCGCTCGGTAGAACGCCTTGATCACTTCAAGCCGCAGCCTGGAGAGGTCCGCGCCCGAAGGCGACGGCAGGCGGATGCGGGTGTACTTCGCCCCGTCGTCGCGAACGGCCGGTCGGACAATCACGTCCGTCAGGTTCGTTCGGACGTCGCCGATGGTGATGGCGACGCCCGGCAGCTGGAATTTCACCGGACGGATGTTCTCCGCCTGGTAGAGTCCGCGGCAGATCTTGGACGCAAACGATGCGATCGGCAGCTGGTAGTCGCGGCGCATGTCCGGCGGACAGTCGCCAATGACCTGCACGAGGCCCTCGAGCTGCGTCACCGGCGGCGCGCGAAAGCGGTCGATGATCTCGGCCCGGGTGAGGGCCAGCA
>CAZYQF010000003.1:17901-37230 GCA_964650165.1 uncultured Lentisphaeraceae bacterium
GTCACCGGCGGCGCGCGAAAGCGGTCGATGATCTCGGCCCGGGTGAGGGCCAGCATCATTATCAAAGCGCAAATCATTCGGCAGATGGAAGGTTCAGCCGGTTCAAAAGTTCAAAGGGTTCAAATCGTTCAACGAGTTCAAGTTGCAGCGTCTTGAACATTTGAACCTCTTGAACTTCTTGAACACTTGAACCTCTTGAACTCTTGAACATTTGAACTTCTTGAACTCTTTATCTCACCTTGATGAGGAGAATGAGGAGAACCGGCATGACGATCAGCTGCAGGAGGATGAAGCGCATCAGGACCTGGGCGTTGGACCAGCCGAGGTTCTTCTTGCAGTGGTCGTGGAGGGGGAAGCGGATCTTGCGGATGACGCTGTCGTCGCCGATGTCGAGGCCGGCCTTCTTCGCGACACGCAGCAGCACGAGCTTGCCCAGGCCCCCGCCTCCGTTGACGAGCACGATCGGTGCGAGCGCGAGGACGAGGAGCGGATTTCCGGTCATCAGCGACGCGGTTGCGACGAGGATGCCGAGAAAACGGCTCCCCGCGTCGCCCATCAGGATCTTCGAGGGCTCGGCGTTGAACCAGAGGTAGCCGCCGAACGCGCCGGCGACGATCATCGCGACGATCGCCCAGCGGGCCGCCTCGGCGTAGACCGGCAGGAGAAAGTAGTGCGCGACCGGACGGTAGCCGACGACGATGTAGAGGATCACCGCGAGCATGACGAGGGTGATGACCGTCAGCGCGCCGGCGAGCCCGTCCACTCCGTCGGAGCAGTTCGTCGCGTTCATCGTGAACCAGAGGAGAAACGCGGCGCCTGGAACGTAGGCCCAGCCCGGGATCAGGAAAACCCCCTTCACGAACGGAAGCCACACGACCATCGCACGATACCCGATCGCAGCGCCAGTCTCGGGATTGACGGTCTCGGAATGCCCCTCGAAGATGAAGAACGCAATGGCCGCGGACACGAGCAGATCGAGGAGACCCTTCCTGAGTTCTCCCCACGGCTCGAGACTGCGGTCGTCCAGGTAGCCGAAGAGCATCGCGGCGTAAAGCGCGGCAACCGCCGCAAGATCCCACGGCGCGAGCGGCGCGAAGAGAAGGATCACGGGAAGCGCGATCAGGGTGACGATCAGCCCGGTGCCGGTCGGCTTGCCTTCCGACTTCATTCCGCCCAAGTCCTTCAGGAGCGCCTTGCCGCGGTCCCGCGGCAGCCGGTTCCACAGCCGCGGCAGGAGGACCCATGTCAGCAGAGCCGCGAGAAAGGTGCCTCCGGCAAGGAGAACCGCATGAGACTGGAGAAGGCGGAACGGACCCCAGAACTGCTTGAGAAAGCCTGCGAGATAATAGAGCATGATGAGACTTGGAATGTTGTAAGGTTGGAAAGTTTTCAGTAGAAGACGCGATGGAGGAAGAGCCCGCGCGCGGGGGCCGTTTCGACGCGGGCCGTCCGAGGGGCCCTGGCCTCGAGAAGCTCGCGGACGGCTTCGGGGCGTTCGTTGCCCTTGCCGACGGAGATGAGGAAGCCGACCATCGAGCGGACTTGCTTGTAGAGGAAGCCGTCCCCCCTGACGACGAAGGAGTGACGGTGTCCGGACTTCTTGACCTCGAAGCTGAAGACCGAGCGGACGGTCGAGTCGAGCTCGCGGTCGGGATTCGCGGCGAACGAGACGAAATCGTGCTTGCCGACGAAATAGGACGCCGCCTTCTGCATGTCCTTGAGGTCGAGCGGACGGTGGCAGAACGTCCAATAGGGAGCGAGGTGCGGCGGCAGGATGTCCGACTGATAGAGCTGATACCGGTACTCCTTGCCCTTCGCGGAAAGCCGCGCGTCGAAGTCGGCCTTCGCATAGGAAGCCCTGAGGATTCGGACGGCCTCGGGAAGGCGGGAGTTCATCGCGCGGACGAGGTTCTTCGGCGGAATCGGCTGAGTGAGCTCGAAGTGCCCCACAAAGCCGTTCGCATGCACGCCGGCGTCCGTCCGGGACGAGCCGAAGATCCGCACGGGCGCGCGGTCGAGATAGGCGAGCACCTCCTCGACGACCTGCTGGATGCCCAAGGCGTTCTCCTGATATTGCCATCCGGAGTACGCGGTGCCGTCATAGGCGATCACGACTTTGTACTTGCGCTTCACAGAAACAGCTTCTTCATGTCCGAGATGCGCGCCTTGTCCGCCACGAGGACGTAGTCCGGCGTCGTCACGACGACGAGATTCCTGACCCCTAGCAGCGAAATGCGGGCCGAGCGCGCGACGCAGATGTTGCCCTCCGACTCGACCGCGGTGCAGGGCCCTTCGCGGACGTTACCGTCGCGGTCGTGGGGAAAGTACTTGTCGAACGCGCCGTAGCTGCCCACGTCGTCCCAGCCGAAGTCGCCCGGCACCACCTCGACGTTCTCCGCGCGCTCCATGACCGCGTAGTCGAAGCTGATCCTGGGAAGGGACGGGTAGTCCGAGAGCTTCACGTCGACGAGCGCCGGCGCGTGCGCGGCGAACGCGCCGCGAAAGGTCTCGGCCGTCGCGATGAACATGCCGGCGTTCCAGAGATAGCCCTTCTTCAGGTACGACTTCGCCTTCCGGAGATCAGGCTTCTCGACGAAGGTCTTCGACTTCGGGTCGACATAGCCGAAGCAGGTGGCGGGATAGTCCGGCCGGATTCCGAGCGTCACGATGACGGACTTCCGCCGCGCGGCCGCGATCGCCGTCCTGACGGTCTTGCGGAACGCCGCCGGGTCCATGACCATCTGGTCGCTCGAAAAGAAGCCGAGGACGTCGCCCGGCCGCCCGGCGACGGAGACGCCCGTGGCGATGGCGGCGCCGGTGTCGCGGCGCATCGGCTCGCCCACGATGTTCTTCGCGGGAACTTCGGGGAGCTCGCGGCGCGTCGCGCGGACCAGGTCCTTCGAGGTGACGACGAAGACGTCCTCCGGGGCGACGAGTCCCCTGAGGCGCGAGACACTCTGCCGGAGCAGGCTCTCGCCGCCGAAGACCCGGAGGAACTGCTTCGGGTGCGACGGCGTCGAAAGGGGCCAGAAGCGCTCGCCGCTTCCGCCCGCCAGGATCACCGCACGGAATGTCGAAGATGTCTTTCTCATGACTTGGCGCCCTTGAAATCGAGGAGATGTCCGAACAGGTAGCCGAGGCCGCGCCAGTAGAACTTGAGGTCGAAGAGGTTGCGGCGGAAGACGTGCCACAGCGCGGCAGGCTGGAGAAATCCGCGGTAGACCTCGCGGATGGCGCGCTTGATCTCTTCTTCGGCGACGAGCGGAGTCTTGGTAATCGCACGGCGCATGTCGTACTCGTCCCAGTCGAGCGTCGTGAGCCCGTCGGCCGCCTGGAGCTCCTTGAAGAGGGGCGTTCCCGGATACGGAATCGTGAGCGTGCACTGGAGCGTCTTCGCCCAGCCCTTCGCGAGCAGGTTCCGCGCGAGGCGGACGGTGTTCGCGATTTCCTCGGGGCCCTCCCAGGCGTGGCCGAACATGAAGGTGAGGTGAACGTCGAGTCCGGCTTCGGTCGCGGCCTGCGCGCCGGCGACGACGTCCTCGACCTTGAGCGCCTTGCAGAACCGGTCGAGCGTCACCTGGTTGGCGGACTCGACGCCGAAGAGGACGAACTGGAATCCCGCGCGGCGCATCAGGCGGTAGTCGTCGGAGGTCAGGCGTCCGAACCGCATGTTGCAGTCGATGCGCACCTTCTTCGGGAGTCCGCGCCGGATCATCTCCTCGCAGAACGTCGTGAGCCAGCCGCCGACGGGGAAGGAGCCGGAGTCGTCCATGATCTCCTTCACGCCGTACTTCGTCACCAGCATCTCGATCTCGTCGACGACGTCGACGGCGTTGCGGACGCGGTAGCGCGGATAGAGCGTAGTCCAGCTGCAGAAGGTGCACTTCCCGTGCCAGCAGTCGCGTCCGGACATGATGTACGTCCCAGGCGTGCGGCGGAAGTTGCCGTTCTTCTTCGCATAGAGCTCCCAGTGGACGAGGTCACGGTCGATCCAGGGCGCGTCCGCGATCGAGTCGCGCAGCGCGAACGGACGGACGCCGGCGGGGCAGCCCGCGGCGATGAAGTCGAGAAGCCCGTAGTCCCAGTCCCCCCCGGGAATGACCGCATGCACCTTGCAGGCCGCGAGCGACTCCTCCGGAAGCGCGGTGACGTGGTCGCCGACGAGAACCGTCCGGTAGCCGTGGGCGTCGATCCACGCCCAATGGCGCTTGACAACGGGAGTCTTCGTCTCGAGGACGACGAAGTCCGGGCGGAAGTCGGCGAGACGGCGCTCGAACTCGGCCTCGGAAAGCTCGGCGGCGATGCCGTCGAGGAAGAGCACCTCGTGTCCCGCCTTCTTGATCATCGTCGCGGCAGTGGCGGGAACGACGGGGAAGATGTAGGTCGGATGCGAGAACCACTGGAACTGGCGGTTCTGCGTGAGGAGGGCGACTCCCTTCTCGCTCCGCATCGGAGGATATGCCAGTGCGATCTTCAACTTCCCGACCCTCTTGCCTTCGAGCGGACCAGTCCCGTCACCACTTGTAGCCGAGGCCGACGATATAACGGACGTCGCTCGACTTGCGTCCGACGGACGGACGCGAATTGTAGTCCCATTCGATCTTGGCCAGCAGATCCAGGCTCAAGACGATCTTCGTGGTGAAGCCGATGTCCGCCCTCATGAGGTAGTTCTCGAAGTCCTCGAGCTGAGGATAGTACTCGAGGTTGTGGAAGCCCTCGACGCCGGGATTCCACTTGGGAAGATACTTGAGATGGTGCGCATAGCGCGGAGAGGCATAGCTCTCGTCCGCCGACGAATCCCTGACGCGATAGTCGTTCGAGATCCACGCGACGCCGGCCTCCTGGCTGAAGCTCCAGGTTCCGGTCCTGTCGAACTTCCTGTTGTCGAGCCACTGGTAGCCGCCGCCGAGGCCGAGGCGGATGCGCGAGTCGAGCCCGGCGATCTCGTCTTCCTCGTATCGGGCGTTCTCGTAGGTATAGAACGCGGGGCTCCAGAAGTGGTCATGCTGACCCTCAATCTCCCAGCGGTCGGTCGTCTTCTCCTTCGAGTCCTTGGACGTCCCCGTCTCGGAGGTGTAGTATCCGAAGTTGGCGTTGAAGCGGTCGAAGTCCCAGCGGCGGCTGACGTTCGCAAGGAGCGTCGCCGAGTTCTGGTAGGTGTTGCCGCGGCTGGACTGGAAAGCGACGTTGGCCGATCCATGCCACTTTTCCACTCCCGGATCGAGCGCCTTGACCTCTGTCATGTCCATCGGGCCGCTCTCGGTCATGTAGACGCCGTTCGACACCGTGACCAACGCTTCGACGCGGCGGTTGTCGGCATACTGGACGACATGCTTGCGGTCCGACTCGAGCGAGACGATGTTCGCGACCTTGACGGAAACCGTCCCGAGGTCTTCCGAGTCGAACGTGAGGACGTCCCCCTGAAGGGTTCCGGCCGTACCGGTCAGGAACGAGCCGGACTTGAGAACAACCTTGTCGGCCGAAGCAGCGCAGGCGACGAGCGCCGCGGCGAGCAGGGTAATTGTCTTCATTTGGTCCTTTCTTTTTCGTAGACAAACGGGGACGTGAGCCGCTCTCCCACGGTGGCGGCCTTTTCGGTGCTCCGCGGGTTGGCATACTGTTCCTCAAGCGGACGGATGTCGAGCGACCGGACGCCTTCGTCGCGGATGCGCGCACGGTCGCCGGGCTCGCGGCGGAAGTCGTCGGTGTACTGGCGCCCGAGCACGGCGTTCTTCGGAAGCCCGGCGTCTTTGGAAATGTGCTTCGGATCGACGAATCCGACGGTCACGAACACGATGATCTCCTTCTGCTCCTTGATCCGGACCTTGGATCCGAAGAGCCGGGGACCGACCAACCAGAGGTCGCGCAGAAACGGGATGCCGTTGTCCTTCTGCGTCTCGACCGTTCGGGACAGCCCGCCGATGACGGCGGTGGTCTCGCTCGACATGTTGAACTCGGTCACGAGCCGCTGGACGTCGATGATCGGGTATTTCGCGGAGATGGTTTCGCTCGCTTCGGCCTCGCCGCCGCTGGTCCCGGCTTCGACCCATCCGCTCTGGGAGGAGATCGTCGGGACGATCTGGACGTTGATGAGTCCGTTCGTGCCGATGCGCGGCGTCACGTCGAGCGAGATGCCCCAGCTGAAAAAGGACTCTTTCGCGAACATCATCTTGTCCTCGCCGGGAATCTCGGCCATCTGCATGTCGAGGTCGATTGAGATGTTCCCGCTGTTGGTCGTGCGCTTGGCGGAGATCTTGACGTTCGGATACTTGGTCGTCATGTCGACCGTCGCCTTGCGTCCCGAGGTCACGATGATCTTCGGATTGGAGAATGTCCGCGCGTCCTCGCTGGACTCGAGGGCCCGGAGGATGATGTAGAGCTGGTCCATGCCCAGCGTCGCATTGACATACGACAGGTCGGCGCTCGATTTGCCGACCGAATTGTCGAGCGTATAGGTATCTTCCTTTGCCGCGTATTCCTTGATGCCGTCGAATTCCCGCTTGTTGAGTCCGGCGTCAAGGGACATCGACCCCTTCATGCCGTCCAGCATCTGCCAGTCGATGCCGAGCTTGTGAGAGGCGTTGTTCGAAAGCTCCACGAACCGGGCCTCGATGTAGACTTGCTTCGGCTCGACGTCGAGTTCGCGGATCGTCCGCTCGCAGGCCTCGAGGATCGCGGACGGAGCTGTGATCATGAGCGCGTTGGAATCGGGGAACGCGACCGCCATCCTGCTGATCTTCCATGCGATGCCGAAATCGCCGGGCCACATCGAGTTCAGCTTTTCGGCGACTTCCTCGGCGGAGACATTGGAAAGACGGAAGGTTTTCGTGGCGATGCGGCGGCGGGAAAGGGACTCCTCGGCCTTCGCCTCGGCCTCGCGGAGGCGGGCGGCGTCGAACTCGAGGCGGACCTTTTCCTGGGCGGCCGCTGCGGCAGAAGCGATGATGACGGCGTTCGAAAGCGTCGCCGCGTCCACGGCATCGGAAACGAGAATCTGCGCGGGCGCATCGGGCGCATCGAGCATGGCAGCACCGTCGTCTGCGGCGACGACATCGGCTTCAGACTCGGCGGCGACGGGATCTCCTTCGACCACAGCGACTGCATTCGTTTCGGATTTGGCGACAGCGTCGCCATCGACAGAACCGCCGCAGGGCCCGAAGGCCAATACCGCCGGCAGGAAGAGTGAGAAAAAGGCTTGACTCCGCATACTAGGGAAGATTATATCAAATCATCCCTTGAAAATGAAGAATTTCCGTGCGAAAAAATTGACCAGGAAGGAGACGAGAACCTCGATGATCGCGGCCGCCGAGGTCATCATCCCGAAGGATCGGATGAGCACGCTCTGGACCGTCAGCGCAATCGCCGTCGCCACGGCGGCGGCACCGTAAAACATTCCGAACTCCACATACCAGCGGAATTTCCCCGGACGGAAGACGAAACGGCGGTTCATCAGCCAGCAGAAGACGTTGGCGATCGTGAATCCGACCGCAGTCGCGGCGGCGGCGAGAAACCAGCGCGCAGCGTACCAAGGCTCTTCTCCCGTGAACGAAAAGGACCCGAAACCGAGAAACCTCACCGCCCAGTCGTCGGGGGTGAGGCATTTGAGGCATGTCGCCGCGAGGGCGTAGAAGCCCGCGAGCTGAACGCAGGTCGCCAGGACGCCGATTACGCCATACTTGACGAACTGCCAGAACGGCCCGCTGTCATGCGAGAGGAGGTTCACATCCCGCCACGGCCGCGGAGCGAGCCGTGCGAAAGGAAGCCCTCGTACTTGCGGACCAGGAGATGCGACTCCATGATGCGCAGCGTGTCGAGCGCCACGCCGACGATGATGAGGAGGGACGTGCCGCCGAAGAAGGAGGCGATCGGCCACGGGATGTTCATCCAGCCCATGAGCAGCTCGGGCGTCAGAGCGACGATCAGAAGACCGGTTCCGCCGATCAGGGTGATCTTCGTCATCAGGTCATCGAGATATTCGGCGGTGGCGCGTCCGGGACGGATGCCCGGGACGTAACTGCCGTCCTTCTTGAGGTTCTCGGAGATGTCGATCGCGTTGAACTGCGTCGCCACCCAGAAAAATGCGAAGAACATGATCATGATCGCGTACACGCAGAAATGAAGAGGCGTCGTGCCGGTGAGCGCATCGGCGAAGCGGTAGAGGGAGCCCGAGATGCCGCTCGACGTCGCATCGGTCATCCGCTTGATCAGCGCGGCCGGGATCTGGATGAGCGGCTGCGCGAAGATGATCGGCATGACGCCCGTGTAGTTGACGCGGAGCGGCATGAACGTCTGCTGCATGCCATAGGTGTTTCCGCCCACGACGCTGCGGCGCGTCGTGTGGATCGCCACCTTGCGGACGCCCTGGGTCAGCATCACCGTGCCCATGACGACCATGATGAAGAAGACGATCATGACCGGAAGCTCGGCGATCGGGGCGGTCGGGGCGGCGCCGTTGATGCCGACGTAGCGCTCCCAGGAGCTGACGAGGGCCTGCGGCAGGCGGGAGGTGATGTTGATCATGATGATCAGCGATGCGCCGTTTCCGATGCCGAACGTGGTCATCTGGTCGGCGATCCACATCACGAACAGGGACGCCGTGGTCATGGCGATCACCGTCATCAGGTGGAACCCGAGGCCCGGATGGGCGACGAGCTGAAGCGCATGCCCGCCGGAGCCGAGGTTCATGCCGAGTCCCGGCATCGAAATGACGGTGGCGATGCCCCAGGCCTGCACGACGCAGAGCGCGATCGTGAGGTAACGGGTGATCTGGGCGAGCTGCTGGCGTCCCGACTCGCCTTCTTTCTTCAGCTTCTCAAGCGCCGGGATGACCGATCCCAGGAGCTGAATCACGATCTGCGCCGAGATGTAGGGCCAGATCGAGAGGAAGCCGATGGCGCACTGTCCGAGCGCGCCGCCGGTGAACGTCTCGAGCCAGTTGAAGATGTCGGTCTGGGCGGACGACTTGAGATTGGCCAGCTCCACCAGATCGACGCCGGGCAGCGGAATCTGGGAGATGAGACGGCTGACGAACACCAATCCGAGTGTGATCAAAATCTTCTTGCGTAGCTCCGGAATGCGGAACACGTTCGAGAACCCCTTCATCATCGACATATTATCACTAGCTCCTTATTCTAAAATAACTTGGAAATTATATCAAAAATCAGGCATCTCTTTCAAGGTCGCGCTTGAGAGCCTTCTTCTTGAGGGCGTCGCGCTTGTCGTGGAGGGCCTTGCCGCGGCAGATGCCGAGCTCGACCTTGACCCTTCCGTGCTTGAGGTAGACCTTGAGAGGAACCAGGGTGAGTCCCTTCGC
The DNA here is from genome assembly GCA_964650165.1 of uncultured Lentisphaeraceae bacterium. Lineage (GTDB taxonomy): Bacteria > Verrucomicrobiota > Kiritimatiellia > RFP12 > UBA1067 > UBA1067. The sequence goes on from CAZYQF010000003.1 coordinate 27,215, forward strand.
CTCCGTCTTGAGCTGGAGCTCGCGGACCTCCTTGGCATGGACGAGAAGCTTGCGCATCGACTTTGGCTCGTGGTTGAACCGGTTGCCGAACTTGTAGGCGGCGATGTCGACTCCGACAAGCCAAAGTTCGCCGCGCAAGACCGCCCCGTAGCCGCCCGCCAGCGAAATCTCGCCGTGACGGACGGATTTGACCTCGGTCCCCGAAAGTTGAATACCGCACTCGAGGCTCTCGAGCACGGTATAATCATGTCTCGCCTTGCGGTTCTCGGCGAAGACCGGATTGAACTTCTTTTCGGACATCAGTCCGCGAACAGCGAATTCACGTTCATGTGCTTCGCGTTCCACTTCGTCTTGGCATCCTCGGCCTTGGCGATGGCGTCAAAGTCAATCTCGGCGATCAGCTTGCCCTCGGCGACCTCGCGCAGCGCGACGTCGCACTTGTCCTCGTCAAGCGACAGCGGCCTCACGAGCGGCTTCGAGCCGTTGATGAGCTCGCGCTCGCGCATGGAAATGAGATTCACGAGAACCGGGGTGGAGGGGATCCTCTCGTGGGCCTTCTTCAAAAGTTCGCTGTTCATCAGTGCAATATCTCCGTTAAGAAGCGCGTATTATAGCAAATTATTTCACTTCGCGGTAGGCTTTGACCGCTTTTTTATACGCCAGGGTGTCGCAGTAGCCGCAGGGCTTGAATTCGGGGCAAAAGCCCCGGTAAACGCATTCCGGGACGCAACAGGCCGCCACTTCCGGCTCCTTCTTCGCGATTTCGTCGATCACAAGCTTCCAGGCGGCACGGGTTTCCGGACTTGCCTGGCCGCAGAGCCGGCGGCGGGAAATGAACATGACGGACTGGGCATTGGCGAAGCACTCGTGCATCACCGGCGCGTCCTGGCGGTTCGCGTCGCGCGCGACTCCCGTGCGGTCGGTGCGCTGGGTCGAGACGAAGTGCTCGATGCCGTATTTGTGGCGGACGATGTGAACCGAGACCCAGTACGGAAGGTCGAGCCACTTCCAGTTGAAGCAAAGCTTGCGGACCGGGGAATGCTCCGCGATCAGGATGCGCTTCTTCCACTTCGAGCTCGGCTCGCCGGTGCCCTCGTCCCTCCGGATCGTCGTGCGCGCCGCGTCCGCGACCTCGCGCCACGTCCCCTTCACCTTCATGAACTTGATGCTTGCCATGCCCCTATTATATCATTTACTGTTCTGAAATCAGCCTACGAACCGATGCTCCTCGTCACGGTTCAGCACCTCGACGCAATACGGGGCGTGCCCGCCGCGGCAAAAGAGCCCGTGAACGGCGGACGGTCCGTCGGACGCGATGACGCCTTCGACGAGCCGCACCATCGCGGCCGTGATCCTGAGGCCCGGAATGAACACCGGGATGCCCGGCGGATACGGCACGAGGAACTGCGAGGCGATGCGTCCGACCGACTCCTGGATCGTCACGAGTTCGCCGTCGCAAAGCGCCGCGTCGTGCGGCAGCACGACCGGCTGGCCCGCCACCGCCTGGTTCACCGTCGTCGACCCGGCCCCCGCCGTCGGACGCCCGATCAGCTGGCGGTTGAGCCGGCACACGCGGAAGAGGTCCTCGAAGTGCGTCTCCACCGTACCCGAGGTCACCAGGAAGAGAATGGTCACCGCCGTCGACTTCTCCCACTGGACGTGGGACTTCCGAAGCGCCTTTTTGAAGGCCATGCAGGCCGTCGGGCTCCGGAGCATCAGGACAAGCTTGAGCGGATCCTTGAGATAGCCCTCGTCCGCCCAGTCGGCGCCGCCGCCGGCGATGTCCTCGAGCGTCGCGAAACACTCGTCCTCCGGACGCTTGCAGGCCGCCGCGACACGCGCCTTGAACTCCGAAACCCATTTGAGGCGTTCGTCGATGAGTTTCATGCCCTCGAGCCGCATGTCGACGCCCGAGATGTCCAGGGTCGCGAGGAAGGGATAGTTCGGCGAGGTCGAGTGCCAGTAGCGCAGGAACTCTCGAAGGTCATGGGTGAATTTCTCCCAGGAGCCGTGGCCGTGCAGCGAGAAACGCTTGCGGAGCCACCGGAACTGCGGCGACGCGTCGTCCTCCAGCAGCGCCTTGAACCGGGTCGAGACATGGATCATCGACGCCTGCGAGAACGCCGCAAGCGTCTTGTGCGTCGACTGCACGGCGAAGTGGGCGCCGGTCATCTCGTTGACGGCGTTGTAGCGGCGGGTGACGTCCGACTCCGCGTCCTCGCGCGTATAGAAGGGATGGAAATTGAGATAGGCCGCCCACGCCTCGTCCGCATAGAAGAGGACTCCCGCCTGCTCGCAGAGCCGGCTGACCTCCCAGACCGGATACAGGACGCCTTCGTAGGTGCAGGTCGTCAGGACGAGAAGCCGCGGACGGACCGGCGCCTCGCGAAGCGCGCGTTCGATGTCCTCGAGCGACACCGGGCCCCACACCCCGAGTCGACCGTTCCAGCGGCTCGGCAGGTAGCGCGGGACGGCACCGGACATGACGATCGCGTGATGGACCGACTTGTGGCAGTTGCGGTCCACGAGCACGGTCTCGCCCGGCTTCAGGAGCGTCATCAGCATCGCCTTGTTCGAAGTCGACGAGCCGTTGGTGATGTACGAGCTGAGCGCGGTGCCGAAAATCTCGGAGGAGAGCTTCTGCGCCTCGGAAAGCGGCGTATGCACCTCGGGCGAGGAGAGGTCTCCGAGCGACTCGACGGACACCGAGAGGTCCGCCCGGAAGATCATCGACCCGAAAGCCTCGTGAAAGCCCGCGAGAAACGGCGAGCTCGCGAAGGCGTTGCCGCCGTTGTGCCCGGGCGTGTGCCAGCTCTTGCCGGCCTTGACCTGGACGTACTGCTTCATCGCGTACCAAAACCGCGGCAGCCAGAACGACTTGAAGAGATGGACGAGTCGCTCGCGGTGCCGCTCGGGATGGCGGAGCACCTGGATCGGCTTCTTGGCCCAGCGTCGCGTCGGAAGCGTCACCGCCTTGCGCCCGGGCCAGGTCACCGCGATCTTGGGAACGGCGGGGATGTAGGTCTTGAGCCACTCGGAGAGGGAAATTCCGTCGACATGGAGGGACATCATCGAGTCGTCCACGAGGAACAGGCACACGTCGCGCCCGCACTCGGTCATTCCCTTGCGGGGGTCGCCGCCTTCAAAGAGCGCCTGCGGCAGCTCGTCCGCAACGCCGACGGTGCGAAGTTTCAGCGGCGGATACTCGAGCGGCATCCGGACGTTGAAGGCATCGTGGCAGAACTCCCGAAACGCGTCGGAGAGCCCGTATTCAACAAGGGGCACGTCCTTCGCGTCACCAGGCGCGGATTTGTGCAGCCACAAGACCGAGAGGGACCTCATATCGCGGATTATACCACAAGGACAGGGATTAGCGAACGACGAAGTTCACCATGCGCTTCGGCACGGCGATGACCTTCACGATCGTCTTCCCCGCGAGGAACTTCGCAACGTCGGGATCGGCCTTGGCGGCCTTTTCCATGTCCTCGGGCGTCGCCGCGAGCGGCACCGTGATGCGCCCGCGGAGCTTGCCGAGGACCTGGACCGGAATCTCGATTTCGTCCTCGACAAGGGCCCGGACGTCGTAGACCGGCCAGGGCTCGTACGCGAGCGTCGTGTCGTGTCCGAGAAACTGCCAGAGCTCCTCGCCCAGATGCGGCGCGAACGGCGAGAGACAGAGGACGAACTTCTCAAGGAACTCCTTCGGCAGTCCGCCGGCCTTCGCGAACTCCTCCGCATCGTTGACGCAGACCATCATTGCGGAAATGCCGGTGTTGAAATTCATCGACTCGAGGTCTTCGCCGACCTTCTTGACCATCGTATTCAGCGACTTGGCCTCGGCCTTGGTCATCTCACGGTCCGCGACCGCGGTCTCGGTGACGAGCCGGTTTGCGCGCTTCAGGAAGCGGTGGACGCCCTCGACGCCTTTCGTCGACCACGGCTTGACCGCCTGCAGAGGGCCCATGAACATCTCGTAGAGGCGGAGCGAATCGGCGCCGTAGTCGCGTATGACGTCATCGGGGTTGACGACGTTCTTGAGCGACTTCGACATCTTGGCCGGGATCTCGCTGAGCTCCTCGAGATCGGCGGGGTCTCCGTCAAGCTCCTTCGGTCCGAACGGCTTGCCGTCCGTCCACGTCACCTGGTCCTTGGGGATCAGCACGCCCCGCTGGTTCTTGTACGCCATGCCGAGGATCATTCCCTGGTTGACGAGGCGGCGGTAGGGCTCCGGCGTTGGAACGAGCCCGAGATCGAACAGGACGAGATGCCAGAAGCGGCTGTAGAGCAGATGCAGGACCGCGTGCTCGGCGCCGCCGACGTAGAGGTCGACGGGGAGCCACTTCTTCAGGAGCTCCGGATCCGCGAACGCGCTGTCGTTGTTCGGATCGATGTAGCGCAGATAGTACCAGCAGCTGCCGGCCCATTGGGGCATCGTGTTCGTCTCGCGGACCCCCTTCATGCCGGTCTTGGGGTCGACGACGTTCAGCCAGTCCGTCGCCTTTGCGAGCGGCGGCTCTCCGGTTCCGGTCGGCTTGTAGTCCGCCAGCTCCGGGAGCGTCAGCGGCAGGTCCTCCTCGGGAACGAGCGTCTGGGTGCCGTCCTCCCAGTGAATCACCGGGAACGGCTCGCCCCAGTAGCGCTGGCGCGAGAACAGCCAGTCGCGGAGCTTGTACTGGGTCTTGGCCGCGCCAAGGCCCTTTTCTTCGAGCCACGCGATCATCTGGACGCGGGCCTCGTCGACGGAGAGCCCGGTGAGGAAGCCCGAAGACACCATCACGCCGGCGGCGATGTCGGTGAAGGCCGCGGCGCCGGCGTAGGAAACCGGATCCGGCGACGCGGACTTCGCCGCCTCGCTGTCGGCCGGAGCGACGACCTGCACGATCGGCAGGCCGAAGACCTTGGCGAAATCGAAGTCGCGCTCGTCATGGGCCGGCACCGCCATGATGGCGCCGGTGCCGTAGGTCGCGAGGACGTAATCGGAGATGAAGATCGGAATCTCGGCGCCGTTGACCGGATTGACGCCGGCGACGCCCTCGAGACGGACGCCCGTCTTCTCCTTGTTGAGTTCGGTGCGCTCGAGATCGCTCTTGAGGGCGGCCTTCTTCTGGTACAAGCGGACGGCTTCGCCGTTCGCAATCGCACCGGACGCGAGCCATGTGGAAATCAGAGGATGCTCGGGCGAGAGGACCATGTAGGTCGCGCCGAACAGGGTGTCGCAGCGGGTGGTGTAGACGGTGATGACGTCGCCGGCCGTGGCCTTGAAGTCGACGAGCGCGCCGGTGGACTTGCCGATCCAGTTGCGCTGCATTTCCTTGATGCCCTCGGACCAGTCGAGCGTGTCGAGTCCCGCGAGGAGACGTTCGGCGTACTCGGTGATCTTCAGCATCCACTGGCGCATCGGCTTGCGGACGACGGGATGGTTGCCGCGCTCGGACCGTCCGTCGATGACTTCTTCGTTCGCCAGCACCGTCCCAAGGGCCGGGCACCAGTTGACCGGGACCTCGGCGACGTAGGCGAGCCCCTTCTTGTAGAGCTGCTCGAAGATCCACTGCGTCCACTTGTAGTACTTGGGATCGGTGGTGTTCACCTCGCGGTCCCAGTCATAGGAGAAGCCCAGCGCGCGGATCTGCTCGCGGAAGCGGTCGACGTTCTTCTGAGTCGTGACCGCGGGATGGGTGCCGGTTTCGACGGCGTACTGCTCGGCGGGAAGGCCGAACGCGTCCCAGCCCATCGGATGAAGGACGTTGAAGCCCTTCATGCGCTTGTAGCGGCACAGGATGTCCGTTGCCGTGTACCCTTCGGGATGGCCGACGTGAAGTCCGGCGCCGGACGGATAAGGGAACATGTCAAGGCAATAGAACTTCTCGCCCTTGCCCGCGGAATCCGTCTTGAAAGTCTTGTTCGAAAGCCAGTATTTCTGCCACTTCTTCTCAATGGCGGAGAAATTGTAATCGCTCATTTCCCGTTGTGTCCCTCGGCGTGTTCGGCGACTGCCTTGGCAATGAGACCCGACACGTCGTTGGTCGCCGCGGCGACGCCGGCTTTGACGGCATAGTAAATGGCCTTGTGGGAGGAGCTGCCGTGCGTGATGATCACCGTTCCGGGAACGCCCAGGAGAGGCGCACCGCCGTAGATCTCGGGGTCAAGCTGGGTCTTGAGCGAGCGGAACGCGCCCTTGAGCAGGAGCGCGCCGAGGACGCGGAAAGGCCCTCGGAAGCACTCTCGCTTCAGCCAATAGCTGATGGCCTTCGCGATCGACTCGGTCGTCTTGAGGAGGACGTTTCCGACGAATCCGTCGCACACGGCGACGTCCATCTGTCCCTTGTAGAGGTCCTTGCCTTCGATGTTGCCGACGAAGTTGATGTCCTTCACCTGCTTGAGAAGCGGGAACGTCTCCTTCGTCATCTCGTTGCCCTTGCAGTCCTCGGTGCCGATCGAGATGAGACCGACGGACGGCGTCGTGCGCTTCAGGACCGCCCTCGAATAGGCGTTGCCCATGATCGCAAACTGCACGAGCCACTCGGGACGGCAGTCCATGTTGGCTCCCGCGTCCAAGAGGAGGATCGGACGGCGCGGCGTGCGCGTCGGGAGCACGGTCGCGATCGCCGGGCGCTTGACGCCTGGTATCCGGCCGAGGATCAGGATCGCGCTGGTCGCGACGGCGCCGGAATTTCCGGCCGAGACGAAGACATCCGCCCGGCCGTCCTTCACGAGACGCATCGCGACATTGATCGAGCAGTCCTTTTTCTTCTTGACCGCGTCGACGGGACTCTCCTCCATCTCCGCGATCTGGGGCGCATGCACGATTTCAAGCGTGCCTCGCTCCAGACACATCTGCGACGTGACCTTAAGATTTTTGTCAAGCTTCTCGAGCTCAGCCTGGATCGCGGCCATCTGGCCGACCAGGATGACCTTCACGTCCGGAATGCCGGCTGCGGCCTCTACTGCCCCGACGACAATCTCGCCGGGCGCGTAGTCTCCGCCCATCGCATCAAGGGCAATTCGCGTCATCCGGATCCCTCCCTTTGAAGGCAATCAGTTGGCGGCGACGACTTTGCGGCCTTTGTAGGTTCCGCACTTCGTGCACGCACGGTGCGAACGCACGACTGCTCCGCACGCGGGGCAGGTGCCGACTTGCGCGAGAATCGGCTTCTCGAGAGACGCGACGCGCTCGCGCTTCTTCATCTTCGAAACCTTGTGTTTGGGCATTGCCATGGTCTTTATCTCCTTCTATTTCAAATGATCGAGCGCATTCCACCGATCGTCGGACGGCATCTCGGCCTTCCGCTCGATTCCCGGACAGGCCTCGTCACAGGCCGGGTATGTCGGTAAGGCGAGTATTATACTCTCTCTGAGCTCTTCAGTCAAATCGACTTCAGGCGATTTCTCGTCGGTTTCAACGGAGAATGCGAAGTCGTCCACCTTGACGGTGTCGTCAAAGTCCTTGCCGCAGCGGCTGCAGACAAGATCGAAGTCCTGCTCGAGGCTCCCGCGGACCAAAAGCTCGTTTCCGAAGACCTGCGCCGTCAGCCGGTAACGGATTCCTCCGAAGCTCTTCACGAATTCCTCGTCGAGGTTCACGCACTCGACCTCGCCCTCGAGCTCCTCGCCCTCGGGGTCGAGCCGCGACGCATCGATGATCAGCTTGCTGTCCAGAACCTTGTTGTCCATGGCCGTATTATACCAAAAAAGAACCGCGGCGAAGCCGCCGCGGTTCCCGTTTTGTCCTGTTTCCGGAATCCGCTCAGTCGGCGGACATCGGACGGACCTTGCCTTCCTTGATGCGATTCTCGATGACCGTCTGCGCGATGCCCTTCGGAACGGCCTCGTACTGCTTGAAGATCATCGTGAAGCTTCCGCGGCCCTGGGTGACCGTGCGGATGGCGTTGGAGTAGCCGAACATCTCGCCCAGCGGAACCGTCGCCTTGAGGAGCTTGACTCCGGCACGGTCCTCCATCCCTTCGATGCGTCCGCGGCGCTGGTTGATGGAGCCGTTGGCGGCGCCCATGTACTGCTCCGGGACGACGACCTCGACGTTCATCATCGGCTCGAGAAGCTGCGGCTTCGCCTTCATGAACGCCTGCTTGAAGCACTGCATCGCGCAGGTGATGAACGCGAATTCGTTCGAGTCGACTTCGTGATAGGAGCCGAAGTAGACCGACGCCTTGACGTCCACGACCGGGAAGCCCGCGAGCGGACCGGCCTCGAGCGCCTTCTTGACGCCCTTCTCGACCGCCGGAATGTACTCGGTCGGAATCACGCCGCCCTTGACGTCGTTGACGAACTCGAAGCCCTTGCCGGGTTCCTGAGGCGCCAGCTTCAGGCAGACGTGCGCGTACTGGCCGCGGCCGCCCGACTGCTTGACGTGCTTGTACTCGTTGTCGACCGCTTCCGTGATCGTCTCGCGGTACGCGACCTGCGGGGCGCCGACGTCGCAGTCGACGTTGAACTCGCGTTTGAGGCGGTCGACGATGACCTCGAGATAGAGCTCGCCCATGCCGGCGATGATCGTCTCGGAGGTCTCCTGGTCGAAGGTAACGACGAAGGTCGGGTCTTCCATCGCGAGCGCGTGGAGCGCGACGCCCAGCTTCTCGTTGTCGCCGCGCGATTTCGGCTTGACGGCGACCGAAATGACCGGCGCCGGGAAGTCGATGGACTCGAGGGTGATGGGGTGCTCCGGATCGCAGATCGTGTCGCCCGTGCGGGTCTCGGTGAGACCGACGCACGCGACGATGTCGCCGGCGTGCGCTTCTTCGAGAGGCTCCTGCTTGGCGGCGTGCATGCGGAAGAGGCGGGAGATGCGCTGCTCGCGGCCGAGCGTCGAGTCAAAGAGCTCGGCGCCGAGCTTCAGCGTGCCCGAATAGACGCGGACGAAGGTGATCTTGCCGCCGGACTTCGGATCGTTCATGATCTTGAACGCAAGGCCGCAGAACGGCTCCGTGTCGGAGACCTCGCGCCTCTGGTTCGGATCGTCGGCCGAGACGGCCGCGCCCGCGTCAAGCGGAGACGGCAGATACTTGCAGACGCCGTCGAGCATCGGCTGGATGCCCTTGTCCTTGAACGCCGTGCCGCAGAAGGCCGGAATGATCGTGCGCGCGAGGCAGCCCTTGCGAAGGCCCATCTCGATCTCGGCGGTCGTCAGCTCCTCGCCCGCGAAGAACTTCTCCATCAGCGCGTCGTCCTGCTCCGCGGCCGCCTCGATCATCTTCTGACGGTACTCCTGGGCCTTCTCGAGGTACTCCTCGGGAATGTCCTTCTCGATGACCGTCTTGCCGAGCGACTTCATGTCGAAGCACAGCGACTTCATCTTGATGAGGTCGATGACGCCGTCGAACGACTCCGCCGCGCCGATCGGAATGACGACCGGAACCGGGTTCGCGCCGAGCTGGTTCTTCATCTGGTCCATGACGCTGTAGAAGTTGGCGCCGACGCGGTCCATCTTGTTGACGAACGCGATCTTCGGAACCTTGTACTTCTCGGACTGGCGCCACACCTGCTCGGACTGGGGCTGGACGCCGCCGACCGCGCAGTAAAGGGCGACCGCACCGTCGAGAACGCGCAGCGAGCGTTCGACTTCGGCCGTGAAGTCCACGTGTCCGGGGGTGTCAATCAGCGAGAGGCGGTAGTCGCCCCACTGAACGCACGTCGCAGCGGACTGAATGGTAATGCCGCGCTCCTGCTCCTGGGCCATGAAGTCCATCGTCGCGGCGCCGTCATGCACCTCGCCGAGCTTGTAGTTCTTGCCCGAATAGTAAAGAATGCGTTCCGACGTGGTCGTCTTGCCACCGTCGATGTGGGCCATGATGCCGAAGTTACGCACCTTCTCGAGCGGGATATCGCGCTTTGCCATTTTCTACTCCTTTATTTGCAAAATGAGCACATAGTATAGCGGAAAACTGCCACCTTGTGCAAGTGCCAAATTGAAAAATCGCCTCAGTGCTCGCGTCCGAAAGCCAAATGGGACTGGACGAGCGCCATCAGCGCGAACAGCGCCATCATCATTTCGCCGCCCTCCT
>CAZYQF010000004.1:0-11438 GCA_964650165.1 uncultured Lentisphaeraceae bacterium
GTGATGCACGGAATCGACGATCTCGGCTTCAAGTACTGCACCGACATCCAGGCGATCTCCCTCGAGCAGGCGCTTCAGGGCAAGAACATCGCCGGCAAGGCGCAGACCGGTTCGGGCAAGACCGCGGCATTCCTTGTCGCGATCCTCACCCGCTACCTGCGTTCGCCCGAGAACCGCGCGAAAGAAGGCGGGAATCCCCGCGCCCTCGTAATCGCGCCGACCCGCGAGCTCGTCATCCAGATCTGCAAGGACGCGGATGCGATCGGCAAGTACACGGGGCTCCGCTCCCTCGCCGTCTACGGCGGCATGGACTACGACCGTCAGCGCCGCGAAGTTCAGTCCGCTCCCGTGGACCTGCTCGTCGCCACGCCCGGACGCCTCCTTGACTTCACCAAGTCGCACGTCATCAGCCTCGCGAACGTCGACACCCTCGTGATCGACGAGGCTGACCGGATGCTGGACATGGGCTTCATTCCCGACGTCCGACGCATCATCAGCTATCTGCCGCCGAAGGACAAGCGGACGACGATGCTCTATTCCGCGACGCTCAACGACACCGTGATGAACCTGGCGATGAACTGGATGGAGGAGCCGTACAAGGCCGAGGTCGTGTCCGAGACCAATGCGACGGACACCGTCAAGCAGGTCGTCTACGTGATCCAGGCCAAGGACAAGTTCACCGTCCTCTACAACCACATCGCGCTCCACCCGGTTGCGCGCACGATCGTGTTCTGCAACCGCAAGTGCACGACCGAGGACGTCTACGAGTCCCTCAGGGTCCGGGGCGTTTCGGTCGAAATGCTCTCCGGCGACGTGAACCAGAACAAGCGCCTCAAGGTGCTCGACGCGCTCCGCGAGGGAGAGGTCAAGATCGTGATCGCGACCGATGTCGCGGGGCGCGGCATCGACGTCAAGGGCCTCGAGTACGTCGTCAACTTCGACTTCCCCTACGAGGCCGAGGACTACGTGCACCGCATCGGCCGCACCGGCCGCGCCGGCTCCACCGGCATTGCGATCTCGTTCGCGGACGAATTCGAGAGCTGCCAGATCCCCGAGATCGAGGAGTACATCAAGGAACCCTTGAAGTGCACCGTGATCGGACCGGACGATCCTCTCCTGAAGCCGGTCCCCGCGCGAGGTTCGAAGCTCGGCGAGATCGACACGGCCGCGAAGGCCGAGGTCGACGCCCGCCAGGCCGTCGGCGAGACCGAGAGGGCCGCCGCCGCCGCGATGACCGGCGTCAATGCGGCGACCGCGGACGGAAGACCCGCCATTCTCAAGGAGGATGCGCCGCAGCGCGAGCTGCCGAAGTTCGAGAACGCCCTCGAGCCGAAGAAGGATCCGCCCGACGAATCCGAAGTCTACTCCAAGCCCGTTTCCCAAAAGGACCGGCTCGAGGAGTGGGCCTGCGACGGCGGATCAGCCCAGTCCTGACAGGTAGGACTCGACGTTCCGATAATAGGCGCCCGACACGTGTCGGGCGCCTCTTCCTTTGTACAGGACCTCGCGTGCGGTGACGAAGCCGTACCGATGCTCCAGATCCGCGAGCCGTGCCGGATCGTTTAGGTGGCGGAGCTGCCGGTCGTTGCGCTCGGCCGCGTCGGACGTGACGTAGACCTCGCAGGTCAGCTCCTTGCGGTCCGCGACGACGATGCCGTACTCCGCGCCCGCGAACCGGATGCGCTCGACGCTGACCGTGTCCGAGGTGCGGAACGCATCCGTCTCATGCCACACTGCGTCCTCCATGAGCCGTGCGTGCGCCTCCCGGAGGAGGACGTCGCGGACGAGCTTGCGTTCCGCCGCGCCGAGATGCGCGCAGGCCGGTCCGTCCAGAAGCTCCAGAATGCGTCCGCGCGCGTGTCGGTAGCGGAGTCGCGGCGGAGCCGAGAGAAGATACTCGCGCAGAATGTCCGTCTCCTCCGACGGTTCTCCGAGCTGTCCGGCGAAATGCCGCTGGATGCGGTGGAGGTCGTTTGCGAGAAAGGCGGCGCGCAGGCCCTGGTCCTTCGAATGCGTCGCCGCATGGATCAGCACCTCAAGCACGAACCAGTCGTTCACCTCGGCGTCCTCGGACGAGAGCTCCTCGTCGCGGATCGGGACGAGCGGCGCGTTTTCGTCCGTCGCCTCGAGGATGCCGCCGATTTCGAGATAACGGTCGATGTCCGTCTTTCCGAGGAGGCGCACATGCTCGCCGTAGGGGATGAACGAGGCGTCGAGGGGATAGATGCGTTCGGAAAGGGGAATTTCGCCGGACAGCATCGCCGACACGGGGACTGTCCCCGCGAGAACGACCTTGAGTCCGCTGGTCCCCAGGTCTGCGAGCGGCGGCGTGTCATCCAGAAAAACCGTTCGAATGCCTCGGTTGCGCAGTCCGTCAAGTTTCAACGTCAGTGCTTCGGGGGAATCGGTGGCGAGCGGATGCAAATAGGCCGTCCGTTCCCGTTCCTCGGTTGTCATCTTCAGGAGCGCTTGCCGGATCATCGTTGTCTTGCCCGTGCCCAAAGACCCGCTCAGGAAGAGAATGCGGTCCGAGGTCTCGTCATTCAAATAGGCGCTCAATTTGGAGAAAATCGTCCGTTCTTGAAACCTTTCGACGCCGTGAGCGAATTCCAGAAGATGCCTTCCGGTCAAGATTCCCGGCGCGAAACCGCTGGGGACAGTCCCCGAAACCGCGGGGAAAGTCCCCGTGCGGAGCTGTCGTTGCAGGGCCTTTCGTTCCTCAATGAGCTCACGGAGAGGACGGATCTCCTCGGTTTTGAGGTACTTCGATTTCGTCTGCCCATCTTCGCGCCACTGATGGTAGAATCGGTCAATGCCGCGAATTTTGCGGCGGATGATGGTGCCGGCGGGGAGGGCGGCGATTATCTCGGAAAGCTCCATGAGGGAAATTGTAGCACAGTCGCGGTTAGAAAGCAACGTAATAGTTAAAATATTGCGTTGCTTATTTTATTCAAAATCTCAAATTTTGTGAAAATTCCACCTTGTCTTGCGAATGGATTTCGTGTTATACTATGCGCTCCGTTAGGAAAAGTAAGGAAAATCATTCAATGCCGACAATCAATCAGCTGATCCGCAAGGGCCGTACGCCCCTGGAAAAGCATTCGAAGTCCCCCGCGCTGAAGGCGTGCCCTCAGCGTCGCGGCGTGTGTCTCGTCGTCAAGACGATGACCCCCAAGAAGCCGAACTCCGCTCTCCGCAAGGTTGCGCGCGTGCGCCTCACGACGGGCATGGAAGTTTCGGCCTACATCCCCGGCGAAGGCCACAACCTCCAGGAGCACAGCGTCGTGCTGGTCCGCGGCGGTCGTGTGAAAGACCTTCCTGGCGTTCGCTACCACATCGTTCGCGGCAAGCTCGACTCCCTGGGCGTTGCTGGACGCAACCGCAGCCGTTCCAAATACGGCATGAAGCGCCAGAAGAAGGAAGGAGCGAAGTAAGCCATGAGCCGCAGAAGCAAAGCCATTGTCAAGCGCGTCGCCGTCGATCCGAAGTACAATTCGGAACTCGTCGCCCACATGATCCGCGTGATCATGAAGGACGGCAAGAAGACCGTCGCCGAGAAGATCGTCTACGGGGCGATCGACAAGATCAAGGAAGCGCTGGAGAAGGATCCGTCCAAGTTCGTCAAGGACGACAAGGCCTTCACCGACCCGCTCGAGATCGTGTCCTACTCGATCAACAACATGAAGCCGCAGGTCGAGGTCAAGACCCGTCGCGTCGGCGGAACGACCTACCCGGTGCCGGTGCCGATCGCCGCGAACCGTCAGCTCTCGCTGGCGCTCCGCTGGACGACAACGTTTGCGTCCGCGCGTCACGGCATGGGCATGCCCGCCGCCGTTGCCGCCGAGCTGATGGAAGCGTTCGCCGGTCAGGGCAACGTCATCAAGAAACGCGATGACGTCCACAAGATGGCCCAGGCCAACAAGGCCTTCGCGCATTACGCCTGGTAAAATGGCCGGAACTTTTCCAACGGACAAAAAGGACGCGGTGACGAGCCGCGTCCTTTCCGTTTTTCCGGGCGCCGCTGGCGAGGTCGGCATCGGCGACGTGCTCGCGCGGCTCCGGAAGGGCGACCGGGTGCTGCTCCTCGTGCGGCACGCGGAGCGTCCGAAGATCGACTTCGACGACCGGACGTTCGGCGGATCCCTGCCGCTGACCCCCGAGGGGGAGCGGATGAGCGAGGCGTTCGGACGCATCCTCCGGGGCGCGGCGGACGACGTGCAGTTCGCGGCGAGTCCGCTCCTTCGGACGGTGATGACAGCCCGGCTCGTCGCGAAGGGTATGGGGCTCGAGGGGGCGGAGATTCTCGAGGATTCCCGGATCGGCAACGACAGCGCATTCGTCCGTTCCCAGCTCGAGATGTGGGAGACGTTCCGGGACGGACTGTTCTTTGACCGGATGTTCGAGTACATGGCGACCGGACGCCAGCACGGCTTCAACGCGCTTGGTCCGGCGACCGAGGCATTCGAGGACTATGTCCTCTCGCGGTTCACCGCGCGGCTCGGAATCTTTGCGACCCATGACAACTTCATCGCCTCGTTCCTGCACGGAACGGGCGGCAAGACGGACTTCGACCACGACAACTGGCCGCGCTTCCTGGATTCGGCCGCAATCGTCGTCTCTCCCTCGGGCACGCGCTCTTATGCGCTCGTCCGGGCCGGGCTTTCCGACCGCATTTGCGGGGTTTGACACAGGTCCACTTATGCTATAATATCTGATATGAATACGGTCATGAAAATTTTCGGCGAACCGCTTTTTGCGAAGGATGAATCGGGAAAGCTCCTGAGCCGCATCGGCACGATGTTTTTCAGGACCCCCGGCCTCGTCACGAAGCGGGGCGTCCACGCCATGCAGCGAATGATGTGGGTCGCGGAGGTGAATGCCCGGCTCGAGTCCGAGGGAAAGCCGCCGCTGACCCCGTCCGAAGAGGACGAGGAGATGGCGCAGTCCGTCGACCTCATCTTCACGGAAAACCACATCCTGATCCGTCCCGACCCCGACCGCATGGACCTCGCGTTTCGCGCGGACGACGAGCTCCAGAATCTCGTCAACAAGCGGAAGATCCGGTTTCTCAACACGCAGTACGCGAAGGTCCGCAACGCGCTCCGGGTGCGCGGCGAGAACTGGCGCATGGCCCGCCAGCCGATCTCCCAGGACGACATGAAGAACCTGGTGGAGCGTTCGCGCGTCACCATCCGCGAGCAGGTCGTCTACTACTACAACGAGACGACGGGCACGCGTTACCTCACGGCCGGCGAATTCGACCGCATCTGCTCTCTGCCTGCGCCGGGTTTCCGCGTGCAGGTGAAGGAGGCGGTGACGCTTCTCAAGCGGCGCAACCGCATCGGGCATCCCGAGGTCGACCTCTTCCCGTCCACGACGCCGATCGACGTCCGGAACGCGTTCAAGGCGCTTGACGTCGACGCTCTGGACGACGCGGCGCTCAAGGAGACCGTCGGAAAGATCGACCTCGACTGGCGCATCTCTCTTCCGCCGGAGCTTCGGGAGGAGTCCGTCGACAACTTCGACTGGCGCAACGAGATGTGCCGCATGATCACGTCGGTCCCGAACGAAACCTCGGCGTCCGAGGACGAGCTCATCCAGGGCGTCTCCCCCGAATTCTTCCGCCAGATCGAGTGGCTTCCGGGCGCGCGCATCGACCTCGGCGAGGTCATCTTCGACCCGCTGTGGGACGAATTCGCCCGGACGCGCGATCCGGAGCTGCAGCAGATCTGCGATCCGCGTGCACGCAGCGTCATCTTCAACCTCTCGCGCGTGTTTTCAAATCTCGAGTATGTCAACATCGGCCGTATCGCGCGTTCGCTCGCCCGCCGTCCCGTCGACGGCGCGCGCCGCGGCAACGTCTATATCGTCCAGAGCAAAACCTCCGACAATGCCGAGGAGGTCGTCTTCATGCTCCGTTTCCAGAAATGGGGCATCGCTGAACATCTGGACGAGGGCAAAGACCTCCTGACGGCGATCCTCGAGGCGAACGATTACTCGGACTACATCATGGACCGGCGCCTCATGTGCCAGCAGCTGGGCATGCGCCTGCCGCCCCGGGTCAACTTCGGAGCCCTGACCGAGCAGTATCGCGGGCGGAACCAGTACAACGGCACGACCGTCCGCGCCTACTATTTCCAGCGCAACTACGTCCCCGGCATCGCATCGGACAAGGTTCCGCCGGCCAAGTTCCGCAACCCCGCCTTCGCGCTCGCCTTCGCGTACATGATGGGCGAGGCCGCCGCGACCGACATGATTGTCGGGCGCCGTTCCACCGAGACCGGCGAGAACCAGTTCGACTCCAACTACGAGGTGCTGCAGCTCGGCCCCGACGGACTTCCCGCCGGCATCATGGTCACCGACCATGCCGGCAGCTTCGTCGACTACATCAGTCCGTTCGAGGACATGATCGCGCCCTATGCCGCCGTCGTGACCCGACGCGCCAAGTTCGTCTCAGACCCGAAGGCGTTCGCCGAGGCGTTCGTCGCCGGGTTCGAGCGCCGGCTCAAGGCGATCCAGGAGAAATACCGGAGCCGCCGCCGCGCGTTCGACGATCTCTTCATGCACCGTCCCTACGACTCCGCCGGATCGGGCGCCTACCGCTGGTCGAAGACGCTCGAACGCCTTGACACGTGCGACACGGATCGCGTGATCGCGCGGCTTCGCGAGACCCTCGGGAAGTCCGGATGCTGAAATATGCGCTGAAACGCATCCTGGAGGTGATCCCGACCACCGTCGGAATTCTCCTTCTTGCGTTCGCGCTCTTCAACGTCATCGGCGGATCCCCTGCCGTCGTCATTCTCGGCAAGAACGCCTCCGCCGAGTCGATTGCCGCGTTCGACCGCAAGTTCGGCTACGACAAGCCTCTGATCTTCGCCGCCGACTCCCAGTTCACCTCCTTCGTCGGAAACCTGCTGAAGGGTGACCTCGGGTATTCGGTCGAAATGAAGGAGCCGGTGGCCGACGTCCTGAAGCGCGGAGTCGGTCCGAGCCTGTCGCTCACCGTGCCCATCCTGCTCGGCGGCACCGTCCTCGGGCTGATGCTGGCGATGGTCGCCGCCGCCTCCCGCGGCGGCTTCGCCGACAGGTCGATCCTTGTCGCCTCGACCGTCCTGATGAGCGTCAACTACGTCGTCTGGGTCCTCGCCGGACAGTTCCTCCTGTCCTACAAGGCGGGACTTTTCCCGGTCTGGGGCTACCGAAGCGGATTCTACCTCGTCCTTCCGGTCGCCATCGGCATCCTCTCCTCGCTCGGCGTCGACATTCGCTTCTTTCGGACCGCGATTCTCGACGAGATCTACAAGCCCTACGTCCTCACCGCGCGCGCGAAGGGGCTCTCCCGGACCGCGATCCTCGTGAAGCACGTCCTCCGGAACGCGCTCATCCCGATCGTCACCTACGTCTCGCTGTCGATTCCGTATCTCTTCACCGGCTCGCTTCTCCTCGAGTCGTTCTTCGGAATTCCCGGTCTCGGGTCGGTCGCGATCAACGCGATCCACTCCTCTGACATGGCGGTCGTCCGCTCCGTCGTGGTCCTTGGCGCGCTTCTCTACCAGTTCGTGAACCTCGTCACGGACCTCCTTTACGCGGCGCTCGATCCCCGTGTCCGCTTTACGTGACCTTTCCCCGTTTTGTCGGTGAGGCGTCCTTCCGTTCGGATCCGGGTTGCGACGAAAAACCGTGAAATCCCATCCGATCTCAGATGCTCACGCCAAGCTAAATATGCTATAATGCGGAATATGAAAATCGGGTGTCATCTGAGCTCTTCCGGCGGTTATCTTGCGATGGCCCAGACTGCGGTTTCCATCGACGCCAACGTCTTCCAGTTCTTCACCCGCAACCCCCGCGGGGGAGCGGCAAAGGACATCGACCCGCAAGACGTCGCGGCGTTCCTGGAGTTCGCTGCGGCGCACGGGATCGGACCGATCCTCGCCCACGCCCCCTATACCCTGAATGCGGCCGGGGCCGATTCTCGGGTCCGGGAGTTCGCGGAGGCCGTGATGGCCGACGACCTCGCACGCCTGTCGCTCACCCCGGGCGCGATGTACAACTTCCATCCGGGCTCCCATGTCGGACAGGGCGCCGAGCAGGGCATCGAACTCGTGTCCGCGATGCTTGCGCGCATCCTCCCCGGCACCTCGACGACGGTGCTCCTTGAGACCATGTCCGGAAAGGGCTGCGAAATCGGCCGCGATTTCGGCGAACTCCGCGCCATCATCGACGCCACCGAGGCCAAACTCAAACAATCAAACAACCCAAAAACCCAAACGCCGGCCCTGGGCGTCTGCCTCGACACTTGCCACGTGTGGGACGGCGGCTATGACATCGTGGGCGACCTGGACGGCGTAATCGCGGAATTCGACCGCGTCGTCGGCCTCGGGCGGCTCAAGGCCGTCCACCTCAACGATTCGATGAACGTTTTTTCCGCGCACAAGGACCGCCACGAGAAGCTCGGCAAGGGCAAGCTCGGGCTCGAGGCGATCCGGCGCATCGTCAACCACCCCCAATTGCGCGACCTGCCGTTCTACCTGGAGACGCCCTGCGACCTCCAGGGCTATCGGGACGAGATCGCGCTCGTGAGAAGCCTATGACATCCACGGTTTACATTGCGAAGACGGTTTACGGCGGCGACGGACTCGGCCGGCTCGGCGACGGACGCGTCGTGTTCGTCCCGGGCGCCTTCGCCGGCGAGAACGTGAAAGCCGAGATCGTCGAAGAGAAGAAGCATTTCGTCAAAGCGAAGCTTGTCGAACTCGTTGAAGCGTCTCCGGACCGCATCGGCACCGGCGAGCCGCCGATTCCGGGCATGGTCTACGCCAATCTGAGCCCCGAAGGCGAGATCAAGGCGAAGGACGCCCAGCTCCGCGAGGCCTTGGAGCGCGCCCGCATCCCCGTCGGAAAATTCGTTTCGGCTGCCAATTGCCAACTGCCGTCTTCCAACTATCGCAATAAAGTCGTCTATCACTTCGCCAAATATGGCAACGTGTGGCGGATCGGTTACCGCAAGGAGCCGTCGCACGAGGTCGTCGACGTCGTCGAGGATCCGCTCGCCCGCAAGGAGATCAACGCCAAGCTGGGCGAGATCCGCAAAAGCGTGCTGGCGCTCCTCACCTTGGGCCCGGTCGCGGTCCGCAAGGATACCGAGCGGAAGGGCAACGTAACGATCCGCTGGACGGCGAAGACGGGCGTCAAGTGGTGGATCGGGGACGCCCCGAAGGACCTGGTCCTGAAGGAGACGACGTGCGGACTCGACTTCGAGGTTCCGGCGGACGGCTTTTACCAGGTCAATCCCGAGGTCGGCGAGGAGCTCGTGAAGTCGGTCGTTGCGGAATACCGCCGCGAGCCGGGTCCTGTCCTGGATCTCTACTGCGGCGTCGGCGTCTTCGGCCTCTGCTGCAAGCCCGAGAAGCTGACCGGCGTCGAGTCCGGCCGGCAGGCGATCGACTTCGCGACGCGCAATGCGGCGAACCAGAAGACCCCGGCGAAGTTCGTCGCCGAGCAGGTCGGACGCATGCTGAAGCGGCTTCCGGCCGGACCCGACACCACGGTGATCGTGGATCCCCCGCGGGGCGGAATGGAGCCGAACGTTCCGAAGTGGCTGGCGGCCTGCGGCGCTAAGCGGATCCTCTACGTGAGCTGCGACCCGGCGACGCTGACGCGCGACCTCCGGACGATCTGCGGCGCCTATGACGTGGAGTCCGTCCGTTGGTTCAACATGTTCCCGCGCACGGCGCGGTTCGAGGCCCTGGTTGTTTTGAAAAGGAGATGAGACAATGGCGAGTCCACTGTACGACAGGCTGATGGAGGACATGAAGGCGTCGATGAAGGCGCACGACATGACGGCGGTCAACACGATCCGCGGCGTCATCGCGAAGGCGAAGGACCTCACGGTCAATGCCGGCAAGGAGATGACGGACGAGGCGGTGACGGGCGTCATCGCCAAGGCGGTGAAGCAGCGTGAGGAGTCGATCGCCCAGTTCACCGCGGCCGGACGCGCCGAACTCGCCGAAAGCGAGAAGAAGGAGCTCTATTTCCTCACGGCGTACCTCCCCGAGCAGATGTCCGAGGCCGACGTCGCCGCAGTCGTCAAGGCGGCCGTCGCCGACGTCGGCGCGACCTCGAAGCGCGACATGGGCAAGGTCATGAAGGAAGTCATGGTCCGCGTCAAGGGCCAGGCGGACGGCAAGCTTGTCTCGAAACTCGTCGGCGCGGCACTCCCCTAACGGCTTTCCCCAGATGAAGTTTCTGATTCACACCTACGGATGTCAGATGAACGTCCGCGAGTCCGAGGCCATTGCCGCGCTCCTGGTCAAGGACGGGCATGTGCAGGTCGAAAGCGAGGCCGAGGCCGAGCTCGTCATCGTCAACAGCTGCACGGTCCGCCAGAAGGCGGAGGAGAAGGCGATCGGCAAGGCGGGAAACCTGCTCGCCGACGGCAAGATCACCGGAATCGTCGGCTGCGCGGTCACGCGCTGCGGACGGGACATCTTCCGCCGCGTTGCGAAGCTGGATTTCGCCGTCGGGCCCCGCGCCTTCGACCTGATCCCCGAAATCGTCCGCAAGGGCGTCTACCCCGTCTTCGAGGACGGCGCGATGAAGATACCGACCGGACTCCAGGAGCATCTTCCCGGACAGGGCTTCTCCGCGTTTGTCACCGCGATGATCGGCTGCGACAACTGCTGCAGCTACTGCATCGTCCCGAAGACGCGCGGACACGAGTATTCGCGTCCGGCGGACGACATCGTGACCGAGGTCCGGGGCCTCGCGGAAGCGGGCGTCAAGGAAGTGACCCTGCTCGGACAGAGCGTGCTCCGCTACAAGGAGTTCCCGGCTCTCCTTCGCCGGCTTTCGGACATCGACGGCATCGCGCGCATCCGCTTTACCTCGGCCCATCCGAAAGGCTGCACCGACGAGCTGCTCGCGGCTTATCGGGACTGCCCCAAGGTCTGCCGCCACCTGCACCTTCCCGTACAGTCCGGCTCCAATCGGATCCTGGCGGACATGGGCCGGCGCTATACGCGCGAGGAATACCTGGAGGCGGTCAAGAAACTGAGGGATTTCGATCCGGAATTCGCAATCACGTCCGACGTCATCGTCGGGTACCCGACCGAAACCGCCGAAGAATTTGAAGAAACGCGCAGCCTGATGGAAGAGTCTGGCTTCGACAACGCCTTCATCTTCAAGTATTCGCCGCGTCCGGGCACCCGTTCGGCGGAGCTTCCCGATGACGTGACGAAAGCGAAGAAGGAATGGCGCGACCAGGTTCTGCTGGCCGATCAGGAGCTTCGCGGACAGAAACGCAACGATCTTCTGGTCGGGACGGTCCGCGAGGTGATGGTGGAAGGCCCCTCCAAGCGCAACAAGTCCCGCTTCTCCGGACGCGACGGGGGCAACCGCATCGTCGTGTGGAAAGACGACGGCACGACCCCGGTCGGCAG
>CAZYQF010000004.1:11538-23302 GCA_964650165.1 uncultured Lentisphaeraceae bacterium
CGAATCCCCTGAGCTACGAAGTGCTCCGTGACGGAGTGGTCGTCGTGGCGAAGACGGACATCGGCATGACGGTCAACGGCATGTGCCTCGGCAAGGCCGGGACCTGGGACTCGGTCACGTGGTCCGAGGACCGTCCGGCCGCGAAGCTCCCGACCCCGATCTACAAAAAGTCCGCCATCGACCTTTCCCGCAACACGAAATTCTTCAACTTCGGCGGAAAATGGGGTGTCGAGCTTGTGGCGCGCAACGATGGCGTCGCCTACCGCTTCTGCACCAACCTGGACGGCGAAATCAGGGTTTCCGCTGAAAAGGCGCCGCTGACGCTCCCTTCCAGGGACGCGACCTGCTGGGCCAACCGCTCCGGCTCCTTCGGCTGCGAGGAGACGGTACCGGTTTCGACCGTCGCCTCCGAGCTGAGGACCACGCCGCGCGGAAAGGACAACCAGACCGGAACGTCCCACGTCTACCTCCCGTTCGGCTATTCCGTCGGCGGCAAGACCGTGATCGTCACCGAATCCGATGTCGAAAACTACCCGATCTGGAACTTCACCGCGAACGGCGCCGACTCGAACGGCGTTGTGAGGCTCGAATCCGTCTTCGCACAGGCCCCGAAGGCGACCCAGCGCCTCGCCGGCTGGGGCGAAAAGGTCGTTGCCGAGGGCGGACGCTGGGTGAAGGTCACTGAAACCGAGGACTTCCTCGTTTCCTGCGACGGCACGCGCACCTTCCCGTGGCGCACGTTCATCCTCGCGGACGAGCCTTCGAAGGTCTGCGAGGCGGACATCGTCTACGCCCTCGCGAAGCCCGGGGCGGACGGCGCCGACTTCTCCTGGGTCAGGCCCGGCAAGGTCGCCTGGGACTGGTGGAACTGCTTTGACAACGCCCGTCTCCCCGCGAACGGCGGCTGCAACACCCAGACCTACGAGCGCTTCATCGACTTCGCGCAGAAGACCGGCATCGAGTACGTGATCTTCGACGAGGGCTGGAGCGAGACGCTCAACGTCTGGAAGTTCCATCCGGACGTGGACGTCCCCCACCTGATCCAGTACGCGAACGACCGCGGGGTCGGCATCATCCTGTGGATGGCCTGGGCGCAGGTCTACGGCAGCGAGGAGAAGGTCGCCGAGCACTTCGCGAAGCTCGGGGCGAAGGGCTTCAAGGTCGACTTCATGGACCGCGGCGACGCCGAGATGGAGAACTTCCTCCGCGACTTCGCGGCCGCGTGCGCGAAAAGCCGCATGATCGTCGACTACCACGGCGTGTGCCGTCCGACCGGGCTCCAGCGCGAGTTTCCCAACGTCGTCAACTACGAGGGCATCCACGGCCTCGAACAGCTCAAGTGGTTCCCGGGCGGCGAGAAGAGAGAGACGGAGCTGATGTTCAGCGACGTCGCGGCATTCTTCCTCCGCCTCAGCGCCGGTCCGATGGACTACACCCCGGGCGCGATGCTCAACCACGCGGTCGGCGCGGGCTACAAGGGCAACGGCAATTTCCCGGGCTCGGTCGGCACCCGCTGCCGCCAGATGGCGATGATGGCGCTCTACGAGGCGCCCCTGCAGATGCTCTGCGACTCGCCGACGAATTACGAGAAGAACATGGAGTCCTTCGGCTTCATGTCGAAGGTTCCGGTCGTCTGGGCGGATACCGTCGGTCTCGGCGGCTGCCCCGACACCCTGGTCGCGGCGGCACGTCAGGCGAAGGACGGCTCCTGGTACGCGGCGGGTATGACGACCGCGAAGGCCAGTGACTTCACGGTCGATACGAAGTTCCTCGATGCGGCGGGGACGTGGAAGGCGGAGATTTTCCGCGACGCGCCCGAGAGCGTCACGGACGGCACGAAATACGTCCGCGAGGAGAAGACCGTCACGGCGGGCGACAAGCTCGACTTCCACATGGCCCCGGGCGGCGGATTCATCGTGAAGTTTACCAGGTGATTTGTCGGTAAAATCGTTTTAATCCAATGAAAATCGCAATTCTAGGCGCGGCCGGCCGCATGGGGCGCATGTTGTGCACCCTTGCCGGCAGCGAAGGCCTCGAGGTCGTGTCCAAGGTGGACATCGCCGAGGGCTATGACAGGGACTGGTCCGCGGACGTCGAGGGCGTGATCGACTTCTCGTTCCACGCCGCGGTTCCCGCGGGCGTCACGAAGGCGGCCGAGCAGGGCATTCCCTACGTGATCGGGACGACCGGCCTCACTGCCGAAGAGCAGACGGCCGTTGACGCGGCCGCGGCGAAGATTCCGGTCGTGCAGAGCGGCAACTACTCGCTCGGCGTGAACCTCCTCCTCGAGCTCGTGAAGAAGGCGGGCGAAATCCTCGGACCCGACTACGACATCGAGGTTACCGAGATGCATCACCGCCACAAGAAGGACGCTCCGTCCGGAACCGCGCTGATGCTGGCGAAGTATGCAGCCGCGGGCCGGAAGGCGGACTTCGATGCCGTCGCGGTCTACGGACGCCACGGCGACCTCGGCGAGCGTCCGGCGGGCGAGATCGCGATCCACGCGCTGCGCGGCGGATCCGTGGTCGGCGACCACACCGTCATGTTCGCGGGCGACCTCGAGCGCGTCGAACTCACCCACAAGGCCCAGGGGCGCGAGGCGTTTGCCGCGGGAGCCCTCCGGGCGGTCAAATGGGCGAAGGGGCGTTCGTGCGGAATCTACAACATGCGTCATGTACTCGGCTTTGAAAGGAGTTAAGATGGGAATACGTATATCCGGGACCGGCAGCTACTTGCCGCCCACAGTCCTCTCGAACGACGACCTCGCGCAGACGATTGACACGAATGACGAGTGGATCTACTCGCATACGGGCATCCATTCCCGCCATGTCGCGGGCGAAGAGGAGACGACGTCGTCGATGGCGACCGCGGCCGCACGCGCGGCGCTCGAGGCGGCTGGGGCCAAGCCCGAGGAGATCGGCCTGATCGTCGTCGCGACCTCGTCGGGCGACTATACGGCTTTTCCGTCCACGGCGGCGCTCGTCCAGGCGGCGCTGGGCTGCTCCAACGCGGCGGCCTACGACCTCCAGGCGGCCTGCGCCGGCTTCGTCTACGCCCTCGAGCAGGCGCGCGGCTACGAGCTCCTCCACCCCGATCAGAAGGTGCTGGTCATCGGCGCCGAGTGCCTGACACGCATCGTCGACTGGACGGACCGCGCGTCCTGCATCCTCTTCGGCGACGGAGCCGGCGCGGTGGTGCTGGAGAGCGACGGCAAGGCCGAGAGGTCCGACGCGTACACGCTCCTCGGAGCGGACGGCACGGGCGCGGGCTTCATCTATCGCGAGGGCGGCACGCGCACGGCGCTTCCGTTCGATCCGGCGACCGGGGTCCCGATGGCGACCCCGCCGCAGCAGTCGAAACTCGTTCTGATGGGACACGACGTCTTCGCGTTCGCCGTCCGCACGCTCTCCAAGGTCACCAACGACCTCTGCGCCCGCTTCGGGACGACGCCCGAAAGCCTCGACCGCGTCTTCGCCCATCAGGCGAACGGGCGCATCATCGAGGCGGTCGCGCGCCGGATGAAGCTTCCTCTCGAGAAGTTCTGGCTCAACCTCGAGACGCTGGCGAACACGTCCGCCGCCTCGATCCCGATCTCGCTGGACCAGGCGGTCCGCGCGGGCGAGCTCAGGGACGGAATGAAGATCGTCATGGTCGGCTTCGGAGCCGGTCTCACTTACGGCGGCACGTATTGCACATGGCCCAATCTCTAATCCGCATCACAAACACTTAAGGAGAACCAAAAAATGAAGAAAGTGATGATTACCGGCATCGGCCTGCTGACCGCGGTCGGCAACGGCAAGGACGCCTCCTGGGAGAATATCAAGGCCGGAAAGTCCGGAATCGGAAGGATCACAAAGTTTGATCCGTCGCGCTGCACCAGCCAGGTCGCGGCCGAGCTCAAGGGCTTCGACGAGTATGCCGCGTCGTCCGGC
The DNA here is from genome assembly GCA_964650165.1 of uncultured Lentisphaeraceae bacterium. Lineage (GTDB taxonomy): Bacteria > Verrucomicrobiota > Kiritimatiellia > RFP12 > UBA1067 > UBA1067. Next base: position 15,471 of record CAZYQF010000004.1, read on the forward strand.
TTTCTCGACAAGCGCGACGCGCGTCACATGGCGCTCTTCTCGCAGTACGCCGTCGTTGCGGCCTGCGAGGCCTGGAAGGACGCCGGCTACACCGCCGAGAGCCGTCCGGACATGGACCGCGTCGGAACGATCCTCGGCGTCGGAATCGGCGGACTCGAGGTGACCTGCGACTCGTGCAAGACCCTCTTCGACAAGGGCCCCGACCGCATCTCGCCGCTCGCGATTCCCGAGCTCATCGCGAACGAGGGCGCCGGCAACATCGCCATCGCGCTCGGCGCGAAGGGCCCGTGCCAGGTCATCACCACGGCCTGCGCCTCCGGGACGGACGCGCTCGGCTTCGCGATGGACCTGATCCGCCTGGGCCGCGCCGACGTCGTCGTCGCCGGCGGCAGCGAAGCGGTCATCATCGAGTTCACGGTAGCCGGCTTCATGAAGGAGAAGGCGCTCTCGACGGCTTTCAACGACTGCCCCGAGCGGGCCTGCCGTCCGTTCAACAAGGATCGCGACGGCTTCGTCATGGGCGAGGGCGCGGGCATCCTCGTTCTCGAGTCCGAGGAGCACGCCAAGGCGCGCGGCGCCAAGGTCTATGCCGAGCTCGCGGGCTACGGCGCCACGTGCGACGCCTATCACATCACGGCGCCCGATCCGTCCGCTGACGGCGCGGTCAAGGCGATCGAGACCGCCCTGCGCGACGCCGGCGTCACGGACAAGACCGAGGTCGACTACATCAACGCCCACGGCACCTCGACGCACCTGAACGACCAGATGGAGACGAACGCGTTCAAGCGCGTCTTCGGCGTCGACCAGGCGAAGAAGATCAACATCTCCTCGACGAAGCCGTGCCACGGACACTGCCTCGGCGCGACCGGCGCCGTCGAAGCCGCCGTCGCGGCGCTTGCGATCCGCGACAGCTTCGTTCCGCCGACAATCAACTACGAGAATCCCGATCTCGACGTCGACGTCGCGAAGGGCGAGACCCCGCTCGACCTCAACTACACGCCGAACGTCGGCGTGAAGCGCGACATCCGCGTCGCCCTGTCCACGTCGCTTGGTTTCGGCGGGCACAACGGCGTCGTCGTGCTCAAGAAAGTCCAGGGTTGAACGACGGTCCGTCCGTCAAAGAGGTAAAAAGATGGAATTTCCAAAATTCAAGACAGTGTTCAACAAGCCCGGCATCGAGCTCTTGCCGCACCGCGACCCGTTCCTCTTCGTGGACACGCTCCTGAGCGCGGACGAGACAGGCGCCCTCGGCGAGTACACGTTCACGGCCGAGAAGAACGAGTTCTTCAAGGGGCACTTCCCGGACTATCCGGTGGTGCCCGGCGTCGTGCTGATCGAGACGATGTGCCAGGTCGGCGGCGCCGCGGCGGTCGCGCGCGGCGTTCTGGGCGACAAGCCCGCGTTCGCGTTCGCCTCCGTCGAGAACGCCCGCTTCCGCCGTCCGGTCCGCCCCGGCGAAAAGCTCGTGACGGTCGTCAAGATCATCCGCGAGCGGGTTCCGCTGGGCACGTACGATGTCAAAGGCTATGTCGGCGACGAGCTCGCCGCCGAGGCCACGGTCAAGTGCATGCTGATGAACGGACGCCGATAAGATATGATCAGGATTGTCAAGGCCGGGGACAGGAGAATCGGGAAGTTCAACGCCCGTCCGGCGTTTCCGGACGAGGCCGAGAAGGCGGCGTCGGAAGTCCTCGCCGCCATCCGCAGGGACGGCGACAAGGCAGTCCGCGCGTATGTCGCGAAGTTCGAGGGCTTCGCGGGCGCGAAGCTCCGCGTCGACGTTGACCTCGACAAGCTCGAGAAGTCCATCGACCCGAGGCTCGTGAAGGCCGTGAAGGACGCCCACCGGCGCGTCCTGCGGTTCTCGAAGGCCTCGCTCCGCAAGGACTGGTCGATGAAATCCCCCCGCGGCGGAAAGCTCGGCGAGTTCTATTCGCCGATGGACCGCGTCGGCGTCTACATCCCCGGCGGCACAGCCCCGCTCGCCTCCACCTCGGTGATGACGGTGACGCTCGCCAAGGCGGCGGGCGTCCGCGAGATCGTCGCCTGCACTCCCGCCGGCAAGACCGGCGAGGTCAACTCCGTCCTGCTCTACGCCCTCAAGCTCGCGGGAGCGACGGAGATCTACCGCGTCGGCGGCATTCAGGCGGTCGGCATGATGGCCTTCGGCACGAAGACCTGCCGCAAGGTCCAGAAGATCGCCGGACCCGGCAACGCGTTCGTGACCGCGGCCAAGCGCCAGGTCTACGGCTACGTCGCCATCGACCAGGTCGCCGGTCCGAGCGAAATCGCGGTGCTGACGGACGGCTCCGTCGACAAGCGCTGGATCGCCGCGGACCTTCTCTCGCAGGCCGAGCACGGCTCGGGGCTCGAGAAGTCGCTCTGCGTCTGCACGTCAGAGAAGTTCGCCGAGGAGGTCCGTGCGGAGATCCTCGCGCAGGCCGCGACCCTGTCCCGCAAGGACATCGTGAAGCGCGTCATCGACCGCGACGGCATCCTCGTCGTCGTCGCGAAGGACGTCGCCGAAGGTCTCGAGGTCGTGAACCGCTTCGCGCCGGAGCACTTCGAGATCATGACGAAGGACGCGCTCAAGGTCATGAAGGGCGTCCGCTCCGCCGGCGCGGTCTTCGCCGGATCCTGGACGCCCGAGTCCGCCGGCGACTTCGTCGCGGGCCCGAGCCACGTGCTCCCCACCGGCGGCGCCGCGAACATGTTCAACGGACTTACCCCCGACGACTTCCGCCGCCGCCACAGCTTCGTGGCCTTCACCCGCGCCGACCTCGCCGAAACCAGGTCCACCATCGAGGCGTTTGCCGCGGTCGAGGGCCTTGACGGACACGGCCGCGCCGCCACGATTCGCTTCGCCTGAGGAACATGACCTTCTTCCAGCGCCACGCCTTTGACATCGGAGCCGGCTTTGCCGCGCTCCTCTGGCCGTTCTTTCCGAAACGCCGCCGCCTGTCGGTCGACAACATCCTCAAGTGCGGAATCGTCTCGGACAGGACCGAAGCCCGGCGCATCGCGAAGAAGGCCTGGTGCCATCTCGCCGGACACGTCTGCGAGGCGCTGGCCGTTCCGAAGGTGATCACCCGCGACAACTGGCGCGACCATCTCGATTTCGAGGGCGCGTCGCCCGAGGCCGTGAAGCTCCTCCTGGACACGCCCGACACGCCGATTCTCATCGTGAGCTCCCACCACGGCGTCTGGGAGGCCGCAACGAACTTGCTGTCGTTCGCCCGCCCGATGATCGCGATCGCCCGTGTGATGAACAGTCCGCTTGTCGCGAAGTGGATCAAGAAACACCACTTCCGCGGCCCGGTGACCATCGTCGACAAGAACCACGGCTTCACCTCTGACATCCTGCGCCAGTGGTCAGACACCAAGGCGGCGATGACGATCCTGATGGACCAGCACACCGCCCGGGGCCCGATGCTGATGTTCTTCGGACGCAAGGCCCAGACCTTCACGTCCGCGGCGCGCCTGGCGATGCGCAGCGGCTGCCCGATCGTCGCCGGGTCGTTCGTTCGCGTCGCGCCGTTCCGTTACCGCCTTGTCGGCGGCGCTCCCCTCCGGTTCGCGAAGACGGACGACCTCCTCTCCTGCACGCAGATCCTGAACGACCGCCTCGAGGAGGCGATCCGCGCGTATCCCGAACAATATCTTTGGAGCCACCGCCGGTGGCGGCATGATTGAGAAAGACAACTGACCGATGACCGGCATGATCCTTGACGCCCTTTGCCTGACGCTGTCTCTGGTGTTCTTCTGGTCGACGCTTCTCGTCCTGGTGGGTCTCTTTCGCAAAACGAGGCCGTTTCCAAAGGCCGAACGCCGTCTTCGCTTTGCCATCCTGATCTGCGCCCGCAACGAGGAACGTGTCATCCGCCTGCCGATCGGGAGCCTCCTCGCGGCCCGCTGGCCCGCCGACCGGCGCGAGATCATCGTGATCGCCGACAACTGCACGGACGCGACCGCGGCGTTCGCACGCGAGGCCGGCGCGACCGTCTGGGAGAAGACGACGCCGAGCTCAGGCAAGGGCGACGTTCTCGCCTGGGGCGTCTCCCGCGTCCTCGAGTGCGGCGGATTCGATGCGATCGCCGTCTTCGACGCGGACAACGTCGCCTCTGAAATCTGGTTCGAGACAGTCAACGACGCGCTCTCCGCCGGCGAGGCCGTCGTCACCGGACGCCGCCACGCCTCGAATGCCCGCGCCAACGTCATCTCCGGCTGGTACGCGATCTACTGGGGCATCATCAACGAGCTCTCGAACCGCGTCCGGACCAACCTCGGGCTTTCCGCCAAGCTGACCGGAACCGGCTTCGCGTTCCGCCTTGACGCGCTCGGACCGGACGGCTGGCAGACCTCGACGATGGTCGAGGACGTCGAGTTCACGGTCCAGTCCAACCTCGCCGGACACCGCGTCGCGTACGTGCCCGGGGCGGACTACGCCGACGAGCAGCCGGTCGCGGTCCATTACATGTGGCGCCAGCTCTGCCGCTGGTCGACCGGCGGATGGGAGGTCGTGCGCCACTACACCGCGCCTTGGATCGGGGCGCTCGTCCGGCATCCGACTCTCAGGCTCTTCGACAGCTTCTTCGCGATCCTCACCGGGATGTCCGTCGCGTTCATCCTCCTCTTCAACGTCGGCTCGCTGGCCGTCCGCCTCGCGGCCGGACAGGCCGAGGCGACCGCCTTCGCGTTTTTCGGCGGCATCTTCTTCTTCGTGTTCGCGATGGGCTGGATCACCGCCGCCGCGGCGGTCGCGCTCTCGCAGGAGAAGGGCCGTCCCCCGGTCGCCTCGATCGTGCTCTTTCCGGTATTTTCACTCATCCTCTGCGCAACCGTGCTCTTCTCGCTCGTCCGTCCGACGCGGCGCTGGAAGCCGATTCCGCACGGATGAACAGACGAGAGGAGAAACAGATGACGATGAACGAGTTCAAGCTGACCGATCCGTTCGGCACCGCGCCGTCGAAGCCGCCGTTTGCGCAGAGCGTCTCCACGGGCCTGCCCTGGCATAACCTCCCGATCACCCGAGAGTATACGCTCGGCCAGCTCCTCGACCAGACGATCGCGCGCTGCGGCGAGAACGACGCCGTCGTCTACGCCGACCGCGACTTCCGGCTGACCTGGTTCCAGTTCGGCGAGGAGGTCGACCTCGTCGCGAAGGGCCTGATGGCGCTTGGCGTCCAGAGGGGCGAGAAGATCGCGCTCTGGGCGACGAACGTGCCGCACTGGGTCGTGCTCATGTTCGCGGCCGCGAAGATCGGCGCGATCCTGCTGCCGCTCAACACGAACTACAAGTCCCACGAGATGGACTTCGTCCTCAGGCAGTCCGACGCCGAGAACCTCTTCGTGATCTCCGGCTGGCGCGACTGCGACTACGTGCAGGTGATCAACGAGCTGATCCCCGAGCTCCGCGAGCAGCCCCGCGGACAGCTCAAGTGTCCGCGCTATCCGCACCTGAGGCGACTCATGTTTCTCGGCGCCGAAAAGCACCGCGGCATGTACTCGCTGAACGAGATCAAGGCGCTCGCGTGCGAGGTCCCCCACGCGGACTACCTCGCCCGCCAGGCGGAATGCGACGTCAACGACATCGTGAACATGCAGTACACCTCCGGGACGACGGGCTTCCCGAAGGGCGTCCAGCTCACCCACCGCAACATCGCGAACGACGGTTTCTGGATCGGCGCCTGCCAGAACCTCTCCTCCCGCGACCGTGTCTGCATCCCCGTACCTCTCTTCCACTGCTTCGGCTGCGTCCTCGGGGTCATGAGTTGCGTCAACCACGGCTCGACGATGGTCTTCCTCGAGAGGTTCGACCCCGTCCAGGTGCTGATGTCGATCGAGAAGGAGAAGTGCACGGCGACGTACGGCGTGCCGACGATGTACATCGCGATGCTGGACCATCCGCTCTTCGGACGCTTCGACCTGAGCTCGCTCCGGACCGGCATCATGTCCGGCTCGGCCTGCCCCGTCCACCGCATGCAGCAGGCGCAGGAGCGCATGTTCATGCGGGAGATCACGAACCCCTACGGTCTGACCGAGTCCGGCCCCGTGATGACGATGACGCGCTATTTCGAGCCCTCGATCGAGCGCAAGTGCCAGACGATCGGACAGGCACTCCCAGGCGTCGAGGTCGCGATCATCGATCCCGAGACGGGCGCCATCTGCCCGGTCGGGAAGGACGGCGAGATCTGCTGCCGCGGCTTCAACACGATGACCGGCTACTACAACATGCCCGAGCAGACGGCGAAGTGCATCGACGCGAACGGCTGGCTCCACTCCGGCGACATCGGGAAGATGGACGCGGAGGGCTACTACTACATCACCGGACGCCTCAAGGACCTGATCATCCGCGGCGGCGAGAACATCTCGCCGAAGGAGGTCGAGGACTTCCTCGGCACGATGCCCGGCGTCAAGGACGTCGCGGTCGTCGGCTGCCCGTCGGTCAAGTACGGCGAACAACCCGCGGCGTTCATCGTCCGCTCCGACGGAGCGGACATCTCCGAGCACGACGTCGCGGCGTTCTGCAAGGACAAGATCGCGTGGTTCAAGATCCCGAAGTACGTCCACTTCATCGACGCGTTCCCGATGACCGCGTCGCAGAAAATCCAGAAGTACAAGCTGCGCGAGCTCGCGCACGAGCTCTGGCCCGATGCCTGAGGACTACGCCAGGTTTTTCGCGGAGGTCTTCGCGGACGAGGATGCGAATCCGCGCCGCATGATCCTCCGGGTGAAAGGCGGGGGAATCTCCGTCGGCCTTTCGGACGGCAATCCCGTCTTCACGAAGGACGGATGCGCGCCTGCCCCGGCCGACTACCGCCGCCGCTGGCTCGCCGAACATCCCGTCCCGCTGCGTCTCCGGGAGACCGACTTCCTCTTGCTGACGCCCACGAGCGGCAACCGCGTCAAGGTGAGGCGCGCGACCTGGTGGGAGAGGAGATGCGCATGACGTGCAGGGGCTTGAGCCTGATGAGCGGAGGACTCGACAGCCAGCTGGCGGTCAAGGTCCTTCAGCGTGCCGGCGCGGAGGTCGAGGCGGTGTGCTTCCGCTCGCCGTTCTTCAGTTCCGCAGCCGCCGAGAAGGCCGCATTCGCCCTTGGCGTTCCGCTCCGCATCGTCGACTTCACCGACGACATCATCGCCCTTGTCATGAATCCGCCCCACGGATTCGGCGGTGCGATGAACCCGTGCATCGACTGCCACGCGACGATGATCCGCCGCGCGGGCGAGCTGATGGCGGAGCTCGGCTACGACTTCGTCGCGACGGGCGAAGTCCAGGGCCAGCGTCCGATGTCCCAGAACCGGCAGGCTCTCGGCGTCGTCGAGCGGAGCTCCGGCCTCGTCGGACGCCTCGTGCGACCGATGTCCGCCAAGCTCCTCGAGCCAACGATCCCCGAGACCGAGGGGAAGCTCGACCGCGGGCAGCTCCTCGACATCTCCGGACGCTCCCGCGACCGCCAGATCGCCCTCGCGGCGGAATTCGGCATCGTCGACTATCCCGCCCCCGCGGGCGGCTGCAAGCTGACCGAGGAGGCGTTCGGACGCAAGCTCTCCGACCTTATGAAGCACGAGGGACTCGGCAGCCGCCGCCTCGTGGAGCTCCTGACCGTCGGACGGCGCTTCCGGCTTCCGGACGGCAGCTCCGTGATCCTCGGACGCGACGCGGGAGAGAACGCGATCCTCCGCGCCGAGCCCGGCGCCGTCATCGAGGACCCGGGCGTCCCCGGCCCCACGGCCTATGTCCCCGTCGTCAGGTCCGAAGCCGACCTCGCCGCCGCCCGCGCGATCGTCCGCGCCTGGTCCCGCGGCGGCTCCGGCCGCGAACCCTACCT
>CAZYQF010000004.1:23402-37080 GCA_964650165.1 uncultured Lentisphaeraceae bacterium
CCCGCGCGATCGTCCGCGCCTGGTCCCGCGGCGGCTCCGGCCGCGAACCCTACCTCCCGTTCCAAATCCTTTAATCCCATCACTCCCCCTGCACGTATGATTGAGACTCTTGCTGCACATCTCGATGCCCTCGCCGCGCTGGCCCCCACCTGGGGTCTCGCCTTCATCTTCGTCTTCATGGCGATCGAGTCGAGCTTCATTCCGTTTCCAAGCGAAGTCGTGATGATCCCGGCCGGATTCCTCGCCGCGCGCGGCGAGCTCGGCTGCGGAGGTCCGCTCCCGGCTCTCTCCCTCGCCATCCTCGTCGGCATCGCCGGCTCTCTCGCCGGGGCGTTCTTCAACTATTACGTCTCGCTGGGAGTCGGCAAGCCGTTTCTCGTGAAGTACGGGAAGTGGTTCTTCGTCAAGCCCGAGGCGCTCGAGCGCGCCTGCGAGGTCTTCAACCGCTACGGCGCGGCGACGACGTTCATCTGCCGCCTCATTCCCGTCATCCGCCAGCTGATCTCGATCCCGGCGGGCATCGCGCGGATGCCGCTCGCAAGCTTCACGTTCTTCACCGGAGTCGGCGCCGGCATCTGGACCGCGATCCTCGCGTTCGTCGGATACGCGATCGGACGCACGGCCGGCGACATCTCCTATCTCGAGCTCTGCACCAAAGGCCGGGCGATGGCTGCCGAAAACCTCCCGATCGTCCTCGGCGGCGGAATCGCGCTCGTCGCGCTCTATTATCTCGCATCGAACCTGATCATGAAAGGAAAGTCCAAATGAAACAAGCCGGTCTCCTCTTCGCCGCGCTCCTCGCGGCTTCCGTCCATTCCGCCGAACTCGGCACCATCACCCGCGGCGGATTCACCGTCCAGCTGACCGAGTGTCCGAAGTGCGAGATGCGCGGACGCTTCTCGCCGGACGGGAAGATGGCGTTCATGAACGTCAGCCGGCTCAAGGACGACAATCCCGACGCAGACACCCTCGCCGCGCGCCAGAAGGCCCAGGCCGAACGCTCGTTCAAGCTGATGGCCTCCGCCGCCGACGCGCGCAAGACCGGCTTCCGGACGCGCCCGCTGATGGGCTGGTCGAGCTGGAACACGTTCGGACTCGGCATCTCTGAATCCATCATCCTCGACGTCGCGAAGGCGATGGCGACCAACGGGCTCCGTGACGCCGGCTACGTCTATGTCAACATCGACGACGGCTTCTTCGCCGGACATGACGAAAAGGGAAACCTTAAGTGGAACGTCGACCGCTTCCCGAACGGCATGAAGCCCGTCGTCGACGGAATTCACGCCCTCGGCCTGAAGGCCGGAACCTACTCCGACGCCGGCATCAACACCTGCGGCAGCATGTGGGGTAACGACAAGAAGGGTCTCGGCTCAGGCCTCTTCGGACACGATGCCGCCGACTGCAAGCTTCACTTCAACGACCTGGGATTCGACTTCATCAAGGTCGACTACTGCGGCGCCCAGGCTCAGAAGCTTGACGAGCGCAAGCGTTACACCGAGATTTCCGAGGCGATCAAGGCGACAGGCCGCACGGACGTTCGCTTCAACATGTGCCGCTGGGCTTATCCGGGAACCTGGAGCGCCGACGTCGCCGACTCCTGGCGGACGACCGGCGACATCCGCGCAAACTGGAAGTCGATCAAGTCGATCATCGGCGAAAACCTCTACCTGAGCGCCTATGCGACGCCCGGCCACTACAACGACCTGGACATGCTCGAGGTCGGACAGCTCGCCGGCTTGTTCAAGACCGCCTTCGGGAAGGAAGACGCCGGCCTCACCCCGGTCGAGGAGACAACCCACTTCGGCATGTGGTGCATCCTCTCCTCGCCGCTCCTGATCGGCTGCGACGTCCGTACGATCCCCCCGTCCTCTCGCGAGCTTCTCACGAATTCCTATCTCCTGTCGATGAACCAGAACGACCTCGGGCTTCACGCCCGCATCGCGCTGCGCGAGGGCGAGGCCTACGTTCTCGTGAAGGACGCGGACGAGCTCTACGGCAAGTCGCGCTTCGCCGCGCTCTACAACGCCTCGGAGGAAGACCACGAGTTCCGCGTCCCGTTCGCGGCGCTCGAGCTCGACGGCAAGGTGGCGGCGTTCGACTTGGTCGAGCGCGCGGACATGGGCGACTGCGAGAAGGAGTTCGTCCTCACGGTCCCGCCGCACGGCTCCCGGTTCCTCCGCCTCGACGCCGAGCGCCGCCTCGAGCGGACGCTCTACGAGGCCGAGGCCGCGTTCCTGACCGAGTACCAGGAGTTGCGCGACCCGCGCAAGGCCGGCACCGCGTTCTACGACCCGATGAACGGCGCCTCGGGCGGCATGGTCGTCCGTAACCTCGGCAACGGCCTGACCAACGATCTCGTCTGGAAGGATGTCAAGACCGACGTCGCGGGCAAGTGCCGGCTCGAGTTCGACTACAACTCGCCCGGCTCCCGCAACTTCTACGTGAAGATCGACGGCGGAACGAAGAACAAGTTCAAGGTCAAGAAGACCGTGGGAACCCTCGACACGGCTTCGCTCGAGGTCGAGCTTTCGGCCGGCGTCCACGAGGTCCGCATCTTCAACGACGGCGACTGGACGCCGGACATCGACTGCATGAGGCTCGTCCGCTGATGGTCCTCGACGTCCGCCATCTTCGCGTCGCGTTCCGCGCGGAGGGGAGGCTCTCCGTTCCCGTGCGCGACGTCTCGTTCGCGGTTCCGGCGAACGGACGCGTCGCGCTCGTCGGCGAGTCCGGCTGCGGAAAGTCGCTCACCGCCCTCGCGGTCGGCGGACTTGTCGACCGCGCCGAGATCTCCGGCGAAATCGCCGGACGCCCCAAGATCGCGTACGTCTTCCAGAACCCGATGCAGTCCCTCAATCCCGTCATGCGCATCGGCCCCCAGATCACCGAGGCCTTCCCGTCCGAATCCAACACCTTGCCGCGGCGAAGCGAAGCGAAGACGGGTCATCCCCTTGCCACGGCGAAGCGAAGCGAAGACGGGTCATCCCCTTGCCACGCCGTAGCCTTGGCGAAGGCGGGTCGTTCCTCAAGGCTTTCTTCTCTTCTCGCGAGCGTCGGTCTTCCCGCCGGCACCGAGCGCAAGTTCCCCTGCGAGCTTTCGGGCGGACAGCAGCAGCGCGTGATGATCGCGATGGCGCTCGCCCAGGAGCCCGACCTCCTGATTGCGGACGAACCGACGACCGCTCTTGACGTCACGACGCAGAAGGAGGTTCTCGACCTCATCGTGCGCGTCGCGGACGAACGCAAGACCGCGGTTCTCCTCATCACGCACAACCTCGGACTCGTCGCGCAGTATTCGAATTTCGTCTACGTGATGTACGCGGGCCAGATCGTCGAGTCCGGCCTTGTCCGTGACGTTCTCAAATCGCCGCGTCATCCCTACACGCAGGGTCTCATCGGGGCGGTGCCGCGGCTCGATCTTCCGAAGGACTCGCCCCTTGAGGGCATTCCCGGAACGGTCCCGTCTCCGACCGACTGGCCGACCGGCTGTGCTTTTCATCCGCGCTGCCCGAAGGCCGTTTCGACCTGCTCCGATCCGACCTTCACGACGTGTCCGCATTGCCCCAAATGTGGTGGTTGAGCGGATTCTCATCCCCAACATAAAGTGCCGCGAATGGGCGTTTTTCGTGGTGTCGGACACAATGCGTGGTGTCGAATAAGTAATTTCGGACACAATTTTGAAAATTTGTCCGTCCCGTAAAAATCATTTCCGACCAATGAAATCAGGTGTTTGAGACGGGTCATATGCGTTCGGGCCCCATGGACATTGAACTTTTTTGAATTACCCCCTTGCAAGCCCCTGAAAATACTGCTATATTGTTCACCAAACACAAGGGAATAGTTCCCGCGTGTGTCACGAGTGACAAAATTAAAGGATCATAAAAATGGCTAAGAAAGAAGTCGTCCCGACCACCAAGAGCGGAATCATGGCTGACCTCGCCGCTGCTGGCGAAATCAGCAAGAAGCAGGCGATTGCCGTTTACGAGCGCCTCCTCGCTCTCTCGATCAAGGGTGCGAAGCAGGAAGAGAAGGGCTTCATGCTCCCCGGCTTCGGCAAGGTGAAGCTCATCAAGCGCCCCGCGCGCATGGGCCGCAATCCCGCGACCGGCGAGGCGATCAAGATCAAGGCCAAGACCGTCGTCAAGGTCGTCGCGTGCAAGGCTCTCAAGGACGCGATCCTCGGCAAGTAATGCCACGGCATCCTCCATCGGATGCAAGACAAGCGCGGGCTCTTCGAGCCCGCGCTTCTTTTTATGAAACCCCCTGTCAGGGTGCGGATTTGGTATAATACGGGGAATGAAGGCAAAGACGTTTATCGACCAGATCGAAGTCATCGTCCGTTCCGGCAAGGGCGGCGACGGTTCCATGTCCATGCGCCGCGAGGCGCTGGTCGAGTTCGGCGGCCCCGACGGAGGAGACGGCGGACGCGGCGGCGATGTCGTCTTCAAGGCCTCCGAGCACATCAACTCGCTTCTCGCGCTCTACTATGATCCGAAGTGCTTCGCCCAGGACGGCGGCAACGGACAGGGCCAGAAGATGTACGGCAAGCGCGGCAAGGACCTCGTCGTCCCGGTTCCGCTCGGCACCGAAGTCTACGACATCGAAACCGACCTTCTGGTCGCGGACATCACCGAACCCGGCCAGTCCGTCGTCATCGCCAAGGGCGGTGCGGGCGGCTTCGGCAACGTCCACTTCAAGTCGTCCGTCAACCAGGCCCCGACCGAGCACACCCCGGGCGGCGCGCCCGAAGAGCGCCGTCTCCGGCTCGAGCTCAAGACGATTGCGGACGCGGGACTTCTCGGCTTCCCCAACGCCGGCAAGAGCTCGCTCCTGACCGTCCTCTCGTCCGCGACACCCAAGATCGCGAACTATCCCTTCACCACGCTGAATCCGATGGTCGGCACGATCCTCTACCCCGACTACGCGAAGATCGCGATGGCGGACGTCCCCGGCATCATCGAGGGCGCCGCGAAGGGCGTCGGGCTCGGCCTTGCGTTCCTCAAGCACCTCGAGCGCTCGAAGGTCCTCGTCTACGTCATCGACATGGCGGGCACCGACAATCGCGAGCCGTGGAACGACTTCGACGTCCTGAAGAAGGAGATCGAGGAGTACTCCACCGAGCTCGCCGAGCGTCCGTATCTCGTCGTCGCCAACAAGATGGACGAGGCGGCGGCGAAGGAGAATCTTCCGCGCTTCGTCGAAGAGACGGGCGTCACGCCGATTTGCATCTCCTGCGAGTCCCGCGAAGGACTCGACGCGTTCAAGACCGAGCTCCGCACGCTCGTCAACCCGAAGACGAAGTTCCACCACACCCACGCCGAGCGCCCCGATCTCGCCGACATGCCCGACACCTCGGGCGACGAGGTTCCGGCCGAGGCGATCGAGAAATTCGCGACATTCCTGAAGCTGGAGAAACCCAAGGCGAAGAGCCATCCTTCCCGCGGGAACATTCACTGACGGCATAAAGGGGAGATTGCATGAAGATTCAGTTCCTTGCCAGCGTCCTGGCGGCGCTGGTCGTCTTGACCGACGGCTGCATTTCGCTGACGCCGGACTTCCGGGACACGGTCGCGTCCGCCAAGGCCTCCGTCTCTCCGAGCGTCGTCTACATCCGGGTGATCTACAACGACACGCAGGGCGGCAAGGACCGCAAGGGACAGTCGAGCGGCTCCGGCGTCGTCATCTCTGCCGACGGCGAAGTGCTGACGAACCACCACGTCATCGACAAGACGACCGAGATCCGCTGCCAGCTTGCCGACGGACGCTCCTTCAACGCGAAGGTCGTCGGCAAGGACAAGGATCTCGACATCGCGCTCCTGAAGCTCGAACTTCCCGAAGATCACGAGCCTCTCCCGGTCGCGAAGCTTTCGCCGCGTTGGCTCGACGTCGGCGAGGTCGTGCTCGCGATGGGCGCGCCCTGGGGCCTCGCCCGTTCGGTCACGATGGGCATCGTCTCCTGCAACGACCGCTTCCTCGAGGACTGCGGCGACTACACCCTCTGGTATCAGACCGACGCCGCGATTTCCCCCGGCAACTCCGGCGGACCCCTCGTCGACACGCTCGGACGTGTCGTCGGCATCAACGCCCGCGGCAACATCATGGGCGACCAGGGCTTCACGATCCCGTCCGAGACGATCCTCGAGGTCCTGCCAGATTTGCGCAAGTACGGCGAGGCGCACTGGGCGTGGTTCGGCTTCCGCCTCCAGCCGCGCGAGGACTTCAACCACAACATGTTCTTCAGCGCGGACGAGGGCGCGATCATCGCCGACATCGAGCCCGGCTCCCCGGCCGAGAAGGCCGGGCTCCGCGCGAACGATCTGCTCCTGTCGGTCGACGGCGGAAAGACCGACGCCCGCGCGTGGGAGGACATCCCGGCAATCGACCGACGCCTCGGACGCATCGCGTTCGAAAAGTCCTGCGCGTTCTCGATCGTCCGCGGCGGCCAGCCGATGACCCTCGCGATCGCCCCGACCGAGAAGGGCAAGGTCGAAGGCGAGGAGTTCGCCTGCGAGCGCTGGGGCCTCACCGTCAAGGAGATCAACCGCTTCTACAACCCCGACCTCATCTTCTTCGCGCCGGAGGGCGGACTCTACGTCTCGGGCCTCAACTGGGACGGCAACGCCGAGAACTGCGGCTTCCGCGAGAAGGACATCGTCGTCGCGATCGACGGCCGGCCGGTGAAGTCCGTCGCCGAGGCGAAGGCGGCTTACGAGGCGTCGATGAAGAATCTCGAGCGCCGCACCAAGATGCCGGTGACCGTGTCGCGCAACGGGCGTCCCACGACGCTGGTCCTCGACTACACCGAAGATACCGAAAAGGAGGACTGACCGATGGCCTCTCTCGTTGCCTCCCTCGTTCTCGCCGCGCTGCTGCCGGCCGATTTCACAGATTGCGCCGGTGTCGCGGCCTACTGGTACAAGAAGGATTCCCGCGGGAAGGGCGACTCGATTTCCGAGCAGGCGAAGCCCCGGCGCTTTCCCGCCTTCGCGCTGGCGGAGGACACGTTCATCCTCGCCGATCCCGACGTCCGCGCAAAGCATCTCGACCGGATCGAGCTCTGGCAGGACGGACGCCGCTACCCCGCGAAGGAAATTTTCCGCGGCGAAACTCCCGACACCGTCATGATCAAGACGGAACAGCCGATCCCCGGAATCCGTCCGCTCCGCTTCGCGAAGGGAGAGCCCGTCGAGCGCCTGACTTGGGGCTGGAAAGAGGACACCCTGACCGTCGGGGCCGCCGCGGTCGGCACGAATGCGAATGTCAGGATCGAGCTCGGGACGCGCCGCGCGATCCACGAGGGGACGAAGGACTCGGTCCTGCTGGACAAGGACCGCAATCCCGTCGCGCTGGACCTCGGGGAGTTCTCAATCGTCGAGGGCGACCGCTTCGTCTATCCGGACATCGTCGGACGCTGCACGCTGCCGGCGGACGTCTTCGAAAAGGCCGCCGCCGCCGTCGAGAGCGGCTGCGTCCGCGCGGTCCTGCCGATCGTGATCAAGCTCGAACAGCTGGACAAGACCTCTCGGCGCCGCTACTCGTGGGAGAACGAATCCGCGGCAACCGAATTCGACGCCCTGGGGCTCGTCGTCGCCGGCAAGGTCCTTGCGCCTATCGGCATGACCGGCGAGGACATCGCCCGCTTCAAGTGCGCCGAGGCGACGTTCGGCGACGGCACCAAGGCGAACCTTGCCTTCGTCGGCGCCCTCGCCGAGTGGAATGCAATCGTGTTCGCGCTTCCCGCGGGCTCTGCGGAAAAGGTCGCTTCCCTGTCCGTCTGCACCGACGATCCGAATTCCATGATCGGCGGGCGGGCGTGGCGCGTCTCGGTCGAGAACGAAGCCGGGCGTCCGGTCGCGGACGCGGTCCGTTCGCGCTTCTTCGGCGTCTCCTTCCTGCGCGGCGCGAAATTCGCCGCCGCTGCGTACGATCACGCGCGGTCCGGCAGCTACAGCTACAGCTCCTCCGATCGCGAGAAGGTCAGGCTGGATTTCGTCATGACCGGCGCCTCCGCGGTTTCCTCGATGGTGCTCAAGCGCCGTTACGGCGGACGCTACTCGTACAACGAGGAGAGCATCTGTCCGGCCGACCTCGCGGAGGCTCTCGCGGGCAGGGCGTTCAATCCAGAGTTCTGTCCCCGTGCCGAGGACGACCGCAACCGCATCGTCTGGCTCGGCGTCGAGTCCGTGGAGCTGACGGACGCCCTCGCGCGCGAGAAGAACGTCCAGAGCTTCACCGAGCGCTATTCGCGTCCGCCGCTCGTCACCGAGGTGTATCCCGATTCGCCGTGCGCGAAGGCCGGCATCCGGAGCGGCGACATTCTGCTCGCCTACCGCCGCGGCGCCGAAGAGGAGAAGAGGATCCGCCACGGCGGGGACTATTCGGGCCGCGACTGGTCCATGTATTTCGGCAACGAGGAGATGTTTTCCTATTACGGCATCACCGCGACGCCCTGGACCGATGTCGAGAGCGACACCAACCGCGAGCTCTCCAATTTCGGCGTCGGTGCGAAGATCACGCTCGTCTACGTCCGTGACGGCCGGCGCGTCGAGACGGAGATCACGCTCTCCGCCGCGCCGCCGCATTACAAGAACGCCCCGAAGTCCCGGAACCGCGCGCTCGGCACGCTGGTCAAGGACATGACGTTCGAAGTCCGCCGCTTCTTCAAGTTCGACGATGCCGCGCCGGGCGTCGTGATCGCCAAGGTCAAGCCGGGCTCACCCGCGGCCGTGGCGGGGCTCATGCCGTACGAACTCGTGACGGAAGTCAACGGGGAGAAGGTCACGGGCGCACACGACTTCGCCGCGAAGGTCAAGGGCAAGGCGGATCTCGTCATGTCCGTGCGCCGCCTCGCCCAGACGCGCATCGTCAAGATCCATGTCGATCTCGAAGCTGAAAAGGAGAAGAAATGAAAAAGTGGAACGTTGCGACGGTCAAGGCCGCCAAGGGAAAGCAGAAGCTCGGATGCTGTACCGCCTATGACGCCTGCTTCGGGCGCCTTGCGGACGAGGCGGGCGTGCCGATCATCCTGGTCGGCGACTCGCTCGGTATGAACACCCTCGGATTCGAGACGACGCTTCCCGTCGAAATGTCGGATACGCTTGCCGCGGTCTCCGCGGTCGCGCGCGTCGCGAAGGACGCGATGGTCGTCGGCGACATGCCGTTCGGCTCCTACCAGTGCGGGGCGGACGAGGCGATGCGGAACGCCGTCGCGATCATCAAGGCGGGCGCGGACGCGGTGAAGCTCGAGGGCGGCGCGCGCGTGTGCGAGCTCATCCGCCGGATGTCCGAGGCCGGGATTCCCGTCCTTGCCCACGTCGGCATGACCCCGCAGAGCGTCAACAGCTACGGCGGATTCAAGAAGCAGGGCAAGACCCGCGAAGCGGCGGACCAGGTTCTCGCGGACGCCCAGGCGGTGGAGTCCGCCGGAGCCTTCGCGGTCACGCTCGAGTGCATTCCGTCCGAACTCGCGGCCGAGGTCACGGCCTCGCTGCGCATTCCGACGATCGGCATCGGCGCAGGCCCCGTCTGCGACGCGCAGTGGCTCGTCATGCACGACCTCCTCGGACTCAACGAGCGCGTGCCATCCTTCGTCAAGCAGTACGCGGCGCTCGCCGAAACCGTCCGCGGCGCCTTCGCCTCGTACGTCAAGGAAGTCGCCACGGGCAAGTTCCCCGCCTGATTTTGGTATAATGATATCCCTCAGGGTCCTGTAGCTCATCTGGACAGAGCAGCTGCCTTCTAAGCAGCGGGTAGTGGGTTCGAGTCCCGCCAGGACCGCCATCCTGCGCAAACAGCAAGCTGTTTGACTACGGACGGCAGGCCTTCTTTTGCAAAATTGCCGTTTGCGCAGGATGGCGCCCTTCTTCTCCGGCAGGTATCCGCCGACCGAAACGCACTCTCATGCTTATTCCAGAGTCCTCGTCCGGGCTTTGTCAGGCGGAGAGTGAACCTTTTTTCCGTTTTTTGCATTCTTTCTTATGTATGGAGGTAATGTGAGATGAGACCTGGACTTATACAGCTGTTGATTTGCATCGCCGTGATCGCTCTTCTCTTCGGTGCGAACAAGATTCCTGAATTTGCGCGGGCTCTTGGCAAGGCCAAGGGCGAGTTCAAGAAGGGGCTGAAGGCCGGCGAAGCGGAAGACGAAGAACAGCCGGGAACTTCGGAAAACGACTGAAATGTATGGTATAATATGCGCTCATGCCAGCGCTATGGGATGAACTGCGGACGAGCCCCGAGCAGGGCTCAAGGAGATTGGTCGCCGAATTCGGCAACCGCCTCTATGCCGCTGCCCTGCTGCTGTGCCGGAATGCCGCGGATGCCGAGGACCTCGTATTCCGCACATTCGAGCGCGCCGTGGAGCGCATCGACCAGTATCGTCCGAACGGGGAGTTTTACGGATGGCTGTATGTGATCATGCTCAACTTCCGCCGGATGGATCTGAGGAAGTCCCAGCCGGACGTCATTCCGCTCGGGGCCTCGCAGGATCTGCCGGACGTGCCGGATTCGAATCTGGCGGATTCGCTTCGGGGCGTGGACGCGGAGGGGATTCGCGCGGCGGTGAGGAAGCTGCCGCACGTCCTTTCGGAGGCGGTGGTCCTGAGGTTCTTCGAGGGCCGGAGTCTCGAGGAGATGGCGGAGATGCTGGAAATTCCGCTCGGGACCGTGAAATCGAGGCTTCACAATGCCAAAGCTGCATTAAGGGAGATATTGGGTTGATTTCGGACATGACAGAAGACGAAAAGAGCATTGTCGAGGCGCTTGCTTCGTGCAAGGACGCCCGGCTGCCGGACGACTTCGCCGACCGGCTGGCCCGTCGCATTCGCGAAAACGGGGAGAAGCCGGCGAACAAGACGATCAAGACGACGTTCACGCGGCTCGCGCTGATCGCCGCCTCCGCGACGCTCATTCTCGGATTCGTGCCCGGAACCTTTGACGGCGATCGGCATCAGGATGGCGCCGTTGTCGCGAATTGCGACATTCTCCGTCCGACGGAAACTTCGCATCCCGAGAATTACCAGCTCAACGGCCTTGCGTTCCTCGGCTTCTGCCATGAGGTGATCCGCCGCCGCTTCAAGCCGCTCGTCCGTGCCTTTCAGAAGCGCGAAGACGACGTTGAAGACTGATTTCATTTTTTCTGAACCTTTTCCCGGAAAACGGCATTGTCTCTTATGAAGGGCTTTCAAAGTGAACGCCCGTTCATGAAAGGAAATGTCTAAAATGGCGGTGATGGGTCAAGGACTGGTGCTGATGGTCGCAGGCATGGGCATCGTCTATGTGTTTCTCTGGTTGATGATTCTTGTTGTCAAGTATTCCAACCAGTTCGTCTGCAGGTTCAACTACGTCCTCGGGGAAGAGGAGCCGAAAGCGAAGAAGAGAGTCGCGGTGGCGGCCCCGACGGCAGCAGCGGCTGCGGTCAGCGCGCCGGCGCCGACGAGCGGAGAGGAAGTCAAGGCGCCGGTTCCGGGCACGGTCCTCAGAATTTCAGTGGCGAACGGACACCGGGTCGCGAAGGGCGACGAGATCCTTGTCATGGACGTCATGAAGATGGAGACCCCCATGACCGCGACATGCGACGGACGGGTCAATGTCCGCGTGGCCGCCATGGACAAGGTGGCGACCGGCGATGTTTTGGCGGTCATCGGGTAACTGAGAGATCTGGTAGACGGCAGTTGAAAGTTGGTAGTGCCTGTCACACTGTCAACTCCTCATTTGCCAACTCCATCTACCAACTTCCATCTATCGACTATCATCTATCAACTACCAACTGAACACGATCATGAAAAAACTTCTTATTGCACTTCTCGTCGCGGCGGGCTCGATCGCCGGCTTCGCCGGAGATGAATGCGCCGAGAGCTGCGCTCAGCAGCAGCCGGCGTGGAAGCAGACGCTCGCCCGCGTGAAGGACCTCAAGTACGACACGGGCATTGCGGCGTTCTTCAAGAAGAACGCGCCCGAGTTCCTGACGGGAGACTTCGCCGAGGCCGACCGCCCCGCGGCCCCCGAGGCCGGCAAGACGTATGACGTCGCGGACCGCGTCCGGTTCGCGAACCGCAACGGCTACTGGGTGATCGACGCGGCGCAGGCCGCGGCGGCCTCGACGGCGAAGCGCCAGGTCAAGGTCGGCGACTGGATCGGCGGCTACTTCGACGACGTCGGCGCCTTCGTGAGGGGCCACGACATCAAGGTGCTCGGCGGCATGAACTACGGCCTCGGCCAGTTCCTCATGATTCCGCTCTGCCTCGTGATGCTGTACCTCGCGATCGTGAAGGGCTTCGAGCCGCTCCTGCTCCTTCCGATCGGCTTCGGCGGACTTCTCGCGAACTGCCCGCTCTCGGGCATTACCTCCCCCGCGATGATGCATGACGGCGTCATTTCGTTCCTGGCGAGCGGACTTCCCGTGATGGCCGCGGGCGCCGTCGAGCCCGGAGGCTTCCTCCACTATTTCTTCAAGTTCGGCATCGACACGGGCGTGTTCCCGATCATGATCTTCATGGGCGTCGGCGCGATGACCGACTTCGGCCCGCTGATCGCGAACCCCAAGAGCGCGCTTCTCGGCGCCGCGGCCCAGTTCGGCATCTTCTTCGCGCTTTTCGGCGCTCTCGGACTGACGGCGATATTCCCGGATCTCGGCTTCGGACTCAAGGAAGCGTCGTCCATCGGCATCATCGGCGGCGCCGACGGTCCGACGGCCATCTGGCTCACCTCGCGTCTCGCCCCGGACCTCCTCGGCGCGATCGCGGTCGCTGCGTACTCCTATATGGCGCTCGTCCCGATCATCCAGCCTCCGATCATGAAGTTCTTCACGACTAAGGAAGAGCGTCTCATCCGCATGCCGCAGCTCCGCAACGTGACGAAGATCGAGAAGATCTGCTTCCCGCTCATACTTCTCATCCTCTGCGCGGTTCTCCTTCCCTCGTCGGTTCCGCTGATCGGAGCGGTCTGCCTCGGCAACCTCGCCCGCGAGGTCGGTCCTGACGTGAGCCGCATCGCGGATACGATGGCGAACGCGCTCATCAACATCGTCACGATCATGCTCGGTCTTGCGGTGGGCTCGAAGCTCGCGTGCGAGAAGTTCCTTTCGGGTCAGACGCTTGCGATTCTCGCGCTCGGACTCCTTGCGTTCTGCGTGGGCACGGCGGGCGGCGTCCTCATGGCGAGGATCATGAACGTCTTCTCCAAGAAGGAGAACCGCGTCAACCCGCTGATCGGCTCGGCCGGCGTCTCGGCCGTTCCGATGGCCGCGCGCGTGTCGAACAAGGTCTCGCTCGCGGACGATCCGACGAACTACGTCCTCATGCAGGCGATGGGACCGAACGTCTCCGGCGTCATCGGCTCCGCCGTCGTCGCGGGCGTTCTCTACACGCTCTGCCGGTAGTTCAACCGAATACAACGACAAAGGAAACAAACGAACATGGAAAGCAAAGTCCTCCTGATCATCATCGCCTCCGTCGCTCTCTTCATCGGAATGTACTTCCTGGGGAAGGTATTCGACCGCAAAGACGACGACAAGTCCGGCAAGGCGGAAAAATGAAGAAATACATTGTGGCGGGACTGGCGCTGGTCGCGACAATCGGCGCTTTTGCGGCAGGAGAGGCGGCGACGGTCGTCGAGGAGCTGTCGCTGACGGAGAAGATGACGCAGCTCGCGCTGCAGATCGGACTCATCCTCTTCGCGG
>CAZYQF010000005.1:0-6429 GCA_964650165.1 uncultured Lentisphaeraceae bacterium
CTCTGCGTTCCCAGCCTGGTCGACCGGCACGATGTCTTCCGTCTGGACAACGGCTACTCGCCCCTGTGGCTCATCGTCCTCTATGTCTTCGGCGCGGTGCTGCGGCTGCATTTTCGGGAACTGCCCCGGAAGGGGATTTGCATCGGACTTCTGGGCGCATCTGTCCTCGTGACGACAGGGCTGACAATCTTCGGATCGGCCCGGCCGGCGTTCGCTCCGACCTATCTCTCCCCGTCGGTCGTTCTCTCCGCCGTTGCGATCCTGCTCCTCTGCCTTCGCGGTTCGGACGCGATTCCTCCGCGCTTCGGCCGTTCGATGGCGTTTCTGTCTTCCACCGCCTTCGGCGTCTACCTGGTCCATACCCATCCGCTGTTTTTCTACGGGGTCTTCCGCGATCGTTTCCGCTTCGTGGCCGCGCTTCCCCCGGCGGTGATGCCGTTCGCGGTGATCGGCTGCGCGCTGGGGGTGTACGCGCTGTGCCTCGGCCCGTCGTGGCTGATCGTCCGTGTGACACGAGGAACGCCGAGGACATGAGCGAAGCAAGTTTTCACAAGCTGGCCAATGCCTCGCTGCTCGCCGCACTGGGCGTGGTGGCGATCCATCTGCCGGTGCCGTATGAGGCGGGGAGCGCCTGGCAGTATCTACACCGGCTTGTCTCGCTCGGGTTGGGCAAGGCGGCCGTGCCGTTTTTCTTCATCGTCTCGGGCTATCTGCTTGCTGGGCATGCCGGCGAGCCCGGCTGGTGGAAGTCGGCGATGCGGAAAAGGGTGCGGACGCTCCTCGTGCCGTATCTGGTCTGGTCCGTCGCCTTCGCGCTCGTGCTGTTTGCCGTGGCGGCGGTCAAAGAGCTGCCCGCCCTGCCGGACCGCGCGTTCGTGGCCGAGTGGATGGCCGAAAAGAAGTGGCTGGTCTTCGGACTTGACGTGACCGACGTTCCGCTGCTGGTCCCCCTGTGGTATGTGCGGACGCTGGCGATCCTGGCGATCGCCAGCCCCCTGATCCTGCGCGTCCTCGGGCGGTGGGGCCGATTCGCGCTGTGTTTCCTGTTCGCCGTCTACCTGGTGTTCTCGATCGCCCTTGAATTCTGTCCAGACCTCATCCAGAACCCCCTTGTCGCGGCGATCCGCCAGACCTTTCATCCGGAATCCGTCTTTTATTTTTCGCTGGGCCTGTGGCTGCAGACGACCTCCCGGCGTCCGGACCTCGGCGGCGGCCCGAGGCGCTCGCCTCTCGTGCTTTCCGTCTCGGCTTTCCTTGCGGTCGCGTTGCTCGTTCTCCGGGTGATCCTGATCTTCTCCGGTCGCCCGTATCTTGTCCCCTATGCGGTCGTCGTGCCGTTCGTCCTCATCGCGTTCTGGGAGTCCGTCCCAGACACCCCATGGCCGACGGGACTGACGTCGCTGTCGTTTCCGATCTATGTCCTGCATTTCTTCGTGACCCATGCCGCCGGCGTGCTGCTGGCGAGGAGGGGGGACGACGTCCTCCGGATCGTCGCGGTGTACCTGCTGGCCGTTCTCCTGTCCGCCGCGTGCGCGCTCGCACTGCGCCGCTTCGCGCCACGTTTCGCAGCCGTTGCGTTCGGCGGACGATGACGGGGATCGCCGGGCCGATTCGCCGGGTTCGACTTACAGCTTGCAAGTTTGACAGGGTTGCTGTTATAATTAAAATCAAATGGACAGAACAGACGTATTTGTCTTCGTCGATGCGCTCGGGTGGGATCTCGTGGGCCCGCGTGGTTTCCTGTCCGACATCCTGCCGGAGCGCAAGCCGCTGGAGATGCAGTTCGGGTATTCCTGCACGGCCATTCCGACGATTCTCTCGGGCGTGCGGCCTTCGGAGCACGGACACCTCGGGCTCTTCCGCTATGCGCCGGCAGAGTCTCCGTTCAAGGGCGTCGCCCGGGCGATGTCCTGTCTCCGTCCGCGGTCCTTCTGGAACCGCGGACGCGTCCGCGGCTGGCTCTCGAAGGCGGTCAAGAAGATCCTGCGCTACACCGGCTATTTCCAGCTCTACAACGTGAGCGCGGCGAAGCTCCCCTACATGGATTACTGCGAGAAGAACAACCTCTTCGTCCGGGGCGGCATGGGCGCGGTGCCCAACCTGGCCGACACGCTCGCCGCGTCCGGCCTCGCCTACCACATCAGCGACTGGCATCTCAGCGACGCCGAGAGCATCGACCGCGCGCTCGCCGAGATCCGGAAGGGGACTCGATTCGTGTTTCTCTACACCTCCGCGCTCGATGCGGCGAGGCACGACCGCTGCGCCGACGTGAAGGACCGGCTCGACTGGTACGAAGGGCGTCTGCGCGAGGTCTACCGCGCGCTGAAGGAGTCCGGCCGCGAGTTTTCGATGACGGTCTTCTCCGATCACGGCATGACGCCGCTCACGAAGACGATCGATCTCAAGTCGGCGGTCGAGGCGACCGGACTCCGGTTCGGCGACGACTACGGCGCCTGCTACGACTCGACGTTGTTGCGGGTGTACCGGGGAAGCGACGGCGGACGGTGGCCGGACCGGCTTCGGACGATCATGTCCGCCGTGAAGCCGTTCGAGGGCGACGGACACTGGCTTTCGGAGGACGAGGAACGGCGGCACGGCATCTACCGTGCGGACCGCTCGTTCGGAGACGCGATCTTCCTTGTCGATCCCGGCGTTCAGATCTGTCCGAGCGACATGGGCGAGAAGCCGCTGAACGCGATGCACGGCTTCGATCCCCGCGACGGACATTCCCTTGCGGCGGTGATGTCGACCGAACCGATTCCGGAGTCGGTCGTCGGCGTGTGGAACCTCTTCTCCCTGATGGCCGCGGCTCTGCGTCCGCGCGCCGCTTCCTCGCATTGAACCCCAGCAATCTCAACTCAAACACTAAAAAAGGGCTGTCTGCCATGGAAATTAAAGTCGAAGATCATGAGAAATTCTGGAAGGTCTGCATCGACGGGCGTCTTGTCGCCGCGTGCGTCGAAGACCTGAAGGACGCGCTGGCCGGCAAGGTCGAGGCCAAGCCCCAGGTGCTCTTCGATCTGTCGAAGATGACGCACGTCGACTCGTCCGGACTGGGCGCTTTGGTGCAGGTCCTCCAGAAGGCGAAGGCCGGCGGCGGCATTGCGCGCCTGGCGTGTCTCCAGCCGCACCCGAGGATCGTCATCGACATTACCAAGGTGTTCCGCGTGTTCGAGATCTTCGACACGGTCGAGCAGGCCGAGAAGGCCTTCGCGTAAGGGAATTTCACGGCAGCACGGTTTTCCGCATGAAAATCGCCCATATCGTCAGGCGCTATGCGAAAGCGGAATGGGGCGGCACCGAGACGGTTGTCGAGAACACGGTTCGCGAACAGCTCGCCCTCGGGCATGACGTCCGCATCTTCGCAACGTCGGCTCTGGCACGGGAAGAATCGGACGCGGGGACGTCCTACTTCGGTTATTTCTACCCCTATTTCCCGCTGTCCGAAGCGGACAGGCTCGCGCTCGACAAGAAGGGCGGTTCGCCGTATGCGCCGAAGCTCTTCGCGGCGGTCAGGAGATGGAGCCCGGATGTCCTGCACATCCATGCCGGCGGACGT
The DNA here is from genome assembly GCA_964650165.1 of uncultured Lentisphaeraceae bacterium. Classification (GTDB taxonomy): domain Bacteria; phylum Verrucomicrobiota; class Kiritimatiellia; order RFP12; family UBA1067; genus UBA1067. Next base: position 3,560 of record CAZYQF010000005.1, read on the forward strand.
CTCGCCGCCGCGGGGGTCCGGCTCGGGCAGAAACTCGGCGTGCCGACGGTGTATTCGCTCCATGGCGGCGCGGCGGCCGTGCCGCAGGCGGAGATGGACGAGATGTGCCGCCCGATGCGCCGCAAGATCCCCTATGGCGCCGTCCTCGACCGCCTGTTCGGCCTGAGGTTCGATCCGATCGCCCGCGCCTCCGCCGTAGTCTGCATCTCCCGCGAGGAGGAGTCTCGCCTGAAGGCGAAATACGGTCCCGAGCGCATCCATTACCTTCCGAACGGAGTTGCCGCGGCGCCGAAGGACGGGGGTTCGTCCGGACGCGGCGCCCGCACGGGCGAACGACGGACGGTGAATGTCCTTTGCGTCTCCCGCATCGACTATCAGAAAAACCAGCTCGCCCTGGTCGAGGCCGTGGCGCGCCTTCCCTCCCGGGCGTCGGCTTCGGACGTCGACTTCTCCCTGACTCTCGTCGGCCCCGTCACGGCGGCCTGGTATCGCGACAAGATTCTCGCGCGCGTCGGCGAACTCGGCCTCGGGGACCGGTTCGCGCTGATCCCCGGCCTTCCGCCCGGGAGCGCGGCGCTGGAGGCTGAATTTGCAAAGGCCGACGTCTTTGTCCTGCCGTCCGTTCACGAGCCGTTCGGCATTGTCGCGCTGGAGGCCATGAGTCACGGCATTCCGCTCGTCTCTTCGCGTGCCGGCGGACTGAAGGATTTCGTCACGGACGGCGTGAACGGGCTGCTCTTCGATCCGAACGCCGCAGAGGCCGTGAGCCATCTCGCGTCTGCGATCCTTCGGGCGACGTGTCCTGAAACCGCCGAAGTCCTTCGTGCGAACGGGCTCAGGACGGCCGCGGACTACGCCTGGCCGTCGATCGTGGCCCGGCTCATGGAAATCTACCGGAGCGAAGGTGGCTGACAACGTGAGATTCTCGGTCCTGACGCCCGTGTACAACGGGGCGGCGACGCTCGAGGCGGCGGCGGCGACCTTGTCCGCCCAGACCTTCCGCGACTTCGAGTGGATCGTCGTTGACGACGGCTCGACGGACGGAACCGCGGAAATCGCCGACCGGATCGCGGCGGCCTGGGAACGCGAAGCCGGACCGCGCGTCCGCGTCGTGCATCAGCCGAACGGCGGCGTTTCCGTCGCGCGGAACCGCGCGATGGACGAGGCGAAGGGCGAGTGGCTCGTCGGACTCGATGCGGACGACGCCTATCTTCCGGACGCGCTCGAACGCGTGGCGAAAATGGTCGACGCGCACCCGGGGATCGACGCAATCGAGTTTCCGTATCTCGTCAAGGGTGACGAGGGGACGGTGATGCACGGCACGGGTCCCGAGGCGGAGCTGAGCGGCGAGGCCGCGTTTCGCCGGCTGTATGTCGATCCCGCGACCCGCGGACAGCACTGGCAGCCGTGGCGGTTCGCCTACCGCCGGACGATCGTCCTGCCCCGTTTCCGCGCGGGCGTGATCCACGAAGATGTCGACGTGCTGCCGGCTCATCTGAGAACGCTCGGACGCGTCCTGGTCGCGGACCGGCCGTTCTATGTCTATACGCCCGACCGGGAAGGCGCCGCCACGCGGTCCTTCACGCCGCGCCGCGTCCGCGACATCCTCGGCGTCACGGAGCGGAACTGGACCTGCGAGGAGCTCCGTCCGATGCTCGTGTGGAACATCTGGGGCTATTATCGCGCGGCGGAGAGATTCGCCGAGTCGGAGCGCCGCGAACTGCTGGCCGCGTTCCGGGCGCATCCCGAGTATCTCGGGCTCGCGGCGGACGAGGTCGGACGCCAGCCGGGACTTGACGTCGCGCGCTGCGTCGCCATCTTCCTCGTCGTCCTGCAGCACATTCTCTTCCTGGGAGGGCTCTCGAACGAGGGCGCGGGCGCGTGTCACAAGCTGCAGGCGCGCTTCCTCGAGGCGGCGAGCCAGTGCTGTGTCGACATCTTCGGACTCCTGACCGGCTACCTGATGGCGGGGACGAAGCTGACGTTCGTGCGCCTGGGCGATTCGGCGCGTTCCCGCCTCAAAAAGTTCGCGACGCTCTGGGTGCAGGTGTTCTCGACGGGACTTCTCGTGCTCGGCGGCTGCTGGGCGTTTGCCGCGCTTTCGGGAAGGGGCGTCGCGCCGGCGCGCGCGGACTGGCTTCGGGCGGCGTTCCCGATCTGGTTTGACGAATACTGGTATTTCACCGGTTATTTCTTCGTCTTCCTTCTCGCCCCTGTCGTGGCCGCGGCCGCGCGACAGCCCTGGGCGAGAATTCTCGCGCTGGCGCTTTTCGTTGCGATCGGAGCCGATACTGCCTGGCCCGGCGGACTTCTCGGAGACCTCGCCCTGCCGACGTGCCTGACGCTCAAAGGCGGATATTCCTCCGTCTGGCTGATTCTCCTCGCCTTCTGGGGAATGGTCCTGAAAAACGAAGAATCGCGACGGAAAAAAGAGGCCTGGGCGCCGTCTTCGTGCCGCGTGCCTCTGGCCGTGTGCGCGGTCCTGATGGCCGTGACCGCGGGACAGCGTTTCGTCATGGCGGCCGTTCCCTCGGTCAAGGCCTTTTTCGCCGACGAGTGGACGCTTCATCACTACACGTCGCCGACGATCGTGCTGGCGTCCGCCGCGTTCCTGCTCGGCTGCGCGCGGCTGGATTTCGGGCGGCGCATCCGCAAGTTCCTCTTTCTCGCCGCGCCATGTGCGTTTGGCGTTTACCTCTTCCATGTCCAGCCGTTCTTCTTCGCGACTTACTTCAAGGGGCGCTTCGCCTTCCTCGATTCGGTGCCCGGGTGTCTCTTCGGCCTCGTCTCGCTGGTCCTCTCGGCCCTGATCTTCGGCATCTGCGTCGTGCTGGAGCTCGTCCGCCGGGCGGCCGTCCGCAAATTCGTCA
>CAZYQF010000005.1:6529-34562 GCA_964650165.1 uncultured Lentisphaeraceae bacterium
GGCATCTGCGTCGTGCTGGAGCTCGTCCGCCGGGCGGCCGTCCGCAAATTCGTCAAGTCAAAACATGCGTTCGTTTGATTTAACTCCGATCCGTGTGGCTCTCGCTACCGCTCCGCAGAAAACAACTGCCGAAGGCAGCTTCTTTCACTCTCAACGGACTAAATTGCGAATGTTTTGGGGCTGGCGTCTGCGACGCCATCGCCAGCCTGACGCGAAGCGGTAGCGTAGCGCTTTTGTCATTCATCGGAGTTAAATCCATGCGAATTCTTTTTACCGGTGTTCATTCCCACCTCTACGGAGGGCTCGAACGGTTCGCCGAACGGGCGAAGGCGGCCCTTGAGGCCGAAGGCCATGTCGTCGACACGGCGGGAGATCCGCCGGCGGACGCGAGCGGATACGACTACGTCCTGATGCAGAAGATCCCGCCGACGGTGGAAGCGCTCCGGCGCCTCAAGGCGCAGTGCGGCGAGAAGCTGCGCTTCTACGCGCACGACCACGAGACGTACTGCCTCCGCCGCCATTATTACGATCCCTTCAAGCGCAACTGCGACCGGATGTATTCGTTTTTTCCCTGCCGTCTCTGCGCGGCCGTGACAAGACCCTCCTGGGTGATGCGCGCGCTCACCCGGGATCTCCTGGCGTTCCGCCGCGAGCTGTCCGAGGTGAAGGCCTTTGCGCCGGCGAACTACATCCGCAAGAAGCTCATCGAGAGCGGTTTCCCGCCAGATCGCGTGAAGACCGTCTATCCGCTGTTCGGCGATTTCAAGGAAGAGGCGCATGATTGGATGCCCGACGGGAAGCTCCGTATCTTGTTCATGGGGCAGCTGATCGCCGGCAAGGGCGTGAAGGTCCTGATCGAGGCGATGAAGCACCTGAAGAGCCCGGCGTCCGTCACCATCGTGGGGACGGGACGGGACGAAAGCAAGTTGCGCCAGCTGGCCGCGTCGTCCGGCCTCGGGCCGTCGGCCTTTGACTTCCTCGGCTGGCAGGAGAACGCCCAGCGGTTTTTCGCGGACGCCGACATCTGCTGCGTGCCGTCGCTCTGGAACGAGCCGTTCGGCACGGTCGGCGCCGAGGCTCTTTCGCACGGGGTGCCGGTGGTCACGTTCGACGTGGGCGGACTTTCGGACTGGCTCAAGCCCGGCGAAACCGGGTATTTCCCCGCGGCGTCGGACGGTCGGACGCGGTGCGCCGAGGCCCGCAATCCGGTTTCGCTCGCCGCCGCGCTCGACAAATGTGCCGACAGGTCCCGTCTCGCGCACATGAGCGGGCGGTCGCTGGAGCTGTCGCGGCGGCTGTTCGACCGTATGGACTTTATCAGGGATATTCTTGTATAATGTTTTTGCCAAGCGTCTTGCGGGCGCCTCCGCATGGTAATATACGCGAAGAAGAAAACAAAGGAGGAACCTCAAATGAGAAAAATCATATCTGCTCTGGCTGTGGTTGTCGCGTTGGCGGCGACGGGTGTGCGGGCGGCGGACGCCTTTACGCTCGTGAACGATCCGAACGGCTATTCCTACCTCAAGATCAATTCCGAGATGGACGCGTTTGCTTTCAGTTCCGACTTCAAGTCGATCGGCAACAGTGGTGCGGTTGGGTTCTTCAAGTACCCTGCAGGCCTCGAAGGTGTCGCTCTGAAGGCCTACGTGAATGATTACAACAGCATCAACGCCCAGTTCAGCAAGAAGCTGAACGGCGGGCAGGTGGCCCTCGGCGACGTGAAGGAAGGAGATCGGATCGGATTCTACCTCCAGCGCAAAAACGGCAACCTTCTCAAGAATTGGACCTTCGTGTCGGATAAAGGCACATCCTACATCGCGTTCCTCAGCGGCAGCGGAAAGGACCAGAGGATGAGTTTCGGCTCCGTCACCTACGCCGCGCCGGAGGCGGCTGGAGCGCCGCTCCCGGGCTCGCTGGCGGTCGTTCTGGTCGGCGGGGCCTTTGCCGCGCTGATCTGGAGAAGGAAGTTCAAGAGGGCTGTGTGAAGGTTTCGGCCAAAAGCATAGTCCTGATCACGATCGGGAGCGTCTTGACGCTCTCGATCGTCATTTTTGGCGTTCTTCTCCTGAAGGCCAACCGGAAGGGCGATTTCAATAACGAGGACGCGCTGCTCAAGCTGGCTCGGGCGGCGGTCGGACGGGATGATCCGCCGGCGGCCGCGCTCTATTTCCATCGGCTCACGAAGCTCAATCCGTTCAACGACGGCTATCAGGATGCCTACTTCCACGCGCTCGTGCGAATGCGTGATTTCCGTACGCTGGACGCCTATACGAACGCGCACCCGGTCAAGGTGTCCGTCTCCGCGGAGGCCGTCGAGTTGGAGAAGCTGATCGCGGAGGGGCGCGGACACCTCGCCCAAGGGTCGAATGACCTCGCCGTCGCGGTGTTCGAACAGGCCACGAACCTCAATTATTTCGCGGCGACGCCCGAGCTCGTCGACGGCGAACTCAGGCGCGGACGCTTCGCAGAGGCGCTGGACATCCTCCGCGCCTATTCCGGTCGTTTCAAGGAGCCGCGCCTCTTTGTGCAAGGCGCCGAGCTCTCTGCGCTCGCCCGGCGCCCCGACCTGATCGGCGAGTTCGCCAGCCGGTTTCCCGCATCCGGACGGCCTTCGGTCGCCTTCGGGCTCTATTGCGATGCGCTGGCAGCCTGGGTGCGCGGGGATCTCCTGGAGTCCGACGTCTATCTGCGCCAGATCAAAGGCGAGGTCGTCACGCCCTTTGCAAAGCTGATCGCGCTGGAGGTCAGCTGCGCCGGACATGACCCCGATCGCGTCAACCTCGCCTGGATTGACTTTCTGCCGGACGCGGAGTTTCTTGATTTCAGGTATCGCGGCGAAATCGCGGTCAAGGCGTTTGTCGCCGCCCATTTCCCTGACAAGGCGCCCATCGGTGCGTTGGGAACGCTGGCCGACGAGGTCCTGAAGTCCGGCGCGCGCGACGTCGAACTCACGCGGGTCTCTCTTCTCGCGAAGTTCGCCGCGAAGACGCTGCTCCCGCGGCACCTCGAGGTGGCGGAGGCGTCGTTTCCGGCGGACAGGGGCATTCGGCTGATTCGCGAAGCCTATCGGGCTTCTCTAACGGGCAATCCGGGAAAGTGAGGGACATGTTCGGCGGATGGATTGAGATCCTGATGTTGACCCTGTCGTATCCGATCCGGTTGATGTCAACTGGACTTTCGGTCGGCATTCTCAGGACGTTCGGGTTTGACGTGACGGCGAACCTGACATTGATCACGGTCGCCGGCCGTGAAAGCGGCATCGCCGTGACCGACGCATGCGGCGGAATCGATCAGCTCGCCGGACTCCTCGTCGTCGGCATCGTCCTGTCCGTCGTCATGCAGCGGAAGTGGCGCTGGCGGCTGATGCACTTCGCGTGCATCCTGCCCGCGCTCGTCCTTGCGAATGCACTCCGGCTGGTGCTGACGATCGTCCTTCTGAGCCAATTCGGCGACGTGGTTCTCGCCAACACCTGTCACCATGCGCTCGGATGGCTTCAGGTCGTCCTGGTCGTCGTGTTCATCTGGCTCTTCGGCAAGCTGATCCGCTTCGCCGCGCACTAAGCCCGCTCTCCGCAGTTTTTAATGGAGAATCCCGTTGATGTTTTAGCCGGCCTCAGCGAGGCCGGTGTGTGGTACAATACGCATATCAAGAACGGTCTCAGGTCAAGCTCAGCCTTTTGATGAACCATGAAACTGCTCGTCGACATCATACCGTATGACAACGGAAAGTCCGGCATCTCCGCGTATTGCCGCGGCATCGTCCGGGCGCTCGCGGCCGGCGGACATGAGCTGACGCTCGTGGCCGAAACGCGGGAGATCGCCGATTCGCTCGGCGTGAAGCAGGCTCTTGTCGCGCCGTGGTGGACCCGAAAGGCCGCGCTCTCGATGCTTTGGCACCTGTTCGTTCTGCCCCGGAAGATCAAGAAGACCGGATGCGACGGGTGTCTCCTCCTGGCGGCGAACCGCCGCGCGCTCTGCCGCTATCCGATTCCGACGGTCGCCGTGGTCCACGACCTGTCGCAGTATCATGTCGAGGCCAAGTACGACGCGTTTCGCATGTTCTACATCTGGCGGATTCTCCCGTTCTTCGTCCGCAAGGCCCAGTCGGTCGTCGCGATTTCCAAGTCGACCGCCCGGGACCTGGTCGATCACTGGCGCATTCCCGCATCGCGGATCAAGGTCGTGTACGACGGCTTCGACCGAAAGCCGTCGGGCTCCGAGCCGGCCGTCAGTTGCGACTCGATCCTCTACATTTCCCGCCTGGAGCATCCGGGAAAGAACCATGTCAACCTGATCCGCGCCTATGAGCGGCTCCCGCGTGCCGTTGCCGCGGCGCATCCGCTCGTCCTCACTGGCGGAGACTGGAACGGGTCGGACGCGGTCCATGCCGCCGCGGAAGCGTCCCCGTATCGCGCGTACATCCGGCTGACGGGTTTCGTTCCGAACGACGCAATTGACGCCTTGTGGGCGGCCGCGGCGGTCTACGTCTTCCCGAGCAAGTTCGAGGGGTTCGGACTTTCGCTCGTCGAGGCGATGGACCGCGGCGTTCCGTGCTGCTGCTCGAAGACCTCTTCGCTCGGCGAGATCGGTGAAGGGGTCGCCGAACTCTTCGATCCGGAGTCACCCGAAGAGATCGCCGCGGCGCTGCAGAAGCTTCTGTCCGGGGACAATGCGGCGCGGATTGCCGCCGGACGCGCGCGAGCCGCCGAGTTCTCGTGGGAGAACTGCGCCGAGGGTCTCCTCTCCGCGTTTCGTCCGGCTACTGTCTTCGACGTCGCGATCACGGTCGAATCGATGTCCGCCGCCCTCGACCGCGTGTTTCGGCCGTTGGCCGCCGGACGGCGTCCGTCTTCCTTCTACGCCTTCGTCAACGCCCACTGCCTGAACGTCGCCTACGTGGACATCGCCTATCGCGAGATCCTGAACGGATGCGACGCGGTCTGGGCGGACGGCATCGGCGTCAGAATGGCCGGAAACATTCTCGGTTTTCCGGTGACGGAGAATGTCAACGGGACGGACATGTTTCCGCTCCTGGCGGACCGGTGCGCGCGGGAGGGGAAGACGATGTTTTTCTTCGGCGGAGCGCCGGGCGTTGCGGAAAAGGCGGCGGAGAACGCGCGGCGGGACCATCCGGGACTGCAGGTCGTCGGGATCTGCGACGGGTTCGTTTCCACGGACGAGGCGCTTCGCCGGATTCAAGATGCGAAACCCGACATCCTGCTCGTGGCGCTTGGCGTTCCCCGCCAGGAGAAGTGGATCGCGGAGAACCGTTCGCGCCTCGGCTGCGGCGCGGCGATCGCCGTCGGCGGACTCCTGGATTTCATTTCCGGACGCATTCCAAGAGCTCCCGAATGGATGCGCAAACGCGGTCTTGAATGGCTGTTCCGCCTGTACCAGGAACCGGTCGGCAAGTTCAAACGCTACGTCTTCGGAAATCCTCTCTTCCTGCACCGCGTCCGGCGAGAGAAAATCCGAAATACCCCCTAGGCAGAGACGCCTGAATGTGCTACACTGGAAAAATAACGGCACGGAAGAGAAGTGCCGCGGACACGAAAATGAACGCCCACGGACAGCTTTACTTTAACTATTGGTACTTCGCGTTTAGCAGACGCGGGGAGCGTTCATTTTCCTGATTGCCGAAACGGCATCGCCAAAACGAATCAGCGGCCCCGCGACACTCGCGGGGCCGTTTCAGTTTAAAAAGGGAGAAAAAGACAAATGATCATATTGCTCAAGAAGAACGCCGCGCCGGACCAGGTCGAAAACCTGAAGAGCCTTCTCCGGTCGCGCGGCATCGAACCGCACGAATCCGTCGGCTCGATGCAGACCGTCATCGGCTGCGTCGGCGACGTCGCCCACATCGACCCCGGCATCCTCGAGGCGCTGGACGTCGTCGAGCAGGTGAAGCGCGTGCAGGAGCCCTACAAGGCCGCGAACCGCAAGTTCCATCCGGCCGACTCCGCGATCGACTGCGGCGGGGTCAAGGTCGGCGCCGGCGGCTTCGCCGTGATTGCCGGACCCTGCTCGGTCGAGTCCGAGGAGCAGATCGTCGGCATCGCGAAGGCCGTGAAGGCCGCGGGAGCGACACTCTTGCGCGGCGGCGCGTTCAAGCCGCGCACCTCCCCCTACGCGTTCCAGGGTCTCGGCAAGACCGGACTCGACCTCCTGTCGGTCGCGAAGAAGGAGACCGGGCTCCCGATCGTCACCGAGCTCATGGACTTCTGCGACATCGAGGGCTTCAACGACGTCGACGTCATCCAGATCGGCGCCCGGAACATGCAGAACTTCAACCTCCTCAAGGAAGTCGGAGCCTACACGAAGAAGCCGATCCTCCTCAAGCGCGGCATGTGCGCGACGCTGCAGGAGCTCCTGATGAGCGCCGAGTACATCATGGCGTCCGGCAATCCGAACGTCATCCTCTGCGAGCGCGGCATCCGCACCTTCGAGACGGAGCTCAGGAACACGATGGACCTCGGCGTCGTCACGATTCTCAAGCGCCTCTCCCACCTTCCGGTGATGATCGACCCCTCGCATGCGACCGGCCACGCCTACATGGTCGACTCGGTGTCGGTCGCGGCGACGGCGATCGGGGCGGACGGACTCATCATCGAGGTTCACAACGATCCGCCGCATGCGCTGTGCGACGGCGCCCAGAGCCAGACGCCCGAGATGTTCGCGAAGACCATGGCGAAGGTCAGGGACGTCCGGGCGCTGATCGCGAAGTGGTAAGAAGTTGGTAGGGTCACGCGTCCCGCGTGACCGGTTGCGCGGGACGCGCAACCCTACTCGAATAAAGGCAAACGGAGTGATTATGACGGAAATCGAACAGTGCCGGGCGGAAATCGACGGAATCGACGACGAGATCGCGAAGCTGGTGGAGAAGCGCTTCGCGGTCACGGCGCGGGTCGCGGAGTGCAAGCGGAAGTCGGGGACGGCCGTGACCGATCCGGGCCGCGAGCGGGACATCCTCGCGCGCGTCACGGGACTCGTGCCGGCCGAGCACATGATCGGCATCCGCCAGCTCTTCACCACGCTGTTCGGGCTCTCCAAGGCTTTCCAGCGCAACCGCATCGGCGCGGGCGGCGCACTCCTCGACGAGATCGCCCGTGCGACGACGGACGAGCGCTTTCCGCAGCGTGCGGTCGTGGCGTGTCCGGGCGTCGAGGGCTCCTATGCGCAGGAGGCGACCTCGCAGATGTTCCCGATTCCGTCGATTCTCTACTTCAAGGGCTTCGAGAAGGTGTTCGAGGCGGTGGAGCAGGGGCTGTGTCCGTACGGCATCCTGCCGATCGAGAACTCCGCCGCGGGCTCGGTCGCCGCGGTCTACGACCTCATGCGCCAGCACCGCTTCCACATCGTCCGAGCCCTCCGGCTCAAGGTCGACCACGTGCTGCTCGCACCGAAGGGCGCGAAGCTGTCGGACGTCAAGTCGGTCGCGAGCCATCCGCACGCGCTCCTCCAGTGCTCGAAGTTCTTCAAGAGCCACCCCGCGATGCGCGAAGAGCCCGCGTCCAGCACCGCGACCGCGGCCAAGGAGCTTGCGGCCTCGGGCGCGAAGGACCGGGCGGTCATCGCCTCCCGGAAGTGCGCGGAGCTCTACGGACTCGACGTTCTGGCCGAGGACATCGGCGACGCGGTCTACAACTACACGCGCTTCATCTGCATCTCGAAGGACCTCGAGGTGCGCCCCGACGCGAACAAGATCAGCATCATGCTGAGCGTGCCGCACCGTCCGGGTTCCCTGAACGGCATCATCGCCAAGTTCGCCGCGATCGACGTCAACCTGACGAAGCTCGAGTCCCGTCCGGTCCCCGGCCGCGACTTCGAGTTCAGCTTCATCTTCGACTTCGAGGCGAATCCTGCGGACCCGCAAGTGCGCGCGCTCCTCGCGGAGCTCTCGTCCGATCCCGAGATCGAGCGCTTCACCTTCCTCGGCGCGTTCTGCGAGAAATGAGCGGGCTCAAGATCTGCGGCGTGAACGACCCGGACTTCGCCCGGGAGGCGGAGGCGCTCGGGGCCGACTACCTCGGACTGATCTTCGCCCCGGGAAGCCCGCGGATGGTGTCCGTCGACGCCGCGCGGGAGATCTGCCGCGGACTCAAGGGCACGGCGAAGAAAGTCGGCGTCTTCACGACGACGTCCGCCGAGGTCGTGCTCGCGACCGCCCGCCGCCTGGACCTGGACGTCATCCAGCTCCATCGCCGCGCGGAGGCCTGGGACATTCAGCTTCTGCGCGACGCGGGCTACGAGGTGTGGGCGCTGGCGGGCGGCGCGGAGGCGGACGGCCTTATGTTCGACTCCTCGCACGGCGACGGCGAGACCCGGTTCCGCCGCGGCCCGTGGAAGACGATCCTCGCCGGCGGCATCTCGAAGGACAATCTCGCGTCCGCACTGGTCTTCAATCCGGACGTCGTCGACGTCTCGGGTTCGCTCGAGACGGAGCCGGGCCGGAAGTCGGTCGAGCTTCTCCGCGAATTCTTCGCCGAATGGAAGGCGCGCTAGTGAAATTAATTTTTCCCTCTTGCCCGAATTGTAACATTTTTGCTACAATATACCTTCTGACCCGTATTGTGTACAGTTAACAAAGTGGTCGCTTACCACACTTCAGGTGCAATACACAGGGGTTCGCTATTGTCTTTTTTCGTAACCGGAAACAATACAAAGGTAAGCTAACGATGAGCGCAGAACGCAAAGTGTTTGGCCGTCTCCAGGGCATGGCTGAAACGCCGCCGGATCTGATCGAGATCCAGACCAAATCGTATCAGGACTTCCTCCAGGCCGATGTCGCGCCGCAGAAGCGTGCGGACAAGGGACTGCAGGCGATTTTCAAGGAGATCTTCCCGGTCCGTTCTGCGGACGGACGCTACGCTCTCGATTTCGTCAGCTACAATCTCGAGGCTCCGAAGAAGAGCTATCTCCAGTCGCTCATGGACGGCGAGAGCTATGTGCGTCCGCTCAAGGCGACGTACCGCCTCACCGACGCCGAAGACGTGCGCGAGGAGGAAGTCTTCCTCGGCGACATGCCGGTGATGACGCCGGACGGCGCGTTCGTGATCAACGGCGCCGAGCGCGTGATCGTCAGCCAGCTGCACCGCAGCCCGGGCATCTCGACCGAGCGCCAGGTCCACGCCAACGGGCAGCCGCTCCTCTCGTGCCGCATCATTCCCGACCGCGGCAACTGGATCGAGGTCATGTTCGACACCAACGACATCATGTGGTGCTTCATGGACCAGCGCCGCCGTCGCCGGAAATTTTACGCGACGACGCTCCTCCGCGCCTTCGGTTACGGCTCGGACGAGCAGCTGATGCAGCTGTTCTACGATTTCAAGAAGCTGCCGACCGGCAAGAAGTACGCCGACAAGGACCTCCGTCTCCTGGTGATGAAGGACGACCTTGTCGACACGGACTCGCAGGCGGTCATCGCGCGCCGTTACGATCCGCTGACGCCGATGATGATGGAGCAGATCGCGGCGGCGGGCATCGTGTCCGTCGAAGTCGTCGACGTCGCCGTCGACAACGGCACGCTCATCAAGACCCTTCGCGAAGACGCGAAGGCGGGCATCCACAACGAAGAGGACGCGCTCAAGGAAGTCTACAAGCGCATGCGTCCGGGAGATCCGCCGACCGCGTCGAACGCCAAGGCGATGCTCCACCGCATGTTCTTCGAGCTCGCGCACTACGACCTCGGCTACGTCGGCCGCCACAAGATCAACAAGAAGCTCGGCCTCGCGGGCAAGGTGGACGAGAACCTCCGCACGCTGCACGAGTCGGGCATCGACGTGATCGAGGCGATCCGCCTGCTGCTCAAGATCTACGTCGGCAAGGAGCAGGTGGACGACATCGACCACCTCGGCAACCGCCGCATCCGCACGACGGGCGAACTTCTCGAGAACCAGTGCCGCGTGGGCCTCGCCCGCACGGAGCGCCTGATCCGCGAGCGCATGACGATCCACGACCCGAACCAGGGCCCGCTGACCCCGCAGCGCCTCGTCAACTCGAAGACGTTCAGCGCGGTCGTGCAGGACTTCTTCGCCCGCAGCCAGCTTTCCCAGTTCATGGACCAGACGAATCCGCTGTCGGCTCTCGCCCACAAGCGCCGTCTCTCCGCCCTCGGTCCGGGCGGTCTCTCCCGCGAACGCGCGGGCTTCGAGGTCCGCGACGTCCATCCGTCGCACTACGGCCGCATCTGCCCGATCGAGACGCCTGAAGGCCCGAACATCGGCCTCATCTCGAGCCTGGGCATCTATGCGCAGGTGAACCGCTTCGGCTTCATCGAGACGCCGTACCGCAAGGTCGTCGGCGGCAAGGTGACCGACGAGATCGAGTATCTCGCGGCCGACACCGAGGAGCAGTTCGTGATCGCCCAGGCGAACGCGCCGCTTACCGCGTCCCGCAAGTTCGCCGACGAGAACGTAACTTGCCGTTTCCGCACCGAGTTCTGCGAAAAGCCGGCGCGCGAGGTCCAGTACATGGACGTCGCCCCGATGCAGGTGATCTCGATCGCGGCGGGTCTCATTCCGTTCCTCGAGCACGACGACGCGAACCGCGCGCTGATGGGCGCGAACATGATGCGCCAGGGCGTGCCCCTGATGACCACGGAGCGTCCGTACGTCGGAACCGGCCTCGAGGGCGTCTCGGCGAAGGACAGCCGCGTCATCGTGACCGCGCTCGCCGACGGCACCGTCGCCTACGTCTCGGCCGATGTGATCATCGTCTCCAAGGACGGCAAGCTCCGCGACGGCAAGGCGATGTTCGAGGGAGATCCCGAGAACGGATACTGGCGCTACGAGCTCCAGAAGTTCCGCCGCTGCAACGCCGGCACCTGCTTCAACCAGAAGCCGGCCGTCAAGAAGGGCCAGAAGATCAAGGCGGGCGACTGCCTCGCCGACGGTCCCGCGACCGACCAGGGCGAAGTCGCGCTCGGCAAGAACCTTCTCGTCGCGTTCATGAGCTGGCGCGGCTACAACTTCGAGGACGCGATTCTCGTCAACGAGCGCCTCGTCCGCGAGGACGCGCTCACGTCGCTCCACATCGTCACCTTCGAGTGCGGCGCGCGCGACACGAAGCTCGGTCCGGAGGAGATCACCCGCGACATCCCGAACGTCTCCGAGGACGCGCTCAAGAACCTGGGCCCCGACGGCATCGTCCGCGTGGGCGCCGAGGTCAAGCCGGGCGACATCCTCGTCGGCAAGGTCACGCCGAAGGGCGAGACCGAGCTCTCTCCGGAAGAGCGCCTCCTGAGGGCGATCTTCGGCGAGAAGGCCGCCGACGTGCGCGACACGTCGCTCACCGTGCCGCCGGGAACGACCGGCGTCGTCATGGGCGTGCAGGTCCAGTCGAGCCAGCAGATCGAGAATTCGGACGAGAAGAAGTCCAAGAAGGCCAAGAAGGACGCCGAGAAGAAGCGCAAGAATCAGATCGCCAAGCTCGAGAAGGACTTGGTCGCGAAGCTCGTCGCCGAGCTGATGAACGAGAAGCTCCCGGTCGACGTGACGGACACCGAGTCCGGCGACGTCATTGTCGCGGCGAACAAGAAGATCAAGAAGAGCCAGCTTTCGGTGCTCGCCAAGGCCCATGCCCACTGGGACATGGAGGAGGGCCCCGCGAAGGAGCGGGTCCAGACGATCATGGATCCCTTCGACGAGGAGTTCGCGGCCATCGAGGACGCGGCCGAGGACGGCGAGGGCGGTCTCTTCGGCGACATCAGCGGCGACGGGGAAGTCGTCAAGCAGGTCCGTGTCTTCCTGGTCGACAAGAAGAACCTCTCCGTCGGCGACAAGATGGCCGGACGTCACGGCAACAAGGGCGTCGTCTCGCGCATCCTGCCGAGCTGCGACATGCCGTTCCTGCCTGACGGACGTCCGGTGGACATCGTGCTGAACCCCCTGGGCGTGCCGTCGCGCATGAACCTCGGCCAGCTGTTCGAGACTTATCTCGGCCTTGCGTGCCGCACCCTCGGTTTCCATGCCGCGACCCCTGTGTTCGACGGCGTCCAGGAATCCGAGATCGACGAGCTCCTCAACAAGGCGCGCGAGGTCCAGGAGAAGGACGAGGGCGCGCAGAGCTGGATCTGCCCCGAGGGCAAGACCACGCTCTACGACGGACTCACCGGCGAGGCCTTCCAGCAGAAGGTCGTGGTCGGCGTGATCTACATGCTCAAGCTCCACCACCTCGTCACGGACAAGATCCACGCGCGTGCGGTCGGTCCGTATTCGCTCGTCACGCAGCAGCCCCTGGGCGGCAAGGCCCAGCTCGGCGGCCAGCGCATGGGCGAAATGGAGGTGTGGGCGCTCGAGGCCTATGGCGTCGCGTATGCCCTGCAGGAACTCCTCACGGTCAAGTCGGACGACGTCCAGGGCCGCACGAGGATCTACGAGTCGATCGTCAAGGGAACGAACGTCCTCGATTCGGGGATGCCGGAGTCCTTCTCGGTGCTCATCCACGAACTCCGCGGCCTCTGCCTCGACACCCAGCTCCTCGGCGGCAACGCCGAGAGCCTCCATGCGAAGGCCGATGGCCCCGTCGCCCCTGCGGCGACGCCGGCTCCGCAGGCTGCCGCGGCGGACGACCTGCTCGCGGGTGCGCTGAACCTCTAAGGACGAAGGGAGATCTTAAACTATGAATCCTTACAACACTTCTGACATCTTCGGCGGATCGTTCAACGCATCCGCCCACTATGACGCCGTCAAGGTGCAGCTCGCCTCCCCGGAGACGATCCGCAGCTGGTCGCACGGCGAGGTCAAGAACCCCGAGACGATCAACTACCGCACGTACCGCCCCGAGAAGGAGGGACTGTTCTGCGAGAAGATCTTCGGACCGACCAAGGACTGGGAGTGCGCCTGCGGCAAGTACAAGCGCATCAAGAACAAGGGCATGGTCTGCGACCGCTGCGGCGTCGAGGTGACGCTCGCGTCGGTCCGCCGCCAGCGCATGGGCCACATCGAGCTCGCGGTTCCCGTGAGCCACATCTGGTTCTTCAAGTGCTCGCCCTCGCGCATGGGTCTGCTCCTCGACAAGACGACGAGCGAGCTCGAGCGCGTGATCTACTACCAGGACTGGATGGTCGTCGAGCCGGGCGACACGCCGCTCAAGGAAGGCCAGATCCTCAGCGACCAGGAGTACATCGACGCGCAGGAAAAGTACGCCGACTGCTTCAAGGCCGAGATGGGCGCCGAGGCCGTCCGTAAGCTTCTCAAGAAGCTGGACCTGGACGCGCTGATGAAGGAGCTCGAGGAGCAGATGGAGAACACGCGCTCCAAGCAGAACCGCAAGAAGATCGCGAAGTGCATGAAGGTCGTCGAGGGCTTCCGGGTCTCGCAGTCGAAGCCCGAGTGGATGATCCTGGACGTGCTGCCGGTCATCCCGCCGGAACTCCGTCCGCTCGTTCCGCTGGAAGGCGGACGCTTCGCGACGAGCGATCTCAACGATCTCTACCGCCGCGTCATCAACCGCAACAACCGCCTGCGCAACCTGCTCGCGCTCAAGACCCCGGACGTCATCATCCGCAACGAGAAGCGCATGCTGCAGGAGGCCGTCGACGCGGTGTTTGACAACGGCCGCCACGGCCGCGCCGTCACGGGCCCGGGCAACCGTCCGCTCAAGTCCCTCTCCGAGATCCTCAAGGGCAAGACGGGCCGCTTCCGCCAGAACCTCCTCGGCAAGCGCGTCGACTACTCCGGACGTTCCGTGATCGTCGTCGGACCTGAGCTCAAGTTCCCGCAGTGCGGCATTCCGAAGGAGATGGCGCTGCGCCTCTTCGAGCCGTTCATCATCCGCCGCCTCAAGGAGCTCGGCATCTGCCACACGGTCCGCACCGCGCGCAAGATGATCGAGCGTCACGACGAGCAGGTCTGGGACATCCTCGAGGAAGTCACCAAGGACAAGACCGTCTTCCTGAACCGCGCCCCGACGCTCCACCGCCTGTCGATCCAGGCGTTCGAGCCGGTGCTCGTCGAAGGCAAGGCGATCCGCCTGCACCCGATGGTCTGCACGCCGTTCAACGCCGACTTCGACGGCGACCAGATGGCCGTGCACGTCCCGCTGTCGATCGAGGCCCAGATGGAGTCCAAGCTCATGATGCTGGCCTCCACCTCGATCTTCTCGCCGGCGAGCGGCAAGTCCGTCATGACCCCGACGCAGGACGTCTGCCTCGGACTCTACTTCCTCACCGTTCCCTCGCAGCAGGACAAGCTCGCGGGCAAGCTCGCGGGCAAGGCCCCGGCCGGCGACGAGCATCTTCCGGCGTTCAACGACGTCGCGGAGGTCGAGTTCGCGATCGCCGAGGGCGACATCTCGTATCACACCCGCATTCGCTTCCGCAACCCGGACTTCGGCACGACCGGACGTCCTCACGGCGTGACGGACAAGCGGACGATCGAGACGACCGCCGGACGCGTGATCTTCAACAACGTGTGGCCGGAGGCGATGGGCTTCTGGAACGACAAGTGCTCCAAGTCGACGATCGGCAACCTGATCCTCGACTGCCACAAGGTCGCGGGACACGACGTCACCGTCGAGGCGATCGACGCGCTCAAGTCGCTCGGCTACCGTTTCGCGACTATTTCCGGCGCGTCTATGGGACTCAAGGACATGATCCGTCCGTCGGACAAGGATGCCGAGATCGAGAAGGCCCGCAAGGAGGCCGCGATGGTCCAGCAGCAGTTCCAGCAGGGCATCATCACCGACGGCGAACGCCACAACAAGATCGTCGACATCTGGTCCACCACGACCGAGAAGGTCGGCGACGAGCTCTACAGGACGATTGACAAGAACATCAGCCCCGAGAACAAGAAGCCGACCGAGCTCAATCCGGTCTACATGTTCGTGGACTCGAAGGCCCGCGGTTCGAAGCTTCAGATCCGTCAGCTCGCCGGCATGCGCGGCCTCATGGCCAACCCGTCGGGCGACATCATCGAGCGTCCGATCACGGCCTCCTTCCGCGAAGGTCTCTCGGTTCTCGAGTACTTCATCTCCTCCCACGGCGCCCGCAAGGGTCTCGCGGACACGGCCCTCAAGACGGCCGACGCGGGCTACCTCACGCGCAAGCTCGTCGACGTCTCGCAGGACGTGATCATCTCGCAGGAAGACTGCAACACGGTCAACGGCATCGAGGTCGAGGCCATCGTCGAAGGCGACGAGGTCAAGGTCACGCTCGGCGCCCGCGTCCTCGGCCGCACGGCGCTCTACGAGATCCGCGACCCGAAGACCGGCGAGATCATCATCAGGGCCAACGAGGAGATCAACGAGGCCGGCTGCGAGCGCATCAACAAGAGCGGCGTCGAGAAGGTCTGGATCCGCTCCGGCCTCACTTGCGACGCGGAGCACGGCATGTGCGCGAAATGCTACGGCCGCGACCTCTCCACGGGCAAGCAGGTCGAGATCGGAACCGCGGTCGGCATCGTCGCCGCGCAGTCCATCGGCGAACCGGGCACCCAGCTCACGATGCGGACATTCCACATCGGCGGCACGGCCTCCTCGACCGCGAAGATCCCGGAAATCGTCCTCAAGAACGACGGCATCGCGAAGTTCGTCGACATCCGCAAGGTGCGCAACGACGAGGGCAAGGAAGTCGTCCTCAACAAGAACGGCTCGCTCGAGCTGTACTCGAAGAGCGGCAACAAGCTCGACACCTACCAGCTCCAGATGGGCACGGTGCTCCTCATCGAGGACGGTGCCGAGGTCAAGAAGGGCGACAAGGTCGCCGTGTGGGACCCGCACTCGGTGCCGGTTCTCTGCGAGGCGTCCGGATCGATCGTGTTCGCGGACTTCGAGGAAGACATCTCCGTCAGGACCGAGACCGACCGCGCGACCGGCGCCAAGACGCTGGTCATCCTGCCGACCTCCGAGTCGAACCTCCATCCGCGCATCGAGATCCGCGGCGCGGACGGCAAGATGCTCGACTCCCATGACGTCCCTACGGGCGCCATCGTGATGGTCCGCGACGGCATGAAGGCCACGGCCGGCATGCTGCTGGCGAAGACCCCGCGCGAGGCGGCGAAGACCCGCGACATCACCGGCGGCCTGCCGCGCGTCGCGGAGCTCTTCGAGGCCCGCCTGCCCAAGGACGCCGCCGAGATCGCGAAGATCGAAGGCGTCATCGAGTTTGGCGAGAACGTCCGCGGCAAGCGCTGCGTGAAGGTCGTCGACGACATCACGGGCCTCGTCGAGGAGCATCTGATCCCGATGGGCAAGCAGATCGTCGTTTTCAAGGGCGACCGCGTCAAGAAGGGCCAGCAGCTCACCGAAGGTCCGGTCATCCCGCAGGAGATCCTCGAGGTCTCCGGTCCGCAGGAGCTCGAGAAGTACCTCGTCAACGAAGTTCAGCAGGTCTACCGCCTGCAGGGCGTCGAGATCAACGACAAGCACATCGAGATCATCGTCCGCCAGATGCTCCGCAAGGTCCGCATCACGAATCCGGGCGACACCGACTTCCTCTGGGGCGAGCAGGTCACCCGCCAGACGTTCCTCAGGGTCAACGAGCAGATGATGATGGAAGGACGCCGTCCGGCCGAGGCGCAGCCTGCGCTTCTCGGCATCACGAAGGCCGCCCTCGAAACCGACTCGTTCATCTCCGCGGCGTCCTTCCAGGACACCACCCGCGTCCTCACCGAGGCCGCGACGATGGGCCGTGTCGACGAACTGCGCGGCTTCAAGGAGAACGTCATCCTCGGCCACCTGATCCCGGGCGGCACCGGCTTCCCGCTTCACCGCTACCTCAAGCTCGTCCCGCTCACCGAGCCGATCTCCGACGCTGAGATGGACGTGCTCCGCGAGGAGCAGCGCAAGCGCCACGAGGAGCTCTACGGCATTCCGACCGAATCGCTTCCGGGCGAGGAGGAGGACGACGAGGCCGATCTCGGCGAGCCCCAGCTCATCAGCGATACCGGCGACACGTCCGCCGACGGCGCCGACGCCCTGCTGTCCGACGAAACGTCGGACGGCGAAGGCGGCGACGACCTTCTCGGATGAAGACAAGGCAATTCTGGTACCCGCTTCCCGAGCGGCTGATCGCTCAGCATCCCGCCGGGAAGCGCGGCACCGAGAGGATGATGGTGCTCCACCGCGCGACCGGCGTTGTGGAGCATCGTCATGTCTCGGACATCGTCGAGTACGTCACGGCGAACGACCTTCTTGTCGTCAACGACACGAAGGTCTTCCCCGCGCGGCTGATCGGCGAATGGCCGGACACGCACGGCGCCGTCGAAGTGCTGATGGTCAATGCCGCGCCGATGGACTCCGAGCCGTCTTCGCCTTCGGCCACGCCGTGCCGGGTAACGACCGCCAATGCCCTGCACTCGCTCCGCTGGAACGTCATCATCGGCTCGGGACGCAAGTGCCGCGAGGGCCAGAAGGCCGTGTTCGGTCCGAACGCCGAGCTGGAGGCCGTGCTGCTGAAGCCGCTCTCGGGCATCGGCATGTGGCAGGTCGAGTTCCGCTGCGCGCGTCCCCTGATGGACCTTCTCGACGAGTTCGGGCACACTCCCGTCCCGCCCTATGTGAAGCGCGAGGGAACCCCGGAGGAGGAGAAGGAAGACCGGGAGCGCTACCAGACGATCTACGCCCGCGAGGTCGGGTCGGTCGCCGCGCCCACCGCGGGACTCCACTTCACCCCCGAGATATTCGCCGCGCTCGACGCGAAGGGCGTCCGCCGCGTCGCGGTTACGCTGCACGTCGGCCCCGGCACCTTCCGTCCGGTCAAGGCAGACGACATCGAGGATCACCAGATGGACTTCGAGGCGTTCACAGTCCCCCCCGAGGCGGCCGAGGCGATCAACGCGTGCAAGGCCCGCGGCGGACGCGTCTTCTGCGTCGGCTCGACCACGGTGCGCACGCTCGAGACCGTCGCGGCGGCGGAGGGGAAGGTCGTCCCCGGCAGCGGCGCGTCCGGCATCTTCATCTATCCGCCGTACGACTTCCGGATCTGCGACTGCATGCTGACCAATTTCCACCTTCCGCAGTCCACGCTGCTGATGATGATCTCCGCGCTGGCCGGACGCGAACGGGTGCTCTGCGCCTATTCGCTCGCCGTCCGCGCGCAGTACATGTTCTTCAGCTACGGAGATTGCATGTTGATAGTCTGATTTGTTATAATCATCGGACCATGGCACTGTTCGTCCCCAAAGACCGTAAGTCCCTTTTCCGTCAGTTCCTGTCGGGAATGTACGACGCCGTCGTCATCACCGATCCGAACGGTCACATCATCGAGATCAACCCCCGCGCCGAAGAGCATTTCGGCTACGTTCAGGACGAGGTGATCGACAAGCCGATTTCGTTCTACATCCCCGGGCTCGTCCCGGAGATCGTCCAGCGCATCCGCAAGGGTCTCGAAGACGACCGTCACATGATGATCGACGCGAACGGCCTCAACAAGGCCGGCGCCCGCTTCGCCTGCGAGGTCACGGTCTCGATCATCGACCTTATGGATCCGGGCGACCTGGTCTTTACGGTCCGCAACACCGAGCGCCGCCGCCAGATCAACAACATGTACCGGGCGAAGTCGAACGCGTTCCAGATCGCGCACTGCGCGCTGTTTGCCTGCGACACGGAGGGCCGGATCCTCGAGGCCAACACGAGCTTTCTCGAGATGTTCGCGCTGGAGTCCGAAGACGCCGCCCGCACCCGCTCGTTTGCCGACTTCATGTCCGACGACCCCCTGCCGGCCAACTTCAAGAAGGCTCTCGCCGGCGAGACCACGGTCACCGGCATCGTCGCCGAGGGTGACGATGACCAGCAGGAAGTCGAGGTGATCCTCGCCCCCAACATGCACGGACGCAAGTGCCTGGGCGTCGTCGGCAGCGTCATGAAAGTCTGATACGCGATGCGCAAAGCCCCCCAACATGCCTCCGGACTCGCGTCTCTTGCCGTCAACAAGCCCGACCCCAAGTTCCTTCAGGATTTCCTGGCGCTCAAGTTTGCGCTCTCCCGCCGCACCGCCAAGGCGATGATCGACGGGCGCTCTGTCTGGGTCAACCGCAAGTGCGTCTGGATCGCCCGCTACGAGCTTCAGACCGGCGATGTCGTCGAAGTCCAGGACCGCGTGGTGAAGGGCGCCCAGAAGCAGTCCTCCGTCTCCGGAGCTCAGGTTCCCCGGGACGCTCCGGCCCCGGCCGCGTCCGCGAAGCGCCATGTCCGGGTGATCTGGCAGAATGACGGCTATCTCGTCTGCGACAAGCCGGCGGGGGTCGTGAGTTGCGACGACCCGAAGTCCGTCGAGGTGATTCTCCGCGAACAGGAGAAGATCCCGACGCTCGAAGCCGTTCACCGTCTCGACCGCGACACGACCGGGTGCCTCATGTTCGCAAAGGACCGTGCGGCGCTGGATGCGGCGATCGAGGTCTTCAAGACGCACAAGGTCTCCAAGGTCTACCATGCGGTCGTGAGCGGCAGCTTCAAGTACCTGCACCAGGTCGTGGACACGCCGATCGACGGACAGCCCGCGCTCTCCAGGGTCACCCGCGAGAAGGCGGGTGCCGACGCGAGCTTCCTCCGGATCCGGATCGAGACGGGCCGCACCAACCAGATCCGCAAGCACCTGGCGTCGATCCGCTATCCGATCGTCGGCGACCGCGTGTTCGGGCTCAAGAACGCCCGCGATCCGCGCCTGATGTGCGTCGGCCGCCAGATGCTGCACGCGTCGACCCTGCAGCTTCCCGATCCTCTTTCGCCGCACGAAGAGATCAAGGTCCACTCTCCGCTTCCCGCGGACTTCCGTGCGACCCTGAAGCTCTTCGGCATGGGCAAGTGAGCGGCCGTCCGGCAGCTCCGGTACGGGTTCCGCGGCAGACGGGGACAGGGATTTGAAAAAGCAGAAATCAAGGAGCAAGACATGAATATCGTCATTCTTCTCGGCGCGCCTGGCTCGGGCAAGGGCACGATCGCGAGCGGCGCCGTCAGTCGGGACTCGGCTCTTCGGCACGTCTCGTCCGGAGATCTCCTGCGCGGCGCCATCGCCGCCGGAACTGCCGCGGGCAACGAGGCCAAGCAGTACATGGACAAGGGCCAGCTCGTCCCGAACGAGCTGATCGCCGCCATGATCAAGGACGTCATCGCCGCAACGGAGGGCGACATCACCATGCTCCTGGACGGATTTCCGCGCAATGTCGCGCAGGCCGAGGTCCTCGAGAAGACCGGCGCGCCGATTCGCTCGGCCGTTCTCGTCGACGTCCCCGATTCCATCATCGCCGACCGCATCGCCGGACGGCGCACCTGCCCGAAGTGCAAGGCCGGCTATCACGTGACCTCTCTTCCCCCGAAGGTCGCGGGCGTCTGCGACGTCTGCGGCACCGAGCTCGTCATCCGCAAGGACGACAATCCGGAGACCGTCAAGGACCGCCTCGTCGTCTATCACCGCGAGACCGAGCCGCTGATCGCCTTCTACGAGGCGAAGGGGCTTCTCCGCCGCATCGACGGCAACCGCGGCGTCGACTACAGCACCCAGGCGTTCCTCGCTGCGATGTGAACGCCCGGCGGCCGTTGTGGTATAATAGGCCAGAATCATGAAAGTCGACATCAAGACCAAGGCTGAGATCAACCGGATGCGGGACGCGTGCCGGATGACCGCGGAGATCCGCGACATCTGCGCCGCCGCCGTCGCGCCCGGGGTGACGACGGGCGAGATCGACGACCTCGTGATCGACTACTGCCGCAAGCACAACGCGGTCGCCAGCTTCTTTGCGTATCCGGGCGGGCGCCACGTCCCCGACTTTCCGGGCCATCTCTGCGTCTCCCTCAACGACGAGGTCATCCACGGCATCCCCGACCACAACCGCGTGATCATGCCCGGCGACCTCGTGAAGACCGACGTCGGCATCTTCTGCAACGGCTTTACCGGCGACTCCTCCCGCACAGTCGCGCTCGGCGTGACCGACCCCGAGGTCCTGAAGCTCGTCGAGACCACGAAGAGGTGCCTCAAGGCCGGCATCGAGACCGCCGGCCCCGGCGTCCATCTCGGCGACGTCGGCTACGCGATCGAGAAAGTGGCCCTGGACGCCGGCTTCGGCGTCGTCCGCGACTGGATCGGACACGGCGTCGGCCGCACCGTCCACGAGGATCCGGAGGTTCCGAACTTCGGAAAGCCGGGCACCAAGCTTGTCCTGAAGCCCGGGATGACGATCGCGATCGAGCCGATGATCAGCCTGACGAAGCGCGGCGAGCGGACGGAGATCCTGGACAACGGCTGGACCGTCGTCACCGCCGACCGCTGCCTCTCGGCTCACTTCGAGCACACGGTCGCCATCACCGACGACGGATGCGAGATTCTCACTTTGCCGGCGGACTATCCCTGAAGTTCCCAAGCCCGAAGGCGCGCAGGTCGAATGGCGGCTGATTGCTTGGGAATGGATGGTCCGTCCGGCTTTATCTGACGTTATGAAAGTCAAATTCTTCATCAACTCGGCCAAACCGAAGGCCACGACCGCCGAACGGCGCCTCGGCGCTGCGGCTGCGGAAGCCGGGCTCGAGGTCGTTTCCGCGAGGCCCGACGTCGTGATTGCGCTCGGTGGCGACGGCACCATTCTCCGGGCGGTGCACCGCTTCCGCTCGGTTCCGGTGCTCGGGTTCAATCTCGGCGGACTCGGCTACCTCTCGAGCGTCGGCGAGCAGGACTTCGACAAGGCCTTCCGAATGCTCGCCACGGGCCGCTTCCGGATCGCGGAACGCACGATGCTCGCGCTCCGCTCGAACGCCCGTTCCGCCAGACGCCTGAACGCCGTCCTGGCGCTCAACGACATCGTGATCGTCCGCGAGATGACCGGACACGCCGCGGTCCTCGACCTCGCCGTCGGCGGCAAGTCGGCGACCCGCTACATGGCGGACGGAATCGTGATCGCTACGCCGACCGGCTCGACCGCCTACTCGCTCTCGGCGGGCGGTCCCGTCCTGATGCCCGACACCGAAAGCCTCGTCATCACTGCGATGAATCCCCACGCGCTCGGCATCCGCCCCACGGTCATCCGCGATTCCGAGACGATCGTCGTCACGTCGCGCCGCCATCTGAACGGCACGGCCGAAAAGCTCGGCGTCTATGCGGACGGCGACAACGTGATGATGCTCGGCGGCGACGAGTCCGTCACGGTTTCCAAGGCGGCGTCGGGAGCCAAGCTCGTCGAACTTGAGGGCTATGACCCCTATGAGACCCTGTCCCGCAAACTCGGATGGGGCGATCCGCGATGAAGTTCAGGCTTCACGAGCTGACAATCGACGAACTGAACGACCTGGTGGAGTCCGGGGAGATCGACGAATTCATGCGGGTCTGCGAGCTCCGCCAGATCAAGGAGCTCTCAAAGGTCGCGGACACGATCTGCCGGAAGAAGCACGTCCGCCTCATTCTGGTCGCGGGCGGGTCTTCCGCCGGAAAGACCACCACCGCCAAGCGCCTCTGCACCCAGCTCCGCGTCGACTTCAGGTCCGCCATCCAGATTTCGACGGACGACTATTTCGTCGGTGACGCGCGCAATCCGAAGAATCCCGACGGCACCTTCGACTACGAGACCGTCGAAGCGGTGGACATGGAGCGGCTCGCCCGGGACCTCAACGCGCTGATGACCGGCGAAACCATCCATCCGCGCCGGTTCGACTTCCTCCTGCACGAGGGCTTCGACGCGGAGCAGACGCTGGCGCTGCCGAAGGGCGGCTACATCGTCCTGGAGGGCATCCATGCGCTGAATCCCCGCCTCACCGAGAACGTGCCGGATGCGAGCAAGTTCCGCGTCTTCATCGAGCCGAAGTCCCAGCTGACCATCTTCGCGGAGACCAAGCTTTCGCCGATGTCCGGACGGCTCATCCGCCGGATGGTGCGCGACAACCAGTTCCGGAAGATGAGCCCCCTCGACACCCTCGACATGTGGCCGAAGGTCCTCGAAGGCGAGGACAAGTGGCTTAATCCGTTCCGCGGTAACGCGGACGTCGAGTTCGACTCCGGCCTCCTCTACGAGCTCTCCGTCCTCCGGAACTACGCCGCCGGACTCATCGAGCTCGTCCGCCGCCGCCGTCCGGACGACAAGAAGGCGTTTCTCTTCTCCGAACTGTTCCAGGCGATTCTGTCCACGTCCCCGAATTCCGTTCCCGGCGATTCCATCCTTCGGGAGATCATCGGCGGCAGCCAGCTTCAATACTAGAAAAGCCGCATCCGAGCCGAACGGAAAGCACTCCCGAAACAGCGGCCGCATTTTTCGTCAACTTCCCGGTTGACATACATACTCGAAGGTATGTATAATATACGGCCATGGCGAGAAAAAGCAAAGAAGATGCCGAGAAGACGCGCGCGAGGATCCTCGCGAGCGCGCTCGTGCAATTCGCCAAGAAGGGCTACGACCATACGACGTTCACCGACATCTCGGCCCGGCTGAAGATGACAAAGGGGGCGGTCTACTGGCATTTCAAGTCGAAGGAGGCGCTCCTGCTGGCGCTGATCGACGAGATGTCCGCCGCGTTCAAGAACCGGATCGCCGCGCTGATGCCGGTCGGCGAGCTGACCTATCCGTCTGTCGTCGAGATGATGGTCCGGCACGCCGAGCTCATTTCGGAGAATCCGCGGGGCACGGCGTTCTTCCTGCTGATGCACGAGCAGATCCGCTGGTCCGACGCCTCGATGGCGTCCGTCCGGGAGGAGCTCCTGACGGGAGACCGGTTCGGGCCCTGGCGGGCGTTCAAGAGCGCGATCGAGCGCGACGTCGCGTCCGGTCGGGTGAGGAAGGGAACGGTTCCCGAAAACATCGCCCTCGTTTCGGTCGCGGTCTGGGACGGCGTCGTCCATGCGCACATTTCGGGTTTCAAGCCCGGGCCGATCGGCCCGATCCTGCGGACGGCCTATGCGGCGATGTGGGACGCGATCAGGGCGAGGTGAACGGTTGATTTCGAAGGACGAAGAACAGAATTGATCTGAACGAGGAGTTGAACATGAGCGAACAGAAGACGAATCCTGTCCCAGAGGGAAAGAGCGCCGTGGGAACGGTGATCGGCACGGTCGTGCTGGTGGCGGCGTCGGTCGCGGGCGGATGGATCGCCTGCGATCTCTGGCCGAAGAAGTCTGCCGTCCGGCCCCCGCGGACGGCTCCGGTCGTGACGGTTGCGGTGACGAACGTCGAGAGCCGCGTCTACAACATCCCGGAGCGTTTCGTCGCGCATGCCGAGCCGATGCAGGAAGTCGACCTCCTTCCGCAGGTCGACGGCTACATCAAGGAGTTGAAGTTCAAGGAAGGCGATCTCGTCAAAGCTGGCGCGATCCTTTATGTCCTGGATGATGAACGTTATCAAGCCGTCGTGAACCAGCGTAAGGCAGATTTGCGCGCGGCGGAAGCCGAGGCGAACCGTGCCGCACGCTATCTGGATCGTATGCAGAAAGCGGACGTGCGTGGCATTACACAGCTCGAATTGGACAACGCTATCTCAGGCGCCGAGACAGCGAAAGCAACGGTGGAACAGGCGAAGGCGAATCTTATTGTGGCCGAGTACGACCTCAAGAAAGCGACGGTGATTGCGCCGATTTCGGGTCAAATTGGTAAGTCGGCTGTGTATGTCGGTGACTATGTTTCACCTTCCAAAGGCGCGCTTGCGCATATTGTGCAGGTCGATCCAATCCGTGTGTCGTTTCCGCTCACCGATCGTGCGTATATTGCCTGGCGCCAGGCGGGGGTGAAGAATGAATCATCCAACCTTCGCATGCGTCTGATTCTTCCGGACGGCAGTGATTATCAAGGACAGGGCACGTGGGACTTCGATGACAACGAAATGTCCAAGGAAACGGCGACGATTATGATGCGCCTGTCTTTCCCCAACCCGGATCGTCTGCTCGTGCCGAACAGTTATGTGACACTGTTGACCGATTTTGTCACGCCGCCCCGTAAACCGTGCGTCCCGCAACAGTGCGTCTTTGATCTCCCCGGCGGCAATCAGGGCATCTGGGTTGTTAGGGACGATGAGACGATTGAGCAGCGGGTGGTGACTGTGGGCGAAAATTTTGAAGGTTGGGTTCCGGTGACGGGCGTTTGCGTCGGTGAAACGGTCGTTCTGTCGGGCACCGCGAAGCTGGGCGTCGGGATGAAAATCGCACGTGTGAAACCGACCGAGAATGAAGATATCACGACCAACTTTGTGCCGCCGATCAAGGAATAATTGCGCATGAAAATTTCAATTCGCAAGTCGATTGACGAGATTAAGACGTTCTCTCGGACGTTCATCGAGCGGCCGCGCTTTGCGATGGTCATCTCCATCGTTCTCACGATGGCGGGCGGCATGGCCATCTTCAAATTGCCCGTGTCGCAGTATCCGCGTCTGACGCCGCCGTCCATTTCGGTGAACTACACTTATCCGGGCGCCAATGCGAAGGAAGTTTTCAATACGGTAGCGATGCCGATTGAGGATGAAGTCAATGGTGTGGATGACATGCTCTACATGGTCGGTACCTGCGGTGATGACGGCACCTATTCCCTAAATATCTCGTTCGAGGTGGAGTCGGATCGTGATATGGACATGGTGAAGGTTCAAAACCGCGTCTCTCAAGCTGAGGCGAAACTTCCCTCGGAGGTAAAGCAACTTGGCGGACGTATCCGCGCGGCTTCTGAAGATATGCTGGGCTTCATGGCGCTTCGTTCGCCCAAAGGAACGATGAGCCGTCTTCAGATTTCGGACTATATTTACGCTAATATTCAGCCGATTCTCTTGCGTATTCCGGGCGTTGGAGATGCGACGGTGCACGGACCCAAACTCGCGATGCGCGTGTGGCTTGATCCCGAGCGCATGGCCGCCCAGAGCATGAATTCGGAAGAAGTGATTCAGGCGGTCACGAAACAGAATATCCAAGCGTCGCTCGGATCGATTGGTGCCGCGCCAGCCGGGGCAAACGCGGCGTTCACCATGACCCTTCTGGGCAAGGGGCGTCTGATGACGCCGAAAGAATTTGATGAGATCATTGTCCGCCGCGATGCGAACGGAGGTCTCGTCCGCTTGAAAGATGTGGCGCGGACGGAGGTGGGCGAGCAGAATTACATGTTTACAGGCCAGCTGAACGGTGGTAATGCCGTGCCCATTGCGCTTCAACAAAAGCCAGGCGCAAATGCGATTGCGACGATGAACCGTGTGATGGCTGAAATGGAGAAACTCGCGGCCTCTTTTCCAGACGATTTGCAGTATACGATTCCGTATGATGCGACGGATTATGTCCGCCGCTGTATTAAAGAAATCGTCGAGACGCTGATCATTACATTTGTCCTCGTCGTTCTCGTCTGCTACCTTTTTCTGCAGGATTGGCGCGCGACGCTGATTCCGTGCCTCACGATTCCAGTTTCGCTCTCGTCGACCTTTATCTTGATGGCGGCGCTCGGCTACACGATTAACATTTTGACGTTGTTCGGACTCGTTCTCGCGATCGGCGTTGTTGTCGACGACTGCATCGTTGTCGTCGAGCGCGTCCAGTATCTGATCGAGACGCGGCATCTCAACGCGAAGGAAGCGTCCATTCAGGCAATGAGCGACGTCACCTCGGCCGTCATTGCGACAACCCTCGTGTTGCTCGGCATCTTCGTTCCTGTCGGCTTTATGTCGGGTATTACGGGTCGCATTTATCAGCAGTTCTCGATCACACTGTCCGCCGCGGTATGTTTCTCGACGGTTTGTGCGCTCACACTCGCGCCGGCGCTCTGCTCGCTCCTTTTGCATGAGGCTCGTCCGTTTAAGCGCGGGCCCCTTGCCTGGTTTAACCGTGGCGTAGATCAATTCAAGGGATTTTTCATTGCGCTCGCGAAGTGGCTGGCACGGCGCATTTTCCTTGCGCTGACGTTGCTGATTCTGACGATTCTCTTCGTGCTGCAGCTGTTTACGAAAATGCAGACGTCCTTCCTCCCGGAAGAGGATCAGCGCGTCGTTTTCGCGGCGATGGATCTTCCGGAAGGCTCAACGCGTGATCGAACGCGTGACGTGTCACTGCGTGCTGTGAATCTTTTGAGAGATCGCTTGCCCGAAGTCAAGAGTGTGCTTTCGATTACGGGCTTCTCGATGGTCGGTGGATGCGGCGAAAACCTTGCCATGCTGATTATCGACCTGACCGACTGGGCTAAGCGTCCAGAGCCCGAGCAGCACGCGACGGCACTGACCCTGCGCATTCAGAAGATGCTAGCTGAAATTCCAGAAGCGAGTTGGAAGGTGTTCTTGCCTCCGGCAATTCCGGGTCTCGGAAACTCTAA
Source organism: uncultured Lentisphaeraceae bacterium (assembly GCA_964650165.1). Taxonomy (GTDB): domain Bacteria; phylum Verrucomicrobiota; class Kiritimatiellia; order RFP12; family UBA1067; genus UBA1067. The sequence continues at coordinate 33,706 of CAZYQF010000005.1, forward strand.
TGGCGTGTCGTTCCATCTTCAAGACAAGGGAACCTCCGATCCACAACGCGTGGGTGACGTGATGAATCAGGTTCTCGGCGCGTTGAATCGGAACCCGAAGATTGGTGTGGCGTATTCGGGCTATAATACGTCGACTCCACATCTCCGGTTTAATCTCGATCGTGTGAAAGCGGAGATGTTCCATGTCCCAGTCGCAACCGTCTATGCCACCTTGCAGAACTATCTTGGTTCGCGTTATGTGAACGATGTCAACCTGGGGACACAGGTCAACCGCGTGACCGTGCAAGCGGACTGGAGCGGACGCGCGACGCCTGAAGCCGTTTCACGGCTCTATGTGAGAAGTGACACGGGCGCGATGGTCCCAGTTGGCTCGCTCGGCACGATTACGCGCGAGATGGGGCCGCGGACCGTGTACACGCGCGACAAATACATGACATGCGGCATTGATGTGATTCCTGCTCCGGGTGTCGCAACGGGTGATGTGATGAACGAGATTCGTGCCACACTTAAAGAGATTTTGCCGTCCGACTTCGGGTTTGACTGGTCGGCTCTCTCCTATCAGGAGGCGCGTAACGAGGGCAGTGTGGCGCCGCTTATTGCGCTCGCAATTCTGTTCGGCTATCTCTTCCTCGTGGCGCAGTATGAATCGTGGACGATTCCGCTCCCCGTCATGCTCTCGATTTTCGTGGCCGTTCTGGGTGCGCTGATCGGCCTCAAGATCTATGGCTTCCCGCTGTCGATTTACGCGCAACTTGGCATTGTCCTTCTCGTGGGGCTTGCTTCAAAGAACGCGATCTTGATTGTCGAGTTCGCGAAGGACAAGCACGAGAACGACAACGAGTCGATTGTGGACGCCG
>CAZYQF010000006.1:0-13279 GCA_964650165.1 uncultured Lentisphaeraceae bacterium
CCTACGTAGGCTTGAGGTGCTGTCCTACGTAGGCTTGGGGTGTTAACCTACGTAGGCTTGGTCGGCTGTTATCGGGATGACAGTTGGGGTTGTTTGGGTTGAATCAGGGCTACGAATTTTTCTAATCTGACGAATCATACGAATGAGGGAAGCGTCGGGGAGGATTCCCCGAAACCATTCGCCGAAGGCGAGGCCAGCTGCCAGTGGAGTCCTATTCGCCTCGAAATCTGCTATAATAAGGCCATGGAAACAAAGATCTGCAAAAGAGCGCTGACGGAGGAGGAGAAGCGGCTGGCTGCCAGCGCCGCGGCTGCCAGCCATGCCGCGATTGCAGACGCGTTCGCGCGGGGCCTGTCGATCACCGTTCTCCGCGGCAACCGAATCGTCCGCGTCGCGCCGGACGGCACCGAGACCTTGGTGGAGGTTCTCAAGAGATGACGCGCCGTTTCCGCCTGGTCGCCGGTCCGAACGGTTCCGGCAAGTCGACGCTGATGCATCGGCTGGCGGAGGACTATGCGGTCAACTTCTATGGCGTGTTGAATGCGGACGACATATTCGCCGAAGTCAGCCGAACCGGGGCGTTCTCTCCGCGGATTCCCGTCGAGCCGGATGCGCTGAGGGACTATGCCGAGGGTTCGTCCTATGACGATGAAGTCAAGGAGTTCTTCCGTTCGGGGACGATTGCCGTATCTGCCGGCAGCGTTCGCTTCGGCCGTCCCGAGGCGGTCAATTCCTATACGGTGGCCCTTGTCACCAACTTCCTGCAGGATCAGCATATTCGCCAGGGAGTCAGCTTTTCTCAGGAGACGGTGTTCTCGCATCCGTCCAAGGTGGAGGCCCTGCGGGCGGCGCGTGCCGCCGGCTTCCGCACCTATCTCTATTTCGTCGCAACCGATTCCCCGTCCATCAACGTGTCGCGTGTCGCCAATCGACACCAGAGCGGGGGGCATGACGTTCCGGCGGAAAAGGTCCGCGCCCGGTTCTTCCGTTCGCTGTCCCAGGTCAAGGACGCCTTGCCGTTTCTCTCCCGCGCGTATTTTTTCGACAATAGCGGCGACACGATGCGCTACCTCGCCCAATGGAACGCGGACGAGGGATGGTGCCTCGCCCTGGCTTCCGAGGCGGACGCTCCCGCTTGGTTCGGCAGCATCCTCGCCGAAACGGCAAAACGTCCGCCAAACCTCCTCTGAGCGCGAATTGTGCGAATCGTGCCAATTGGACGAATGGATGAAGCGTCGGGGAGGATTCCCCGAACCCCTTGATGTTCTTTAGTAATCCTTTACGGCAGGCGGTTGACGAAATTACCAAACCGTAGTTGAATACGGAACGGAACTTACCATTCCATAGTATAATACGGTTTGGATTTGACTTTTCGGGGCGTCGTGTGCTAGAATCTTCGGCATGAAAGAGATTGCACGAGTCTATACCGAGATCGTCCGGCGTCATCTTCGGGACGACCGTCAGATGGTTTTTCTGTCTGGACCGCGGCAAGTCGGAAAGACGACGCTGTGCGAGGGCTTTCAGGACGTTTATCTCAATTGGGACAAGAGCGAGCAGCGCGCTGTGATCCTGAAGGGGGAAAGCGCGGTCATGGATTTCGCCGGAGGGGATCGTCCGCGCGCGAAGATGCCGGTTGTGACCTTCGACGAGTTGCATCACTACAAGAAGTGGAAATGTTTTCTGAAGGGTTTCTTCGACCTTTACTGGAAACAGGTTCGCGTCCTCGTGACGGGAAGCGCGAGGCTGGACGTCTATAAGAAGGGCGGCGACAGCCTGATGGGCCGCTATTTTTCCTATCGGATGCATCCCTTGAGCGTCGGCGAACTCCTCCGTCCGAACGTGAAGGAAGATGAAATCTGCCCTGTGGCGCAAGAGCTGGACGAAGGGCTTTGGCAGAAACTCCTCGTGCACGGGGGATTCCCGGAGCCGTTTTCAAAAGGCGACCGGTTGTTTCTTCGCAAATGGCGGAGGTTGCGCTTCGAGCAGCTCGTGCGCGAGGACATTCGCAAGGATACGTCCATTCGGGAGCTCGATCAACTTGAATCGATGGCGCTGATTCTTGCTGAGAGAAGCGGCGAACAGCTCGTCTACGCGTCCTTGGGCGCAGAGATCCAAGTGAGCGAGATCACGGTCCGGAACTGGGTCTCGGTCTTGAACTCATTCTTTTTCGGCTTTCTGGTGAAGCCGTGGTCAGCACATGTCGAGAACTCGATCCGCAAGACGCCGAAGTGGTATCTCAGGGATTGGTCGGGGATTGCCGATCCGGGAAAACGGAACGAGACACTCGTCGCCTGCCATCTTCTCAAGGCTGTCGAGTATTGGACCGATCTTGGATTCGGGGATTATGATCTGCACTATGTTCGCGACAAGCAGAAGAACGAGGTCGATTTTCTCGTCTCCAAGGACAAGCGTCCCTGGTTCCTGGTGGAGGTGAAGACGGGGGATGTGAAATTGTCTCCGGCCTTGAAGAGATTTCAGGAGCGTCTCGGCGCACGGCATGCCTTTCAAGTTGTCTTCGACATCCCTTACGAACAGGTCGACTGCTTCTCGCATACGGAGCCGGTTGTCGTACCGGTCAAGACGTTCCTGTCCCAGTTGGTGTGAATCGGACGAACGGGGTATGCGTCGCTGCCGCGGGCGTCGTACAGGAGCTGTCGGAGGCAGGAGACAGGAGCCGCGTTCGCCAAGGTTTTCGCCTATGCTAGCTACGGCGTGCCAGGGTTGACTATGAGAGGCTTCGCACCCGGAAGTCGTTGACTTCTCCGCGAAAATCTGGAAGCGTTTGATCAGGGCTACGAATTTTTCTAATCTGACGAATCATACGAATGAGAGAAGCATCGGGGAATACCCCGAAACCATTCGCCGAAGGCGATTGTTAGAAAATTCGTTAGATTCGTACGATTCGTTCGATTCGCGATTAGAGGAGGTGCGGGGGATTCTTCCCCCGTGGCTCGTAGGGACGCGTTGCGGCAGCGGCCAGCAACCAACAGCCAGCAGTCAGTAAAATCGAGGGGGACGGACCCCCGAAAAATGAGGAGCGAATCTCGTTTCGGACACTGATCTTGAAGATTATTTTCATTTTTTTCATTTTTCTCCACACATAGCCATTCTCGTTTGGTATAATCGGGGCCTAGACAACCCTACAAAGGAGAATGGAGACCGTATGGATAAAATCCTGGTTGAAGTCCGACTCCCTTGCAGTGCTGCTCAATTGGAGTCCGCATTACTGAAGGCTGCTCACGTTGGACATTGGCACGACGCATTGGTGACTACGGACGATGACAATCACATTATCGTGAGCTGTCCGGAAGAGCTGGAATAAGCTTGCGCACCGCCCTCGAATATTCCTTTGTTTCGATTTTGTCACCTTTGTGTCATTTTATCGTAAGTTTGGAATAAGTTTCGGGGGCGCAAGATTTTAAACCACGGAAGCGGGAGGCTGCGGGCCTCTTGCTCGACGATCCGCCCACTATCCCCTCCGCAGAGGACGAATTCCTCCAAACCTCCTCTCATTTGGGAAGCGGGAGGCGGAAGCCTTGGCGAAGGCGGGTCTATCGCCTTTCACTTTTACTTATTCCTTCTCTCTCGCTCTCCGGCGTAAAAGCGGAGCTCCGCGAAAACGTGCCGTTGGCGGAAGTAAACGCAAATCGGCGGAGGTAAACAAGAAGGATTTGCATTTACCTCCGCGACCAACAGTTAGATTTTTTTGTAGAAAATTTTCAGGTTGGGTGTTGACGCAAGAATTCGTGTTTGGTATACTTTCTACCCGTTGCACCTGTGGTGAAACTGGCAAACACGCTAGATTCAGGTTCTAGTGCCGCAAGGCTTGTCGGTTCAAGTCCGACCAGGTGCACCAAACTGACGCTGGCCCCTTCGTCTATCGGCTAGGACACCTGGTTCTCATCCAGGTAAGAGCGGTTCGACTCCGCTAGGGGCTGCCAACGGCAGCATGGGCAGAAAAACGGCTACGGTGAAGAAATTCTATCGAGTGACAGTGAAGGCGATGAAGTTTTTCTTCATCGTCTTTTGCATTTATCTGGCCAGTCTCTTCTTCCGCGACCAGCAGATTCCGCGCGAGTGGCTGGACTCGATCTTGGATTCCTGTTCGACGCCCGATGTGGTCGTCCGCTGCGAAGCGATGTCGTTCGGATTCCGTCATGGCCTGTGCATCCAGTCCCTGCGCGTCTTCGACCGCACGAAGCCGAACAGCCTGGAGCCCGTGATCAGAGCGTCGGACATCTCGGTCAATCCGCTTCTCCGGCATGTCCGCATCCGTGACCTCCATTACCCGCGTCTGCCCGAGAGCTACTATGGTCCGGTCGCGACGCCGCCATCTGCGGAGCGCGACGAGTCCGTCGAACTGGCATTTCCGTCGCTTCCCGACGTGACGCTCGAGCTCATCCGTCCGGACATTCTCGGCATCCGTCCCCAAACCGTCCGCGCGACGGTCAGCTCCTCCGCCCGCCGCCTTGAGGCCTCGGACGTCCGCGTCGTCTGGCCGGACCTCGACTACAAGATGTCCATCGACGGTTTCGTCTACGTCGATTTGGACGGACAGCGGGTCTACGGCGAGGTTCGCGGCGAGGCGCGGCAGGCGCACATCCGTCCGCTCCTCGTCGCGCTGGACATTCCGGTTTCGGTCGAGTACATGGACGCCTTCACGGAGGTCTCACAGCCGGTTCCCGCGTTCTGCAGCTGGGACGTGAATCTGGTCAACGCCGAACTGCTGCTCAAGCTCAAGCTGCATCCGACGCTCGGCAGGTACAACGGCGTTCCGATGCGGCGGGCGGACGGCGACATCGAAATCCACTCGTACATGCGCAACGGCATCCGGGATTTCGAAACCACGGTCGGTCCGCTCGCGGCTGTCGACACGAAGGGCCGTCTCCTGGAGGGAAAGATCGTCGTCCACGGCACGAACAACCTCGTCAACCTGGAGTTTGACGCGCATTCGGGCCTTGAGCTCAAGGATACGCTGGCCATCATCGACTATCTGAACGACGGGACGCTCGACTGTCTCGCGTGCGAGACGCCGCCGCAGGTGACGGTCAGCGGCATTCTCGCGACGGAGGTCCCCCGCCAGGCCGAGAACGACCTCCACGGCACGCTTACCTTCGACCGCGGCACTTTCTTCGGTATTCCCGTCTCGGCCGCCTCGCTCGACTACGGCTACGTCGGGGACGTCATCTCCTTCGACAAGGTTTCCGCGCGCGGCAAGGACGGCGGCCTGATTTCGGGCAACGCGCGCATCTTCGTGCCGGGGCTGGATGCGGACAAGGCCCGCTTCGCGATGTCCCTTGACTATCGGGACGGGTCTCTCGCGGAGCTTGCGGACGTTCTCTCGATCGACTTCGGCGACAAGACCGGGAAGGTGTCGGGCACGATCGAGCTCGAGGCGCCGGTGTCGACCAATCTTTATCCCCGTCTCAACGCGCGCGGATCGATACGGATCCGCGAAGGGCATCTGGCGCAGATGCCGCTGTTCGCGGGACTGACGGAGCTCCTGGCGGACACGGTTCCGGGAATCGCGACCATCGTCAACCAGTCTCAGGCCTCGGCGGACTACGTCATCACGAACGGCATCCTGAGGTCTGACAACATCCTCATCGAAGGCGGCGTCGTTTCGATCAAGGCCTTGGGGACCTACGACATCCCGCGCGACGACCTCGACTTCAAGGTCCAGGTCCGCCTTCTCAAGGACGAGAACATCCTGAGCACGCTGGTCCACGGCGTGACCTGGCCGTTTACGAAGCTGTTGCTTGAATTCACGGTCACGGGATCGTCCGCCGCGCCGAAGTGGCATTACATTTCCGTCCTCGACAGGGTATTCTGACATGAATCTGACAAGTCCGAGCCAGGTCAAGGCCTGGTGCATTGAAAACGAATTCCATCCGAACAAGGTGCTCGGACAGAACTTCCTCATCGACAAGAACGCCCTCGACGCCATCGTCGACGCGGGGTTGGAAGGGCCGGGAGGCCGGGAAGGTGCCAACGTCCTGGAGATCGGGCCGGGACTGGGCGTGCTGACCGAGGAGATGCTGAGGCGCGGCGTCAAGGTCATCGCGGTCGAGAAGGATTCCGTCCTTGCCGAACGCCTGGCGCGGGAGGCGCAGGCGAAGGCGGAAGGGGAACCGTGCTGGAAAAACCTCTCCGTCATCGCCGGCGACGCCCTTGACGTCATCGCCAATCCCGCCAACTTCCAGCTTCCGGCTGCCACCAGCTTCGACGCCATGGTCTCGAATCTCCCGTATCAGGCCGGCACGCGGATCCTTCTCGAGCTCGTTCAGGCGCGGACGATTCCGTCGATGACGGTTCTCGTGCAGACCGAGGTCGCGGACCGTCTCGCGGCGAAGGAGGGTTCGAAGACGCGCGGACTCGCCGGCGTCTGGTCTCAGCTCGATTACGACGTCAAGATCGTCCGCAAGGTGTCGGCCAGCTGCTTCTGGCCGCGGCCCGAGGTCGGGTCGACGGTGGTGAAGCTGACGCGCCATGATCGGAATTCCGGTCTTTCCGAAAAGGAACGCGATCTTTTCCACCGTTTGACCAAACAGGCGTTCGAGCACCGGCGCAAACAGCTTGGCAGTATCTTCCGGGATTTGGTACAATCAACGGCAAGGGCCGAAGAGCTCTCGAACGAAGACTGGATTACTTTAACGAAAGGACTGATGGAGAATGAAGACACCTGAAGAATTCCTTGAAGCGAACGGGTTTGTGGCCGCCGGCAAGATTGACCGTCAGGACATGATCGGGACCTTTTTGTCCGAGATGGAGAAAGGCCTCAAGGGCGAGCCCTCGTCGCTGATGATGATTCCGACCTACGTGGGCGTCAACGGCAAGATTCCGGAAGGTGCGAAGGCGGCGGTTCTCGATGCCGGCGGCACGAACTTCCGCGGCGGCATCGTGTCGATTCCGCCGAAGGTCGAGGACAAGGAAAACCAGCCGATGCCCGGAACGAAGTGCGAGGTCGACGTCGAGACGTTCTACGGCGCGTTCGCCGCCGAGGTCAAGCGCCTCGCCCCGAAGGCCACGGTCAAGAAGGTCGGCTGGTGCTTCTCGTATCCGGCCGAGGCGACCAAGGACCTCGACGCGCAGCTCGTCCGCTGGACGAAGAACATCAAGGCGCCCGGCGTGGTCGGTCAGTTCGTCGGCAAGGAGCTTCTGAAGCGCACGGGCGGAACCGAGATCGCGATCGTCAACGACACCGTGGCGACGCTCCTCGCGGCGAAGGCGACCGAAGGCGACAAGGCCTATTCGTCGTACATCGGCTTCATTCTCGGAACGGGCACGAACACCGCGTATGTCGAGAAGAACGCCAACATCCTCAAGGAGACGAGCATCGACAAGGCGGGCTCGATGATCATCAACGCGGAGTCGGGCTCGTTCAGCAAGGCGCCGCAGAGCGTCTTCGACAAGACCGTCGACGCGAAGAGCGGCAACCCGGGCTTCGGCTTCCTCGAGAAGCAGATCGCCGGCGCCTATCTCGGTCCGCTCGGGCTCGAGATCTACAAGGCCGCGGCGAAGGAAGGTCTCTTCTCCAAGAAGGCCGCGGTTGCGATCAGCGGGCTCGGCTCGCTGGAGACGATGGACCTCGACAACTTCTGCGCCAGCTTCAGGAAGCCGGGCCGCGACAACGTGCTGGACGCGATTTTCGCGGACGCCGACGACGCCAAGATGGCCCGTCGCCTCGGACTCCCCGTCTTCGAGCGCGCCGCCGTCCTCACGGCGATCCAGCTCGCGGCGTTCGTGATCAAGTCCGGCGAGGGCACGGATGCTTCGGCCCCCGTCGCGATCAATGCGGACGGCTCCACGTACTACAAGACGCGCGCGATTCCGTTCGACGCGACGGTCCGCAAGGAGCTGGACGACATGCTCGTCCAGCGCCGCAACATCCACTACGCCATCACCCCGCAGGTCGACGACGCCCCGATGGTGGGCGCCGGCATCGCGGCGATGCTGTAAGCGCAGGCCTGGGGTTGAAATCTTGAAAAAACTCATCACACTGGTGGCGGGAGCGGCGTTGCTGCCGCTCGCCGCCGTTGCAGTCGAAGTCGACGGCGTCGCCGCGCGGGTCGGATCGGCAGTCATCCTGAAGAGCGATGTCATCGGCGAGATGCGCCGCGGGGGCATGGACGAGAGCCGCTACGGCGAGGTTCGCAACGAGATGATCGAGCGCGAGCTGATCCTCAAGGCGGCGATCGACTCCAAGATGACCCTGCAGGACTGGATGGTCGAGAACCGCATCCGCGAAATCATCGCGCGCGCGTTCGACGGGGACCGCAACAAGCTCATGGAGACGCTGGCGAAGCAGAAGGTCTCCTATCCCGAGTGGTACAAGCGCATGAAGGAAGACATGATGGTGTCGGCGATGCGCTGGCAGATCGTGGACAAGAACGTCGTCGCCTCGCCGGGAAAGATGAAGGCGGAGTACGAGGCCGATCCGAAGCGCTTCGCGTCCTCCCACAAGGTGACGGTGTCGGCCATCCTGCTCGGCCCCGATTCGGCGGAGAAGCGGAAAAAGGTCGACGAGGGCCTCAAGACGGAGTCGTTCGCCGACCTCGCCCGCCTCTATTCCGAAGACGCCCGCGCCAAGGAGGGCGGACAGTGGAAGGACATCGATCCGTCCGAGGTCTTCCGTCCGGAGATCTGCACGGAGCTCGCCGGCATGCCGGTCGGCACGATTTCGAAATGGATCGAGCTGGACGGATGGAGCTTCCTCCTCCGGAAGGACGCCGAGTCCGGCGGGGCGCTTCGCACGCTTGCGGAAGCCCATGACGACGTTGCGGCGGCGGTTCGCGCCAAAGAGGCCAAGCGCCTCTATGGCGAGTGGATCGAGCGCCTCAAGAAAAACGCGTACATCAAGGTCTACTGATCTTCCGGGCCGGGGGCTTTCTCCAGTCCGTCCGGACGGGATCCGGGGTGTGCGTTTCGTGACGGGTTGCACGGGATTGAAAGGGGAGTTCGGATGAAGCTGTCATTGGAATCGATCGTGAATCATGCCGCGGACTGGACGTCCGCCGGCGTGAAGCTTCCGTCCCACGACATCGCGGCGATGCGCGCGGCCACGGCCGCGGCCCCCGAGTGGGTTCACTTCGGAGCCGGGAACATCTTCCGCGGCTTCGTCGGCTCGCTCAGCCAGCGCCTCCTGGACGCGGGTCTCGCGAAGACCGGCATCATCGCGTGCGACACGTTCGACTTCGACGTGATCGACAAGATTTACTGCGCCTTCGACAATCTGACGCTCAACGTCCTGCTGAATCCGGACGGCACGGTCTCTCGCGAGGTTCTCGCGGGCGTCGCCCGCGGCGTCAAGGCCGATTTCACCGACGCGGCGTCCGCGGCGTTTCTCCGCGGCGTCTTCCGTGCGCCGAGCCTCAAGATGCTGTCCTTCACGATCACGGAGAAGGGCTACGAGCTTCGCCGTCCGGACGGATCTCCGCTGCCGGTCGTCGCGGCCGACCTCGAATCGGGTCCGTCGATGCCGAAGCACGCGATGAGCATCGTCGCGGCGCTCCTCCTGGAGCGCTTCAACGCCGGAGAGCTTCCGATGGCCGTCGTCTCGATGGACAACTGCTCGCACAACGGCGAGCGGCTGATGAACGCCGTCCTCGAGATCGCGAAGGGATGGATTGGCCGCGGCTTCGCGTCGACGGACTTTCTCGGCTATCTCGCCGACGAGTCCAAGGTCTCGTTCCCCTGGTCGATGATCGACAAGATCACGCCGCGTCCGCACCCCATGGTCGAGGCCGCGCTGGCGAAGGACGGGATCGAGGACATGGCGCCGACCGTCACCGCGAAGAAGACCTTCATCGCGCCGTTCGTCAACGCCGAGCGGCCGCAGTATCTCGTGATCGAGGACAAGTTCCCGAACGGCCGTCCGCCGCTCGAGAAGGCGGGCGTCTACTTCACCGACCGCGAGACGGTCAATCTGACCGAGAAGATGAAGGTCACGACCTGTCTCAATCCGCTTCACACCGCGATGTCGATGTACGGCTGCCTGCTCGGCTACACGCTGATCTGCAAGGAAATGGAGGACGCGGACATCGTGAAGCTCGTCACCCGCCTCGGCTATGTCGAGGGGCTGCCGGTGGTGGTCGATCCGAAGATCCTCTCCCCGAAGGCGTTCATCGACGAAGTCGTGAAGGACCGTCTGCCGAATCCGTTCATGCCGGACGATCCGCGCCGCATCGCGACGGACACGTCGCAGAAGGTCGGCATCCGCTTCGGCGAGACGATCAAGAGCTATCTCAAGGAGGGCCGCGACCTCAACTCGCTCGTCTCGATTCCTCTCGCCCTTGCGGGCTGGATGCGCTATCTTCTCGCCGTCGACGACCGGGGCGAGGCGATGGAGGTTTCGGCGGATCCGCTCAAGGACGAGCTCCAGGCGAAGCTCAGGGGCATCGTGTGGAACGACGTCTCGTCCTACAGGGGGCAGCTGCGTCCGATTCTCTCGAACGCCTCGATCTTCGGCACCGACCTCACGGCGACGGTCCTGGCGGACAAGATCGAGGGCTATTTCAAGCGCCTGCTCTCCGGTCCGGGATCGGCCCGGAAGCTGCTGCAGGAAGAGCTCGCGTAAAGCCGAAACGTCCGCCTCAGCGCGGCGTCAGCGATTTCCGATCCGCCATTCGGTCGGCGAGCGTCCCGTGGCCTTTTTGAAGGTCCGGATGAGGAACGAGGCGTGGCAGTAGCCGCATTGCCGGGCGATTTCGGAGAGAGTCCGGTCGGTTGACCGGAGCAGGCGTTTCGCCTCGGCGATCCGGCGGCGGGCGATTTCCCTGCCGACGCTGTGGCCGAGTTTCGCGGCAAAGAGACGGTCGAGCCGGATTCGCGGGATTTCCAGCGTTGCCGCCAGCTGGGCGGCGCCGAAGGGCCGGGAGAGATTGGCGCTGATCGCGTCGAGTGCGGGGAACAGCGCGGGATCGTTGACGGCGAACGTGTCCGTCGAGCCGCGCGTGATCACTCCGCGCGTGGGAATGCGGACGAGCGCTTGCTTCGGACGGGAGCCCGACATGAGCGACTCGAGCTGACGGGCGGCTTCATATCCGATCCGCTCGTGGTCGTGGGCGATCGACGAGAGCGTCACGACCTGGTGTTCGCAGATGATGCGGTTGTCGTCGACGCCGAGAATCGCGACATCGTCGGGGACGCGCAGGTTGAGGCGCTGACAGGCGTTGAGGACGTGTGTCGCGTCGTAGTCGTTCCAGGCGAAGACGGCCAGGGGTTTCGGAAGCGCGCGGAGATGCGAGCCGAGCCAGGCCCCCATGCGCCGCCAGTCGTCCGCATGCGTTTTCGCGACATCGGGCCAGATCAGCGGTTCGGGCGGCGTTCCCGTCCACGTTTCGCAAAAGCCCCGGAGCCGCAGGTCGTGCGTGTGGTTGTGGCGGAGCGAGAAGAAGGCCGCGTTCCGAAAGTCGCGCTCCGCGAAGTGCGCGGCGGCCAGCCGGCCGATTTCGAGGTTGTCGCCGGTGACGCGCGTGACGTCGATGTCCGGACGGTCTTCCAGGAGGTCGACGATCGGAATGCCCCTTCGGCGGATCCTGGCGATGAACGGCCTGAGCCCCGGCAGATCCTCGATCATGGCGAGAACGCCGTCTCCCGTCCAGTCCTGCGGCGGATGGGTGCGGTCTTCGACGCGAAGGTGCCAGCCCCGTTCGCCGGCGAAGCGGGCGATGCCGCGGAACCGGTTCGGCGGATTCGGGTCAATCAGGACAAGGACTTCGCGCAGAGTCATCCTCCCGAAGTATAGCAAAAGAGGAGATGATTGGATAGTGCAACATCTGAATCTGGAATTGCTATATCAATTCCTGGCGGACCTGTGTTAGAATTCACAGCGCCGGGAAGAGGATAAATGATAGAATATGGCAAAGGAAGACATGGACAGACTCAGCTATTCCGAACTTGAACGCCAGGGTTACAACGGGTATCTTCTGAAGGATGCGCCGGAGAGGGTCCTTCAGTTCGGCGAGGGCAACTTCCTCCGCGCGTTCGTCGATTACTTCTTTGACCGTCTCAACGAGGAGGCCGGCTTCGACGGCAAGGTCTGCCTCGTGCAGCCGATCGCCGGCGGCGACTTCGTCCGCAACGCGATCAACGGGCAGCAGGGACTTTACACGCTCTATCTGCGCGGTTTTCAAAACGGACAGAAGGTGAACGACAGGCGCGTCATCTCGTCCGTCTCCCGCTGCATCAACCCCTACGTCGACTTCGGCGCCTTCCTCGCGAACGCGGCGAATCCGGACCTCCGCTTCCTCGCGTCCAACACGACCGAGGCGGGCATCGCCTACGATCCCTCGTGCAAATACGACGACCGGCCGCCCGCGAGCTTCCCCGCGAAGCTGGCGCGCTTCCTCCACGAGCGCTTCGTCGCCTTCGGCGGCGCGGCCGAGAAGGGCTTCGTCATCCTCTCGTGCGAACTCATCGACCATAACGGCCAGGAGCTCAAGAAGTGCGTCCTGAGGCACGTCGCGGACTGGAACCTCGGCGCCGGCTTCGCAGCGTGGGTCGAGAGCGCCAACACGTTCTGCTCGACGCTCGTCGACCGCATCGTGACCGGCTATCCGCGCGCGGAGGCGGACGCGATCAACCGGGCGAACGGCTACGTTGACAACGTGATCGACACCGGAGAGTGCTTCGGCTTCTGGGTCATCGAAGGGCCGCAGTCGATCGCGAAGGAGCTCGGACTCGACAAGGTCGACCTGCCGATTCTCGTTGTCGACGACCACACGCCGTACAAGCAGCGGAAGGTCCGCATCCTCAACGGCGCGCACACGTCCTTTGTCCTCGGCGCATACCTCAAGGGCTTCGACATCGTCCGCGACTGCATGAGCGACGACGGCATCCGCGGCTTCATGGAGGAGACGATCTACAGCGAGATCATCCCGACCCTGTCGCTGCCGGAGCAGGAGCTCAAGGACTTCGCGCACGCGGTGACCGAGCGCTTCAAGAATCCGTTCATCGACCACCGTCTCCTCGACATCTCGCTCAACTCCGTCTCGAAGTGGAAGGCGCGCTGCCTTCCGAGCGTAAGGGGCTATGTCGCGAAGTTCGGCCGGCAGCCGAAGAACCTCGTCTCGTCCTTCCGCAGCCTCGTCGAGTTCTACGGCCGCGGCGAGAGATGGAACGCGGAGGGCAACGCCCTCGAGGCGAAGCGCGGCGACGACACGTACCCCGTCCGCGACGACCGGAAGGTCCTGGAGTGGTTCCTTGCGAACCGCGGCGTCTCCCCCGACGAGCTCGTGAAGCGCGCCGCCGCGAACGCCGACTTCTGGGGCGAGGACAT
>CAZYQF010000006.1:13379-34146 GCA_964650165.1 uncultured Lentisphaeraceae bacterium
CCGACGAGCTCGTGAAGCGCGCCGCCGCGAACGCCGACTTCTGGGGCGAGGACATCAGCGCGCTCGTCTGCTAATATGGACGCCATCCAGATCAATCCGAAGGACAACGTCGAGGTGCTCCTGAAGCCCCGCGGGGAGATCCCCGCCGGACACAAGGTGGCGCTTCGTCCGATCGCCGAGGGAGAAAGAATCGTCAAGTACGGCTTTCCGATCGGGATTGCGACGAAGCCCGTTGCGAAGGGCGAGTGGGTGCACGTCCATAACGTCCGTACCGCGCTCAATGAATCAAGCGACTACGTCTATGAGCCGCAGAAGACCGAGGGCGTTTCGCTTCCCTCTTCCCCCGTCCCCCGTCCCTCTTTCCGCGGCTACCGCCGCGCGGACGGCACCGTCGGCATCCGCAACGAGATCTGGATCATTCCGACGGTTGGCTGCGTCAACTCGGTCGCCGAGAAGCTTGCGCACGATGCGCAAGGACTCGCGAAGGGCTCCGTGGAGGGCGTCTGGGCGTTCACGCATCCGTACGGCTGCTCGCAGACGGGCGCGGACCAAGTGCGGACCCGGAAGCTCCTGGCGGCCCTGGCGCATCATCCGAATGCCGGCGGCGTGCTGATTCTCGGGCTCGGCTGCGAGAACCTGACGATGGACGAGTTCAAGGCGGAGCTCGGTCCGGTCGACGAGTCGCGCGTCAAGTTCCTCGTCTGCCAGCAGGTCGAGGACGAGTTCGCCGAGGGCGAGAAACTTCTCGCGGAGATCGCGCTCGCGATGGCGGGCGACCGTCGAGAGGACATTCCGGCGGCGGAACTCGTCGTCGGGATGAAATGCGGCGGGTCGGACGGGCTTTCGGGAATCACCGCGAATCCGACGGTCGGACGCTTCAGCGACATCGTGACGGCTCTCGGCGGGACGACGATCCTCACCGAGGTTCCGGAGATGTTCGGCGCCGAGCCGATTCTCCTGAACCGCGCGAAGGACCGGAGCGTGTTCGAGAAGGCGGCCAAGGTCATCTCCGATTTCAAGGAGTACTTCGCCTCGCACGGCGAGGTGGTGTACGAGAATCCGAGCCCGGGCAACAGGCAGGGCGGCATCACGACGCTCGAAGACAAGAGCTGCGGCTGCGTCCAGAAGGGCGGCTCGGCGCCGGTCGTCGACGCCATCGGCTACGCCGACCGCGTCTCCTGCAAGGGCCTCAACATGATGTCCGGCCCCGGCAACGACCTCGTCTCGGCGACGGCTCTGACCGCGGCGGGGGCACAGCTCGTGCTCTTCACGACCGGGCGCGGCACCCCGTTCGGGGCTCCTGCCCCGACGGTCAAGATCTCGACCAACACCCCGCTCTTCGCCGCCAAGCGCAACTGGATCGACTTCAACGCCGGCACGGTCGCGGACGGGGACGAGACGCTCGATGCGGCGGGGGAGCGGCTTTTCGCGTACGTGCTGGACATCGCGTCCGGCGCGCCCACGAAGGCCGAGCGGAACGGCGCGCGGGGCATCGCGATCTTCAAGGGCGGCGTCACTTTATAAGTGAAAAGCGAAGAGTGAAAAGTGAAAAGCGAAAAAGTGTAAAATGGCAAACTGAGGAGTGATGGATTTATGAATACGATTACGTTGAAGGCGAAGGAAGAGTGCCGCTGGGACGCGGCGAGTCTCGGTGAAATCATGCTCCGGCTCGATCCGGGCGACGGGCGCATCCATACGGCGCGCGACTTCAAGGTCTGGGAAGGCGGCGGCGAGTACAACGTCGTGCGCGGACTCAGGCGCTGTTTCGGACTCCGCACCACGGCGGTCACGGCGTTTGCGGACAATCCGGTCGGACGGCTCGTGGAGGATTTCATGCTTCAGGGCGGCGTCGACGTCTCTCATGTCAAATGGATGCCCTATGACGGCATCGGGCGCAGCGTCCGCAACGGCCTCAACTTCGTGGAGCGCGGCTTCGGCTGCCGCGGCGCCGTGTCGTGCGCCGACCGCGGTCACACCGCCGTCGCCTCGCTCAAGCCGGACGACATCGACTTCGACGCGCTCTTCGGCCGGGAGGGAGTCCGCTGGTTCCACACCGGCGGCATCTTCGCGGCGCTCGGCGAGCATTCCGCGGAGGTCTGCATCGCGGCGCTCAAGTCCGCCAAGAAGCACGGCACCGTCACGAGCTACGACCTCAACTACCGCGCGTCGCTCTGGAAGACGATCGGCGGACAGAAGAAGGCGCAGGAGGTCAACCGCGAGATCGCCAAGTACGTCGACGTGATGATCGGCAACGAGGAAGACTTCACCGCGGCTCTGGGCATCGAGGTCGAGGGCGTGGATCCGAACCTCACGACGCTTCCGATCGACGGCTTCCGCAAGATGATCGAGAAGGCCGTCGCGATCTATCCGAACTTCAAGGCGGTCGGGACGACGCTCCGCAGCGTGAAGTCGGCGACGGTCAACGACTGGAGCGCGCTCTGCTGGTACAAGGGGGAGCTGCACCAGTCGGTCCAGCGCCCCGGACTCGAGATCTACGACCGCGTCGGCGGCGGAGACTCGTTCGCCTCGGGTCTCATCTACGGACTCATGACGTTCGACGACGGCGAGAAGGCCGTCAACTACGGCGCGGCGCACGGCGCGCTCGCGATGACGACGCCCGGCGACACGTCGATGGCGACGAAGGCGGACGTCGAGAATCTGGTCGGCGGAGGTTCGGCGCGCGTGGATCGGTGACCCCGGTCGCGCGGGACGCGCGACCCTACCAAATGGAGGCAGTATGAAGAAGTTTCTGGACAAGGATTTCCTGCTGGAGACGGCGGCCGCGAAGAAGCTCTACCACGAGTACGCGGCGAAGATGCCGATCGTCGACTACCATTGCCACATCAATCCGCAGGACATCGCGGAGGACAAGCAGTACAAGTCGATTACCGAAGTCTGGCTCGGCGGCGACCACTACAAGTGGCGCCAGATGAGGACCTGCGGGATTCCGGAGTCGGACATCACGGGCGCGAAGGACACGGATCCGTTCCGGGCGTTCCTCGCGTGGTCGAAGACGCTGCCGCGTCTCGTCGGCAATCCCCTCTACCACTGGACGTACCTCGAGCTCAAGAACTACTTCGGCATCACCGAGGCGCTGAACGAGAAGTCCGCGAAGAGGATCTACGCCAAGTGCAACAAGGTTCTCGCGAAGAAGTCGATGAGCGTCCGCGGGATCATCAGGAAGTCCAACGTGAAGCTCGTCTGCACGACGGACGATCCGTGCGACACGCTCGTATGGCACGAGAAGATCGCCGCGGACAAGACGTGCAAAGTGAAGGTCTTGCCGGCGTTCCGTCCGGACAAGGCGTTCAACGTCGACAAGAAGCCGTTTGCCGGCTACGTGAAGCTTCTGGAGGGCGCGGTCGGCTTCAAAATCGCGAAGTTCGCCGATCTCCTCAAGGCGCTCGACGCGCGCATCGAGTACTTCGCCGCGCGGGGCTGCACGGTTTCCGATCACGGACTCGACTGCGCGGTGTACGCGGAGGCGTCCGAAGAGGAGCTCGACCGGATCCTTGCGGCCGGAAAGAAGGGTGCGGCGATCGACGCGGAGACGGGTGACAGGTTCCGCACGGCGGTGCTGAAGCATCTCGCGGGGGAATACGCGAAGCGCGGCTGGGTCATGCAGCTCCATTACGGGTGCATCCGCGACAATTCCGACAAAATGATGTCCGCCCTGGGTCCCGACACGGGGTTCGACGCCGTCGGCGACACGCGCGGCGCGAAGGCGCTCGCGAATCTCCTCAACGCGTTCGAGCGGACGGGTCCGATGCCCAAGACGATTCTCTACTCGCTCAACCCGAACGACAACGAGATCATGGGTTCGGTCGCCGGCTGCTTCCAGACGGACGGCACGTTCCCGCAGCGGGTTCAGGTCGGTTCCGCCTGGTGGTTCAACGACCACAAGCTCGGCATGGAGAAGCAGATCCGCGACCTTGCGAACTTGAGCTCGCTTGCCGGCTTCGTCGGCATGCTGACCGATTCGCGCTCGTTCCTCTCCTATGCGCGCCACGAGTACTTCCGCCGCATCCTCTGCAACGTGATCGGAAAGTGGGTCGAAAGCGGGGATGTTCAGCCCGATTACGCGCTTCTGGGCCGAATGGTGAAGGACATCTCGTTCAACAACACCAATACCTACTTCGGATTCGGACTCTCACCCACAATATTTTGAGAAATTGGCAAATTCGCCCTTGCTTAGTCCGAAGGAATAGGGTATAATAGGCGCTCAATTTCGAACAAGGAAATAGAAAAATGAAGACAGACATCCATCCGACTTACGGCGACGCGACGATCACCTGCGCGTGCGGCAATGTCATCAAGACCCGTTCCACGAAGAAGGAAATGACGGTCAACACCTGCTCGGCGTGTCATCCGTACTTCACCGGCCAGAAGACGATGGTCGACACCGAAGGCCGCGTCGACTCGTTCAAGAAGCGCTACGCGAAGTTCGCGAAGTAATTCCTTGATCGACAGAGACCAGATCGAAAACGTCCTGGGTCGCTTGCAGTCCGTCGAGACGGACTTGGGCGACCCGAATGTTTTATCGGACCGGACGCGCTACCGCGAGGTCCTGAGGGACTACACGTTTCTCAAGAAGCTCGATCTGGCCTATGTCGCCTATCAGCTGGGGGAGGCGACCGAGAAGGATCTTTCGGCGGCGCTGCTGCCGCCGGATCCTCTGGAGTCCCGCAACGCGGTCATGGAGATCCGCGGCGGAACCGGCGGCGAGGAGGCGGCGCTCTTCGCGGGAGACCTCTTCCGCATGTACGGCCGCTACGCCGAGACCCGGGGCTGGAAGGTCGAGGTCCTCAACGAGAACAAGACCTCGCTCAGCGGCTACAAGGAGATCGTCTTCGTCGTGAAGGGAGAGGATGCGTACGGAACGCTGCGGTTCGAGAGCGGCGGACACCGCGTCCAGCGCGTGCCCGAAACCGAGACGCAGGGCCGCATCCACACGTCCGCGGCGACGGTGGTGGTGTTTCCCGAGGCGGACGAGGAAGACGAGCTCGAGATCCCCGACTGCGACATCCGCATCGACCTTTTCTGCGCGGGCGGCGCGGGCGGACAGCATGTGAACAAGACGGAGAGCGCCGTCCGGATGACCCATCTTCCGACGGGGCTCGTGGCGGTCTGCCAGGACGAGCGCTCGCAGGTCCGCAACCGCGAAAAATGCCTGGCGACGCTGAAGGCGCGCATCCTCGACTTCCGTCGCCGCGAGGAGGAGGCGAAGCTCGGGGCGAACCGGCTGACGCTGCGCGGCTCCGGCGACCGTTCGGAGAAGATCCGCACCTACAATTTTCCACAGAACCGCATGACCGACCATCGCATCGGACTGACTCTGTATTCGCTGGACCGCGTCATCGACGGAGATCTCGGCGAACTCCTCGGGGCACTCCGGGACAACGACGTCGAAGAGCGCGTCAAGCACGCGCTGGAGAGGAGCGGGAAATGATCGCGGCGATCGAACATCCTGAATTCTGGGAGGTTTTCACCTCTCGCATCTTCTGGTGCGGACTCGGCGGGTGGTTCGTGGCGTCCTTCGTCAAGATTCTCATCGCCGCGGTCAAGTCCCGTCAGTTCGACTTCATCTATCTCGTCTCGACGGGCGGCATGCCCTCCAGCCATTCGGCCTCGGTCGCGGGGCTCACGACGGGCATCGGCATCACGTTCGGCTGGGATTCTCCGATGTGCGTGCTGGCCATGGCCTTTGCGTTCATCACCATGTTTGACGCGGCGACGTCCCGGCGCGCGGCCGGCGAGCACGCGAAGATCCTGAACGCGATCGTTCGGGACATTCAGGAGCTCAAGTTCAAGCCGAAGGAGCGCTTCAAGGAGCTGCTCGGCCACACGCGCACGGAAGTGTTCGCGGGCATGGTCACGGGAATCGTCTGGGCGACGCTTCTCTGTCATTTCTGGAACTGATTTTGCTATAATACCGGCATGATCGACAAGTTGCTCGTCATTGCCGGTGCGGGATCCTATCCGAGGCTGCTGGTCGAAGGAGCCCGCAAGGCGGGATGTCCTGCCGTTGAGATTCTGGCGGTCAGGGGTTCGACGGCGTCCGCGACCTGCGCCGCGGCGACGGCCGTCTGGTGGACGTCCATCGGCTCGCTCGCGAAAGGCATCCGCGACTGCGGCTTGCGCGGCTACGACGGCGTGATCATGGCCGGGCAGATCAATCCGCTTTCGCTGTTCCGCGGCCGTTTCGAGCCCGAGGTCGTCCAATGGCTGAAGGAGCTTCCGGTCAAGAACGCGCATTCCGTCTTCGGCAAGCTGATCGAGAAGCTCGAGGCGAATGGCCTCAAGGTCCTGCCGGCGAGCCTCTTCATGGAGAATCACCTGCCGGGAGAGGGGGCGATGACCGCCCGCGGGCTTTCGGACGCCGAGCTGAGCGACGTCGCGCATGGGATCGCCGTCGCGCGCGACATGGGCGTGCATGACGTCGGGCAGACGGTCATGGTGAAGTCCGGCATGGTCCTCGCCGTCGAGGCCTTCGAGGGCACGAATGCCGCGATTCTGCGCGGCGGGAAGCTCGGAGGGAAGGGCTCGGTCCTCTTCAAGGCGGCGCGCGAAGGCCATGACTGGCGCTTCGACATCCCCGTGGTCGGCATCAAGACCCTCAAGACGATGAAAAAGGCGGGCGCGACGGCGCTGGCGTTCCAGTCGGGACGTCTCATCCTCCTCGACCACGATGAAGTCGTCCGCTACGCCGACCGTCACGGCATCGCCATCGTCGGCGTCGACAGCGGCCTGCCGCCGGCTCCGACGCGGGTTTAGGCTTTGGGTCGTTTGAATGTTCGGGTGTTTGGCTTTGTGAAAGTTTTACTGCTAGCTGGTGAGGAATCGGGGGTCCTTTACGCGAAGGGCATCGCCGACGAGCTCCGCGGCAAGAACGCCGCGGCGGAGGTCCGCGGCTACGGAGACTACGGCTTCGAGGTCTCCGACCTCGCCGTGATGGGCATTCTGGCCGTCCTGAAGCGGCTTTGCTATTTCCTGCGGGTCAAGCGGACGATGGTGCGGGCGATCGACGAATGGAAGCCCGACGTCGTCTGCACCGTCGACTATCCCGGAATGAACCTGAAGCTGGCCGCATATGCCAAGTCGAAGGGGATTCGGACGGTTCACGTCGTCTGTCCGCAGGTCTGGGCGTGGAAGCGCGGCCGGATTCCGAAGATCGAGGCGAGCGTCGGCCGGCTCTGCTGCTTCTTCCCGTTCGAGCCGCAGTACTTCACGCCGGGCTTCGCGGTTTTCGTGGGGCATCCGCTGGTGGGGATGGGCAAGGCGAACGGGACTGACGGGACTGCTGGGACGAATGGGACTGATGCGGCTGACAGGACGGGAGAGAGGAACGGCTCCAGGAAATTGGTGGCGTTGCTGCCGGGGAGCCGGATTGCGGAGATCGAGAGGAATCTCCCGGTGCTGATGGAGACGTTGTCCTTGCTGGGAGAGGTCGAGGCGGTCGTTCCGGCGGCCAACGACCGGGCGTTTGCGGCGATTCAGCGCATCTGCGCGAATCGCGTCGCCGTGATCAAGGGCGGCGCGCGGGCGCTTCTGGCGCGTGCGGACGTCGCGGCGGTCGCGAGCGGCACCGCGACGCTGGAAGCGGCTCTCGCGCGGTGTCCGACGGTGCTCGTCTATCGGGTCGGTCCGCTCTTGTACTGTCTCGGCAAGTTGCTGATTCGCGGCGTGAAGCACCTCGGGCTCGCGAACATCATTGCCGAAAAGGGCGGTTTCGAATGTCCCATGCCGGAGCTCATTCAGGGCGATTTCACGCCCGAAAAGACAGCCGCCTGCCTCAAGCTGTGGCTGGAGGATCCGGCGGCGCGCGCGGCGGCGGTCGCGCGCTTGGACGCCGTCCTCGCGGCGCTGGGCACGGGCGAGGGCGCCTTTCGGCGCATCGTGGCCGAAATCCTGCCTTGATTTTGCTCGTTTTTGACGGCTTTTGACAACTTTCCGCGTGCGCGCGCACGCGCTTTTTGGTATAATGGAGCTACTTATGAATCTGTTGAAAATTCTTTTCGGGACCAAGAACGATCGTGAGCTGAAGAAGCTGTGGCCCATTGTAGCCGAAATCAACCGCATTGAGTCCGAATATCAGTCTAAGAACTTCTCCGACGAGGATTTTCCCCGGATGACCGAGTCGTTCAAGGAACGCTATCGGAACGGCGAGACCCTTGACCAGCTGCTGCCCGAGGCCTTTGCTCTCGTGAAGAACGCCTGCCGCCGCCTGGTCGGCACGACCGAGGAGGTTTGCGGCCACCAGCTGTCCTGGAACATGGTCCCGTTCGACGTGCAGCTGATCGGCGGCATCGTTCTCCACCAGGGCAAGATCTCCGAGATGCAGACGGGCGAGGGCAAGACGCTCGTGGCGACCCTGCCGCTGTATCTCAACGCCCTTGCCGGCAAGAACGTGCATCTCGTCACGGTCAACGACTACCTGGCGCGGCGCGATGCGACGTGGATGGGCCATCTCTACAGGTACCTCGGCCTGACCGTCGGCTGCATTCAGAACTCGATGGACTCCGGCGCGCGCCGCGCGCAATACGCCTGCGACATCACCTACGGCACGAACAGCGAATTCGGCTTCGACTACCTGCGCGACAACGGCATGGCGCAGCAGCCCGAGCAGGTCGTGCAGAACGGCCACAACTTCGCGATCGTCGACGAGGTGGACTCGATCCTGATCGACGAGGCCCGCACGCCGCTGATCATCTCGGGTCCGGCGACGATCTCGACTTCGCACATCTACACCGAGATCAATCCGCTGGTCTCCTCGATCGTCCGCGTGCAGACGTCGATGTGCAACGACCTGATCCGCGACGCGAAGAACGCGGTCGAGTCCGGCGACGTGCAGAAGTTCAAGGACAAGATCTACCAGGTCTACCATTCGATGCCGAAGCACAAGCAGCTGATGCATCTTCTCGAGAACGCCGACTACCGCAAGCATCACGAGGACGTCGAGATGCAGATGCTCTCCGAGATGTACAAGGAGCACGCCCGCGCGCTCAAGGACGAGCTCTACTTCACGATCGACGAGCGCACCCGCGAGGTGTCGCTGACCGACAAGGGCTGCGAGAAGATCTGTCCGCAGGATCCGAAGCTGTTCGTCCTGCCCGACCTCGCGTCGGAGATGAGCGCGATCGACGGCGACGCGTCGCTGACCGACGCGGAGCGCATCGAGCGCCGGCGCGACACGCAGAGCGCGTTCGTCGAGAAGTCCGACCGCGTCCATGTCGTCGACCAGCTGCTCCGCGCCTACTGCCTTTACGAATGCGACGTCGACTACGTCGTGCAGGACAACCACGTCTACATCGTCGACGAGTTCACGGGGCGCGTGCTGCCGGGCCGCCGGTGGTCCGACGGCCTTCATCAGGCGGTCGAGGCCAAGGAGGGCGTCGAGATCGAGAAGGAGTCTCAGACGCTGGCGACGATCACGATTCAGAACTACTTCCGCCTCTACGCGAAGCTCGCGGGCATGACCGGCACGGCCGAGACCGAGGCGAGCGAGTTCAAGTCGATCTACAAGCTCGACGTCGTGTCGATTCCGACGAACCGTCCGGTGAACCGCGTCGACGGCAACGACCAGATCTACCGCACGCAGCGCGAGAAGTTCAAGGCGATCATCGCCGACGTCGCGGCGCGCCACGAGAAGGGCCAGCCGGTCCTGCTCGGCACGGTGACGGTCGATACGTCCGAGGTCCTGTCGCGCATGCTCAAGATGGCGCACATCCCGCACGAGGTCCTGAACGCGAAGAACCACGCCCGCGAGGCGGAGATCGTGGCGCTCGCCGGCATGAAGGGCGGCGTGACGATCGCGACGAACATGGCCGGCCGCGGCACCGACATCAAGCTCGGCGAAGGCGTCCCCGAGGTCGGCGGCCTTCACGTCATCGGCTCCGAACGCCACGAGTCGCGCCGCATCGACCGCCAGCTGCGCGGCCGCTGCTCGCGCCAGGGCGACCCGGGCTCGAGCCAGTTCTTCATTTCGCTGGAAGACTCGCTGATGCGCCTGTTCGGGTCTCAGAAGATCTCCACGATCATGCAGCGGATGGGAATGAAGGAAGGCGAGGTGATGGAGCACCGCATGCTCAACCGCTCCGTCGAGACCGCGCAGCGCCGCGTCGAACAGCAGCATTTCTCCGTCCGCAAGCGCACGCTCGAGTACGACGACGTGATGAACAAGCAGCGTTCGATCGTCTACGAGCTTCGCGGCAAGGTCCTGAACGGAAGCCCCGAAGCGGTTCACGGGCTGATTCTCGACGTCATCAACGACCTCATCCAGGGGCAGGCCGAACGGTATCTCTTCAGCGAGAAGGACGGCAGCGTCGCCGACTTCATGAACTGGCTTGGGGTGACGTTTCCGGTTCCGGTTGCCGAGGAGGAAATCGCTCCGCTGCTGGGCCAGCCCGAGGCGGCCGCGGAACTCGTGTACAAGAAGGTCGAGGAAGCCTACGAGACCAAGTGCTCCGGCGAGGACCCGACGACGCTTCCGTACATGGAGCGCGGCGTCTTCCTCAACGTCATCGACCGCGAGTGGCAGGACTATCTCCGCGCGATGGACGATCTCCGTCACGGCGTCAATCTCCGTGCGTACGGCCAGCGCGATCCGCTGATCGAGTACAAGAAGGAGGCGTTCTTGATGTTCGAGTCCCTGATCTCGACCATCAAGGCCAAGGTCGTTTCCTCGGAGTTCCGCAGCGCGACGGCGGCGCGGATGCAGCGGATGTTCGGTTCGCTCCGCCGCGAGCCGGTGCGCACGAACGCGGACGAGATCACGGTTTCCGAATCCGAGAGGCCCGAACCCGCGGCCGAGCCTTCGCCGGCGTCCGTGAAGACGATCGGCGACGTGTTTGCGTCGATGATGAGCTCCGGAGCGATGCGGCCGGCCTCTCCGGCTTCCGATTTCGGATCCGAGGGCGCGGGGCCGCAGGGGGTTCAGCCGACGGCGGGGCGAAACGATCCGTGTCCGTGCGGGTCGGGCAAGAAGTTCAAGAAATGCTGCGGGAGGACTCTAGCATGACAACAGCGATAATCGTGGCCGCCGGAAAGTCCGAGCGGATGGGCGCGGGAACCGACAAGGCTTTTCTCTCCCTGGGCAACAAGCCCGTGGTGGCGTGGTCGCTTCTGGCGTTCGAGCGCTGTCCGGACATCGACCGCATCATCTTCGTGGTCCGCAAGGACCAGCAGGTCGCGGCAAAGGCTGTGGCCCGGATGTACGGCATCTCCAAGCTCCAGACGATTCTCCCCGGCGGCGTCCGCCGCCAGGAGTCGGTCCAGGCGGGGCTCGAGGCCTGCGACATCGACACGCGCTACGTCATCATCCACGACGGAGCCCGTCCGTATGTCACGTCGGACATGATTTCGGAGGTCGTCAAGCTCGTGAAGCGCGTCCCGGCCGCGACCGTCGGGCAGCGCATCACGGACACGGTCAAGCGGGTGGAGAAGGGGCTGAACGTCTCCTCGACCGATGACCGCGAGAAGCTTTGGACCGTGCAGACGCCGCAGGGATTCCAGATCAAGGTACTCCGCAACGCCTTCAAGGCGCTGGGCAAGACCGATGTCACGGACGACTGCCAGGCCGTCGAGCTCGCCGGGGAGACGGTCCGCATCATCGAGAACCGCAATCCGAACTTCAAGATCACCACCGTGGAGGATCTTCAGATCGCCAACGCGATCTTGGGCAAGTGATGTCAAAGGTTTTCGCCATTCTGGGGGACATTCACGCCAATCTCGAGGCGTTGAACGTCGTGCTGGACGACTGTCGCGCGCAGGGCGTGACCGATTACCTCTGCACGGGCGACCTCGTCGGCTACAACGCCTGTCCGCGCGAATGCCTGGAGGCGATCCGCAGCCTGGGCTGTCCGGTCGTCATCGGCAACCATGACTTCTACGTCTGCTCGCAGCAGAATCTCGACGACTTCAACGCGGCCGCCGCGCAGGTGGTGGAGTGGACGCGCGAGCAGCTTTTCGCGGACGACCTCGAGTGGCTGCGCCAGCTTCCGTTCACGCGCACGGCGACGGGCATCACGATCGTCCACTCGACGATGGACAATCCCGGCAACTTCGGCTATGTCTTCGACAACCTGCAGGCCGAGGCGAACTTCACGCGGCAGATGACGCCGCTGTGCTTCCACGGCCACACGCACTGTCCGATGATCTACGAGAAGCAGATGTCGGGCGTGTACCGCATCGATCCGCAGGACTTCACGCTGCCGGCCGGCCGCAAGTACTTCATCAACGTCGGTTCCGTCGGCCAGCCCCGAGACGGGGATCCCCGGGCGACGTACGTGATCTACGATCCTGCGAAGCGGCAGATCCGGTTCCGCCGCCTGGACTACGACGTCGCCGCCGCCCAGGCGCGCATCCGCGCGGCGGGGCTGCCGGACCGTCTGGCCGAGCGCCTTCAGTTCGGACAGTGATCCGTTAACAGCGATTCATCGAATTCGGGAGTTATGAAAATGTCAGAGCAAACGGGCAAGTACAACGCCGAGAACATTCAGGTTCTCGAGGGCATGGACGCGGTTCGGAAGCGTCCCGCGATGTATATCGGCGACACGGGCGAGCGCGGATACCATCATCTGGTCTACGAGGTGGTGGACAACTCGATCGACGAGGCTCTTGCGGGATACTGCTCGCTGATCGACGTGATCATCAATCCGGACGGATCGCTCTCGGTCCAGGACAACGGCCGCGGCATTCCGGTCGACATGCATCCGACCCAGCACAAGCCCGCGATCGAGGTCGTTCTCACGATTCTCCACGCCGGCGGCAAGTTCGACGGATCGAACTACAAGGTGTCCGGCGGACTCCACGGCGTCGGCGTCTCGTGCGTCAACGCGCTCTCGGACTGGATGAAGGTCGAGGTCAAGCGCGGCGGCAAGCTCCACGGCATCGAGTTCAGCCGCGGGCGCGTCACGAAGCCGCTCGAAGTCATCGGCGAATGCGGTGACGAGACCGGCACCAAGGTCACGTTCTTTCCCGACCACACGATCTTCTCCTGCCGCAAGTTCAGGTCGTCCATCCTCGCCGCGCGTCTCCGCGAGCTCGCGTTCCTCAACAAGGGCGTGACCATCCGCTTCAAGGACGAGGAAGGCGACGAGAACGGCCATTTCTTCGAGGAAACCTTCCACTACGACGGCGGCATCGACGCCTTCATCGAATACCTCAACGCCAACAAGAAGCCGATCTCCCCGATCATCCACTTCGAGGCCGAGAAGGAGGGTCTCTCGGGAACGGTCCAGGCCGAGGTCTCGATGCAGTATACCGAGAGCTATTCGGTTCTGGAGCAGACCTACTGCAACAACATCCACACGATCGAGGGCGGCACGCACCTTTCCGGCTTCAGGGCCGCGCTCACACGCACGATCAACAAGTACGGGACCGACAACAAGCTCCTCAAGGACAAGGATTCGCTGACCGGCGACGACATGCGCGAGGGACTCACGGTCATCGTGTCCGTCAAGGTTCCGCAGCCGCAGTTCGAGGGCCAGACCAAGACCAAGCTCGGCAACGGCGAAGTCGAGGGCATCGTCGGCTCCATCGTCGGCGACAAGCTGATGACGTTCTTCGAGGAGAACCCGGCCGTCGCCAAGGTCATCATCGACAAGACCCGCCTCGCGGCCGCGGCTCGCGAAGCCGCGCGCGCCGCGCGCGAATCGACGCGCCGGAAGGGCGTGATGGACGGGCTCTCGCTCCCCGGCAAGCTCCGCGACTGCTCCGAGCGCGATCCGTCGAAGACCGAACTGTTCCTGGTCGAAGGCGATTCCGCAGGCGGCTCCGCCCAGACCGGACGCGACCGCGCCACGCAGGCGATCCTGCCGCTGCGCGGCAAGGTGCTCAACGTCGAGAAGGCCCGCATCGACCGCATGCTCGCGAACAACGAGATCCGGACGCTCATCACCGCAATCGGCTGCGGATTCGGCGAGGAGTGGGATGTCTCGAAGGCGCGCTACCACAAGATCGTCATCATGACCGATGCCGACGTAGACGGCGCGCACATCCGCACGCTTCTTCTGACGTTCATCTACCGCAAGATGCCGGAGCTCATCGAGAAGGGCTACGTCTATCTCGCGCAGCCGCCGCTCTACAAGGTCGAGCGCAAGAAGAAGATCGAGTACGTGCTGACGGACGGCGAACTGACCTCCAAGCTCCTCACGCTCGGGCTCGACGACTACGAGGTGAAGGGCAAGGACGGGCAGGTTCTGGAGAAGGACCGGGCGAAGGCCCTGATGATGCTCCTCGCGGAGATCGAGGCGACGTGCAAGATGGTCGAGGAGCGCGGGTTCCGCCCCGAGGAGCTCGTCGCCGACGCGCAGGCCGCCGGCTCCGGCGCGTCGATGCTCAAGAAGGAATTTTCCTCGCTTTCCGCCTTCGGCTACGGCCCCGCGGACTATTTCGGCGGCACGCTCCGCAAGCTCCTCGACGACGTCCGCGCCCACGGCAAGCAGGGACTTTCGATCTATCGCTTCAAGGGTCTCGGCGAAATGGACGACGTCGAGCTCTACGAGACGACGATGAATCCGATGACGCGGCACATGCTTCGCGTCAGGCTGGACGATGCCGTCGCCGCCGACCGGATGTTCACGCTCCTCATGGGCGACGAGGTCGAGCCCCGCCGCAAGTTCATCGAGGACAACGCCCTCAATGTCCGCAACCTCGACTTCTAACCGCGCGCTCGTTCTCGGCAAGGGAGCCAGCGGGGCGGCCGCGGCGGCGCTGTTGCGCGCGCGCGGCTATGCGGTCGACTTCGCCGAGGATTACGCCCTCGTGGTCGCGAGTCCCGGACTCGCGGTCAAGAGCGAACTCCAGCTGGGCTGCGAGGAGCTGAAGCGCCGCGGCTGGAAGCTCCTCGCCGTGACCGGCTCGAAGGGCAAGTCGAGCGTCGTCAAGCTCGTCGCGGACGCGATCACCCTCGCGGGAGGCCGCGCCGTCCCCTGCGGCAACTACGGACGTCCCGTCACCGACCTCTTCGGCGAGGAGCCCGGCTGGGCGGTCGTCGAAGTCTCCTCCTTCCAGCTCGAAACCACCACGCTGCCGCCGGACACCTTCGAGGCCGCGGCGATCCTCAATCTTCAGGAAGACCATCTCGACCGGCACGGATCGGTCGAGGTCTATCACGGGCTCAAGAATAAACTCCTCGGGTTCGCAAAGAATGCGGTTCAAGAGTTCAAGAGTTCAAGTTGTTCAAGTGGTTCAACGGCCTCGAAATTCGATTCGTTGATAGCCGGATCGTACTTCGACAACGGGGTGCTGCGGGACAACGGGCGGGCCGCAGGCCGTCTGATGGAGGCTGCCGGCCTTTCCGCGGACCAGATCCGGACGGGTTTCCGGGGGTTCGAGCCGCTGCCGCATCGGATGAACCTCATCGGGGTTTTCGGAGGTGTTTCCTGCATCGACGACTCGAAGGCGACGTCGGTTTCCGCGCTGATCGCGGGAGTGAGCATGGCGAACGGTCCGGTTCGGCTGATCGCCGGGGGCCTTCCCAAGGGAGATGATCCGAAAGCCGCCTGCAAACTCTTGACGAGAAGGGTCAAAAAAGTGTATCTTATTGGGGCAAGCGCAGAAACATTTGCGAGCGCCTGGAAAGATGCCGTGGATTGCCAGATCTGCGGAACGCTTGAAAAGGCAGTCGCAGAGGCGATGCGCGAGTCGGTGACGGGGGAAACGATTCTGCTGTCTCCCGGCACGGCAAGTTTCGATCAATTTAAAAGTTTCGGGGAACGCGGAGACGTCTTCGCCGACCTCGTCAAAAAAGAAGGACAAAAGAAATGAAGAAGCTCGGAATGATTCTTGGGGTTGCGGCTGTCGCCGTCGTCGCCGGTTGCAAGGACGCCGAATACAACTACAAGCGCGTCGGTTCGCAGGACGAGGTCAAGACGGCCGCGACCGAAGAGGCCGCGCCCGCTCCGGAAGTGAAGGAGGTCAAACCCGAGTTCGAGGCGGACGTCGAGGAGACGAAGGTCGAAGACGTGAAGCCGGTCGAGCCCGAATACACGGAATACATTGTCCAGCGCGGAGATTACCTCGCGAAGATCTCGAAGAAGTACAACCTCACGATCGATTCGATCAAGAAGGCCAACAGCATGAAGACGGACACGATCCGCCTCGGCCAGAAGATCAAGCTTCCGGGCAAGATCGACGTTGGCGTGCAGACCGTCCCCGAAGTTGCCAAGGCGAAGCCCGGTGCGAAAGCCGACAAGGGCTCGTCCTATGCCGGTGCGACGAAGGAATACGTCGTCAAGTCCGGCGACACGCTCGGCGTCATCGCCTACGGCAACGGAATCAACATCCGCCAGCTCAAGGCGCTCAACGGCCTCACGAGCGACAAGCTCCGCATCGGCCAGAAGCTGAAGGTTCCTGCGAACGGAAGGCCCGTCGCCAAGAAAACCGAGACCAAGTCTCCGGCCGTCGAGACGAAGCCCGCGGAGCCGGTTGTCGAAAATCTTCCCCCTGAACCCCCGATGACGAACGACGTTGTCGCCGATCCGGCCGCCGTCGCGCCTGTCGTCGAGACCCTGCCCGCCGATGGCGCCGCCGCCGCTCCTTCTTCGGCTGTCGCCCCTGCCGCCGAGCTGGCGCCCGCGACCTATGTTGTTCAGGAAGGCGACGACCTGACGGCCGTCACGCTTCGCTGGGGCGTGACCAAGTCGGCCATTTGCGAACTCAACAACCTTGCCGAGGACGCTCAGCTGACCCCCGGCCAGATTCTCAAGCTGCCGGCCGACGCGCAGCTCTGATCCGCACGTGCGCAAGTCCGCACTCCTGTGGTTCGGCCTGGTGACCGCGGCTCTCGTGGCACTGGGCCTTATTGTTCTCTCCAGCGCGAGCGGAGCGAACGGCATTCGCCTTCACACCGACGTCTACTACTTCATGAAGCGCCAGTTCCTCTATCTGGCGGTGGCAGTGGTGACGGCGATTGCGATGGCGGCGTTCGACTACCGTCACTGGCGTGACCATTGGTTCCTGACGGCGGTTTTCTACGTCGTCGTTGTCGTCTTGCTCGGGGCGGTCTTCGGCTTCCGCGAAATCAACGGGTCCCATCGCTGGATCTCGCTGGGCCCCGTCCGCCTCCAGCCCAGCGAGCTTGCGAAACTCGTGACGGTGATTGCGGTTGCGGTGTGGACGGACAAGGCCGGATGGAAAGTCGAGCTCTTTCTCCGCGGCGCGCTCGCGCCGGCGATGATCGTCGGCGGACTCGCCGCGCTCGTGATTGCCGAGCCCGACTTCGGTTCGACGATGGTGATCCTGTGCGTCGGATTTCTCGTGATGTTCGTCTCGGGGACCAAGTTCCTGCACCTCTGCGTCTTCGCCGGAATCGGACTGGCGGGCTTTGCCGGGCTTCTCCTGTCCAACGCCAACCGCATCATGCGCCTGACCAGCGAGAAGGCGCTTTATCAGGTCAATCAAGCCCTGATCGCCTTCAAGAACGGCGGACTCTTCGGCGTCGGGCTCGGCGAGTCGATGCAGAAGGAGTACTACCTTCCCGAGGCCCACACCGACTTCATCTTCGCCATCGGCGCCGAAGAGCTGGGGCTTGTGTTCACGCTGTCCGTCATTCTTCTTTTCGCGGCGTTTTTCGCGCTGTCGATCTACATCGCGCGCAAGGCCTCCGACCGGTTCGGACGCTTCCTCGTGATCGGCATGACGTTCATCATCTTCTTCCAGGCCATGTTCAACTTCGGCGTCGTCTGCAAGGCGCTGCCCACGAAGGGCATGGCGTTGCCGTTCTTCAGCTACGGGGGCACGAACCTCATCAGCGCGTTTTTCGCAGTCGGCACCATCCTTTCCGTCGGCATCCACTCCTATCGCGACACGAAACGGTCGGTTCGGCGCAACGTTTTCGTCAACTGACATGGCCGGCGAGTCACAGGAACATCCGCTGACGGTTTCCTCTCTCACGCAGGCGCTGAAGGAGATGATCGAAGGCCGCTTCAGCCGCATCTATGTCGAGGCCGAGATCAGCGGGTGGAAGGAGTACCCGTCCGGACATGCCTACTTCACCCTCAAGGACTCGGGCGCCCAGGTTTCCTGCGTCATGTTCAAGGGACAGCTCGACCGCTGCAAGGCGAAGGGCGCGCTGAAGGACGGAGCCAAGGTCCTGGCCTACGCGAACGCCACCGTCTACGCGCCCCGCGGGAATTACCAGCTCAGCGTCCTCGCCGTCAAGCTCATCGGAGAAGGCGACCTGATGCAAAAGTACCTCGAGCTCAAGGCGAAGCTCGAGAGCGAGGGTCTCTTCGACTCCGCCCGCAAGCGCCGGCTTCCGTTTCTGCCGCGGCGCATCGGCATCGTCACGAGCGAGGCCGGGGCGGTGATTCACGACATGTGCACGGTGCTGACGCGCAGGTTCCCCAATCTGGAAGTGCGTCTGTACCCCTGCCTCGTGCAGGGAGACGCCGCGCCGGACACGATCAAGGCCGGCATTTCCTATTTCAACGGGCTGACCGACTGGACGGCCGATCTTCTCCTCGTCGCGCGCGGCGGCGGCAGCTTCGAGGACCTTTTCTGCTTCAATGACGAGGGGGTCGTCCGCGCAGTGGCGGGGTCGAAGATCCCGACCGTCAGCGCGGTCGGACACGAGACGGACTATACGCTCTGCGACTTCGCCGCCGACGTGAGGGCGGGAACGCCGTCCATCGCCGCCGAGATCGCCGTGCCGGTTCTGGACGAACTCAAGTTCCAGGTTTCCGATTTCAACTCGGGTCTCGTGAACGCCCTGAAGGGCAAGTACGAATGGTACGCCCAGCGCATCGACCATCTGGCCGACGCCCTGGTGCCCGCGCTTCAGTCGAAGGCGCAGGGATTCGAGAAGAAGATCGGAGTTTTGTCCGTCTCGCTCGATTCTTCGGTCAAGCTGCGGATGTCGGAGGACTCGGCCTCGTTCTCCGATCTCAAGACGAAGCTCTCGCTCCTGTCGCCGTACGCGGTGCTGGACCGCGGCTATTCGCTCACGACCGATGCCGACGGCCGTGTCGTGAAGTCCGCGGACGACGTCAAAACGGGGGACGTTCTTCGCACTCGCCTCTCCAAGGGCGAGATAAAGTCGGCCGTTTGCTGATAAAGCCGTCTTTTTTTGGTATAATACGCGCCCGTGTGCCCAAGAGGGCATTCGGAGATGTTCGGACCAGGCGTTCAACCTCTAAAAAGAAAAAAGAATGAAGAACTACAATGTCGGACTTGTCGGTGTCGGCGCGGTCGGCACCGAGATGATCAGGGTTCTCAAGGAGCGGAACTTTCCCCTCAACGGGAAGGTCCAGGTCTTTGCCTCGCGCGAACGCGACGAGCAGATTCTCGGCGAGACCTATCGCGTCCTCAAGGCGGACGAGAATTCGTTCAAGGGCCTCGACATCGTTCTGTTTGCGGGCAAGACGGACGTCGCGATCGAGCTCAAGGACGCCGTCGTCAAGGCCGGCGCGAAGATGATCGACAACTCCCGCGCGTTCCGTCAGGATCCGGAAGTCCCGCTGGTGGTCCCTCAGGTCAACCCCGAGGACCTCGACTGGAACAAGGGCGTGATCGCGAATCCGAACTGCACGACCGCGATCATGCTCGAGGCCGTTGCGCCGCTTCACAAGGCCAAGAAGCTGAAACGCATCGTCGCCGCAACCTACCAGGCCGCCTCCGGTGCCGGAGCCCCCGGGCTCGAGGAACTCGAAGAGCAGATCCGCGACTATGTCGCCGGGAAGCCGCTGACGGTCAAGGCGTTTCAGCACCAGCTGATGTACAACCTCATTCCGCACATCGACAAGTTCAACGGGGAGAACTGGTACACGCTCGAGGAGCTCAAGATGCTCAACGAGTCGCGCAAGATGCTGCACCATCCGAACCTCAGGCTTTCCTGCACGTGCGTGCGCGTGCCGATCGCGCGCGCCCACTCCGAGTCGCTCAACCTCGAGTTCGAGCAGGACATCACCCCCGCCGAAGCGCGCGAGATCCTCTTGAAGTCGGAAGGCGTCCGATTGGTCGACGATCCGCTGAACGGCGGATATCCGATGCCCCTCGACGCGTCCGCGAAGTACGACGTGCTCGCCGGCCGCATCCGCCAGGACATCAGCCGCGACGACAAGAAGGGACTCGAGATGTTCGTGTCGGGCGACCAGCTCCTCCGCGGCGCCGCGCTCAACGCGGTCGAAATCGCCGAGCATCTGATCAAGCGCAATCTGATCTGACGCCCGCGGCAGAGCTACGCGAAACACTCCCGCACGGATTCGTGCGGGAGTTTTGTTTGCACTCTGCCCGTGTTGCGCAATCTTGCCGAAACTATATTCGTAAAAATGCCGACAAATCCTTGATTTTCTATCCGGCTTGTGTCACAAACCACAGCACACCCGTCGCGTCGACCAAGACATTGTCGTATGTGAACGTGTCGATTCCGGCGATCAGCGCCTGGATCGGATACGCAGCAATCGCCTGCTCGCGGATCTTGCCTCGCAGCGCAGAATCGGCGCTCTCGAACACCTGCATCAGCGGCTTCGCCGAAATGTGCTCCGCCAAACGAACGACACGGGATCCTTCCCCGAAGTCGACGTCATACCGGCGCGACGCCGGAACATTGAAACCCGCCGTCCGCAAGAACTGGTCCGCCACGAGCTCATTGAGCACATGCGCGTCGCTGGAGTACGCCGACCAGTCGCCGCACTTTGCGATGTAACGCCGTCCACCGATCTCGCCCACCTTGGGATGTGTGCATCCGCGCTCGGTCGTCA
Organism: uncultured Lentisphaeraceae bacterium; assembly: GCA_964650165.1. GTDB lineage: Bacteria > Verrucomicrobiota > Kiritimatiellia > RFP12 > UBA1067 > UBA1067. The sequence continues at coordinate 34,082 of CAZYQF010000006.1, forward strand.
CGAATCCGGACAGCATGCGGATGCTCAAGCAGAGCGACTACACGTCACTCAAGGCCGTTGAGTAC
>CAZYQF010000007.1:0-32243 GCA_964650165.1 uncultured Lentisphaeraceae bacterium
TCCGCACGACATCGACGTCGCGCTCAAGGGCCTCACCGTGCCCGTGGACGTGGCGGTCGACTGATCCGGGGGGGATGATGAACGGACGGCTCGGATGGACGGCGCTGGTCGTGTTCGCGGCGATCTCCGCCCGGGCCGCGCCGCAGCTGAAGCCCCAGGCCGAACTCGTCGCGGACGGCGAACTCAAGGCCAAGGTCCTCGCCGCGTCGCAGGGCGTTCCCGCCCCGACGCCACAGTCCCGAACCTACACCGTCACCCGCGGCGCCGAGTCGAATCAGGTGAAGTGCTATGCGCCCCGCGACCTCTGGTACCAGCGCGCCTTCGCCGGGGAGTGGAAGGACCGCAAAGGCAACGTGATGCGGCTCGGACGCGTCAAGTCCCTCGTGCCGAGTTTCGCGCGCGAGGACTGGATGAAGGACGAGATCGAGTCGAAGCTCGACGAACTGGAGAAGGCGTTCGGCGAGCCGTCCGAGGAGACGCTCGCCGCGTGGAAATCGGTGTGGGGCGAGGACGGCGTCGGACAGTTCGTCGTCGCCAAGAACGGCGCGCGCTACTACGTGCAGTTCGTCTTCAAGGAGAACGTGAAGGACACGGACGCCGAAAAGCTTCTCAAGGTGTTCGAGAAGTCTGTCTCGACGAACGTGCGCGGCGGCGGCAACATCTCGTCGATGAAGTGGTGGGAGCGGAACGATCCGCAGTATCGGTTCCTGACGGACCTCGACAAGGCGAAGGGCGGCAAGTTCATCGATGTTGCGATGAAGCTGATGGGGGCGATGCGCAAGTCCTACGAGTTCTACGTGCCGCCGCAGAAGGCCGTCGGCGTCAGCACGGTGCGCGTCTTCAAGACCACGGACGGTTATCGCGACTACCTCACGTCCACCGGTGCCGACGAGCTGTGGAGCTTCGGACTCTGGGATCCGAGCCGCGAGGAGCTTCTGATCTGCGCCGAGGACCCGGCTCTCGCTCCGGAGGTGATGCGCCACGAGGCGTTCCACCAGTACCTCTTCTATGCGACCGGGAACGGACGGCACGCGCGCTGGTTCGACGAGGGCCATGCGGCGTTCTTCGAGGGAATCCAGCATCACGCCGCCAAGAACACGGTGAAGATCGTCGACTCCGGACGGCGCGCACGGGAGACGGCTGAAAATCCGGAACGCGTCGCGGCGCACATCCCGCGGATCCTGAAGATGAACCGCGACCAGTTTTATTCCGGCGATCTCCACCTGAACTACCGCACGGCTTGGGCGCTCGTCTACTTCCTCGAGAAGGGCGCGTACGCGGCGGACGAGTTCGAGCCCTATCGCGGCATCTGCGCGAAGTACCTCACGCTCACTGCGGGTGGAACGGATGCCGCGTCCGCCACGGCGCAGGCGTGGTCCGCCGTCGCCGCGCGCGACGTCTCCGCGGACTTCCTCAAGTTCTGGACAAAGTACCGCAAGCCGGCGCTCAACGCCCGCTGAAGATGCGTAACGGCTTAGCCGAGCCGTCGGACGAAGTCGTCGTAGCCGAAGCGGGCGAGGAGGATCTCCTCGCCGCTTTCCTTCCGGAGGACGATGTCGGGAAGGTCGATTCCGTTGAAGGTGTTGTTCTTCACCATCGAGTAGATCGCCATGTCCTCGAAGACCACCGTGTCGCCTTCGCACAGCGCGCGGTCGAAGGACCACGTGCCGATCACGTCGCCGGCGAGACAGGTGGGTCCGCCGAAGCGGTAGGGAAACTTTCCCGCGGCGCCTTTCGCGGCGCCGGCGAGGCGCGGCTGGTACGGCATCTCGAGGACGTCCGGCATGTGGCAGGCGGCGCTCGTGTCGAGGATGGCGTTTGCGATGCCGTCCGCCCCGCGCGGCTGGATCTCGAGGACCTCGGATTCGAGCGTGCCGGCGTCGAGCGCGACCGCTTCGCCGGGTTCGAGGTAGACTGCGAGATGCGGATGGCGCGCCTTGAATCCGGCGAGCAGAGCGACGAGTCCGTCGACGTCGTAGTCCGCGCGCGTGATGTGGTGTCCGCCGCCGAAGTTGACCCAGCTCATCCGCGGCAGAAGGTCGCCGAAGTTCGCTTCGAAGCCGACAAGGACCTTGCGGAGCTCTTCGACGCCCTGTTCGCAGAGCGCGTGGAAGTGGAGTCCGTCGACCAGCGCGAGACCGTCCGGCGCGGCGTCGAGGTCGTGGCGGGTCGTGCCGAGACGCGAGCCCGGGCGGCACGGATCGTACGCGGCGACTTCGCCGACCGAGACCTCGGGATTCACGCGGAGTCCGACCGAAACGTTGGCGGCGTGTGCCTGTGCCGCGAAGCGCGCCACCTGCCGCGGCGAGTTGAACACGATGTGATCGACGGTCGAGAGAAGCTCGTCCATCTCCGCCGCGCGGAAGGCGGGCGCGAAAACGTGCGTCTCGCCCGGGAAATTGAGCTTTCCGTGCTTCGCCTCGTTGAGCGAGCTCGCGGTCGTTCCGGCGAGGTACTGCGCGCAGAGCGGATACGTCGCGGCGCAGGAGTAGGCCTTCTGGGCGAGCAGAATCTTCACGTCCGCGCGGTCCGCGACGGACCTGAGGACGGTGAGGTTGGCGCGCAGCTTCGCCTCGTCGATCACGTAGCGCGGCATGTTACGGCACCGTGACGGGCGCGAAGGATTCCTTCCAGGGCAGGCCCTGGCGGTTCAGCTCGGCCATGAACGGATCGGGGTCGAACTCCTCGCACGTGTGGACGCCTTTGGCGGTCCACTTGCCCTCGAGGAACATCTTCGCGCCGATCATCGCGGGGACGCCGGTCGTGTAGCTGATCGCCTGCGAGCCGACCTCGGCATAGCACTCCTGGTGGTCGCAGATGTTGTACACGTAGTAGTCGACCGGCTTTCCGTCCTTGAGGCCGTGGAAGATGCAGCCGATGTTCGTCTTGCCCTTGGTGCGCGGACCGAGCGAGGCGGGATCGGGAAGGAGCGCCTTGAGGAACTCGATCGGGACGATCTTCTGCCCCTTGAAGTCGATCGGGTCGATGCGGGTGAGTCCGACGTTCTCGAGGCACTTCAGGTGCGTCAGGTAGCTCTGTCCGAACGTCATGAAGAAGCGGATGCGCTTGATGCCCTTGAGGTTGCATCCGAGCGACTCGAGCTCCTCGTGGTGGAGAAGGTACATGTCCTTCGGACCCACCCCCTCGAAGTCGTACGTGCGCTTGATCGCCATCGGCTCGGTCTCGACCCAGTAGCCCTTGTCGAAGGCCTTCTTGTTCTCGACCGCGACCTCGGGCTTGTCCTCCGCCGGGTCCGCCACCCAGTAGGAGCCCTTGGCGGCGACCTCGCGGAGGTTGATCTCGGGGTTGAAGTTCGTCGCGAAGGGGTAGCCGTGGTCACCGCCGTTGCAGTCGAGGATGTCCAGCGTCTCGATCGTGTCGAAGTAGTGCTTCTGCGCGAAGGCGGAGAAGACCTGGGTGACGCCGGGGTCGAAGCCGCAGCCGAGGATCGCCGTGAGCCCGGCCTTCTCGAAGCGCTCGCGGTAGGCCCATTGCCAGGAGTACTCGAAGTGCGCCTCGTCGAGCGGCTCGTAGTTGGCGGTGTCGAGATAGCTGACCCCCGCCGCGAGGCACGCGTCCATGATCGCGAGGTCCTGGTAGGGAAGCGCGATGTTCATCACGAGGTCGGGCCTGTACGCCCGGATCAGCGCCGTGAGCTTCGGAACGTCCATCGCGTCGACCTGCGCGGTGGTGATCTTCGTCTCCGTGCCGCGGCGTTCGCACGCGGCCTTGATCTCCTCGCAGCGCTTCTCGGTGCGCGAGGCGACGAGCAGTTCGCCGAAGACGTCCGAGTTGAGGCACATCTTGGCGGCGGCGACGCCGGCGACTCCGCCGGCTCCGATGAGCATGACTTTTTTCTTCATGATAGTTCCAGTATTTCCTCTCGGAGGAATTTGCACGCAAGGGCGGCGGAGCGGCCGGACGGATCGAGCGTCGGGTTGAGCTCGACGTTGTCGATGCCGACGATGCGGCAGCCGCGGCAGACCTTGCGCATGTCGGCGAGGAGCTTGAGGTAGGAGAATCCGCCCGCCTCCTGCGTTCCGGTGCCGGGGAACTCCGACGGATCCAGCACGTCCATGTCGATGGTGAGGTAGACGGGCATCGGAGAGTTGGAGGGTCGGGCGTTGGAAAGCTGGGAGTTGAGGGATGCGATGACGGCGTCGAGGGTGGTGTCGTCGAAGGGTTCGGCGGTGACGTGTCCGGCCTTCATGAAGGCGAATTCCTCGCGCGTTCCCGAGCGGATGCCGAACTGGAAGATGCGTCCGTCGCCGAGGAGGTCGTGGCAGCGGCGGATGACCGACGCGTGCGAAAGGCTCTCGCCGAGGTAGTCCTCGCGGAGGTCCGCGTGGGCGTCGAAGTGAATGATGCGGAGGTCCGGATGTTTCCTCGCCGCGGCGCGGACCGCGCCGAGGGTGACGAGATGCTCGCCGCCGAGCATGAAGGGGACCTTGCCGTCCGCGAGGATCTCCGCCGCGCGTTCCTCGATCGCCGCGAGCTGTCGCCCGGGGGATCCGAACGGAAACTCGAGGTCGCCGGAGTCGAAGAAGACGACGTCCTCGAGGTCGCGTCCGAGGGCCGGCGAGTACGTCTCGATGCCGTACGACTCCTGGCGGATCGCCGCGGGTCCGAAGCGCGTGCCCGGACGGTAGGACGTCGTCGCGTCGGCGCCCGCGCCGAAGATCACGACCGCGGAGGCGGCGTAGTCGTCGCTCGAGCCGATGAACGCATTCCTGTTCGCATTCGTCATTTTCCGATCCTCATCCGTGTTCCAAAAACACCCAAACACCCAAACAACCCAACTAACCCAAACACCGTCACCGCTTTTCCTCTTCCTTGAGGATGTCGAGCACGTAGTTCGGGAGCGCGAAGGCGCCGCGGTGGAGCGCGGTGTTGTAGTAGCGCGTGGAGACATGCAGCTTGTTCCAGCGCACCTCGTCGAGATCGCCGATCGGATTGTACTTCTTCGACGCGAAGCCGAAGAGCCAGTGTCCGGACGGATACGACGGGATGTGGCACTGGTAGACGGTCGAGAGGGGGAACTCGAGGGCGATGTGCCGGTGGGCGTCGCGGACGGACCTCTGGTGGGCGGAGTAGAACGGCGACTCGTGCTGGTTGATGAGGATGCCGTCGTCCCGGAGCGCCTTGTAGCAGGTTCCGTAGAACTCGCGGGTGAAGAGTCCCTCGGCCGGACCGTAGGGATCGGACGAGTCGACGATGATGAGGTCGTATGCGTTCTTCTTGCCGCGGACGTACCGGAGGCCTTCCTCGAACCAGACGCTGACGCGGCGGTCCTTGAGCTTCGAGGACGTGAAGGGCAGGTGCTTCTTCGCGAGCAGCACCACCTCCCGGTCGACCTCGACCAGGTCGATGGACTCGATCGTCCGGTACTTCACGAGCTCGCGGACGGTGCCGCCGTCGCCGCCGCCCATGACGAGGACGTTCTTGACGTTCGGATGCACCGCCATCGGGACGTGGGTGATCATCTCGTGGTAGATGAACTCGTCCTTCTCGGTGATCATGAGTCCGCCGTCGAGGACGAGGCAGCGTCCGTACGCGGGCGTGTCGAGGATGTCGATGCGCTGGACGGCGCTCTGCTTGGTGACGACGAGCTGCTCCGCCTTGATGGAGAAGCGCACGTCGCCGGTGTGTTCGTCAGTGTACCAGAGTTCCATTATTCCACCACCTGCAGGTAGTTCAAGTCCATGTCTTCCGTGCCGGTCATGAAGCAGCCCTTCTCCTTGGCGAAGAGGATGTGCTCGAGGATGTCCGCCGTGATGCGTTCGCCGGGGGCGACGATCGGGATGCCGGGCGGATAGCTCATGACGAATTCGCCGGCGACGAGTCCGGTGGAGTCCTTCATCGGCACGCGGCGCTTCTTGGAGTAGAACGCGTCCTGCGGGGACATCGTGACGTCGGGGTCGATGTACTCGTGGTCGAAGAGGCCGACCGGGTCCTTCCGGTGCAGGCGCTCGATCTCCGCGAGCGCGGAGATGAGGCGCTCGACGTCCATCATGCGGTCGCCCGCGGAGAGGATGGCGAGGAGGTTGCCGACGTCGCCGAACTCGATCTGGATGCCGTAGTCGTCGCGCAGGTGGTCGTACACCTCGATGCCGGCGAGCCCGATGTCGCGGGTGTGGACGGAGAGCTTGGTGCGGTCGAACGCGAAGGCGGTGTCGCCGTTGACGAGTTCCGGACCGAACGCGTAGTAGCCCCCGAGCTCGTTGATCTCGCCGCGTGCGTAGTCGGCGTACTCGATCGTGCGCTGGTAGATCGCGCGGCCGTTTCGGACGAGGTGCCGGCGGGCGATGTCGAGCGACGAGAGGAGCAGGTAGTTGGCGCTCGTGGACTGGGTGAGCGTGATGATCTGGCGGACGTAGTCCGGATTGACCGGACGGCGCGTGAGGAGGATCGAGCTCTGCGTGAGCGATCCGCCCGTCTTGTGGATCGACGCCGCAGCCATGTCCGCGCCCGCCGCCATCGCGGAGACGGGAAGGTCCTCGTGGAAGTAGAAGTGCGTTCCGTGCGCTTCGTCCGCAAGGACCAGCATGCCGGCCTCGTGCGCGAGCCTGACGATTTCGACGAGGTTCGAGCAGATGCCGTAGTAGGTCGGGTTGTTGACGAGGATGGCCTTGGCGTCCGGATAGTCGGCGATCGCCTTCTTGACGTCGTTCACGGACATTCCGAGCGGGATGCCGAGGCGCTTGTCGCGTCCGGGGTTGATGTAGATCGGCACCGCGCCGTTGACGACGAGCGCGTTGATGGCGCTGCGGTGGACGTTCCGTGGCAGGATGATCTTCTCGCCGCGGCCGGTCGCCGCCCAGATCATCGTCTGTACCGCCGAGGTGGTGCCGTTGACCATGAAGAACGCGTCGTCCGCCCCGAAGGCGTTGGCGGCAAGGCGCTGCGCGTCGCGGATGACGGAGACGGGGTGTCCGAGGTTGTCCAGGGGCTTCATGGAGTTCACGTCGAGCTCCATGCAGAGCTTTCCGAAGTACTCGGGCAGCTCGGGATTCATCCGTCCGCCCTTGTGGGCCGGGACGTCGAAGTGCGCGAGGCGGTTCAGCCTCTGCGCGTTCAGTGCCTCTGCGAGAGGCGTGGCAGACTGTTCAAGGTGCATTTCATAAAAACCCCGAGCAGGTTGTTCCGTAGGGGAGTTGCTTCCCGTCGTGCACCCGCACGTGGAGAGACACCTATTCCGGAATGAACGGCGCGAAGTATAGCATACCCCGTCCGTACAGACAAGGACAAATTGCCCCTCGGCTGATTTGGTATAATAACCGCACATGAACGGAAAGAACGCAAATGCGGGCGCGCCCCGCGCCGGCCTTCTCGGGAACGTGTTCACAGTCGGGGCGTTCACGATGCTGAGCCGCGTCCTCGGGCTGGTGCGCGAAATGCTCCAGTCGCGCCTCATCGGCGCCGGCGTCGAGCAGGCGGCCTTCACGCTGGCGTTCGCGATTCCGAACATGGCGCGCAAGCTCTTCGGCGAGGGCGCGCTGACGGCGGCGTTCGTTCCGGTCTTCAAGAGCGAGGTGGAGTCGGAATCGCTCGAAAAGGCAGCGCGGCTGGCGCGCGCCGTGATCACGATGGTTCTCCTGATGCTGATTGCGATCGTCGCGCTTCTGGTGGGCGGACTCGAGATCGCGGTCCACTTCCGGACCGAGCTCGGATTCGGGGACAATCGGCGCCTCCTCCTGACGGTCCGCCTCGTCAAGACGCTCCTTCCCTACATGATCTTTATCTGCGGCGCGGCGTTCGGCATGGGAGTCGTCAATGCGCTCGGACGCTTCAAGGCGTCCAGTTTCATGTCCTGCCTTCTCAATTTCGTCTGGATCGGCATTCTCGGATGGATTTCCTTCTTTCCGGACATGCGGATGGACCAGCGCATTCACCGCGTGGCGATGGCAATCCTGGTCGCTGGCGCCATTCAGATGGCCTATATGCTCTGGCGGATGCACGTGGCGGGTGTTTCGCCGAAGCCGCTCTTCTCTGGATGGGCCGATCCGAAAGTCCGCCTCGTCTGGCGGAACATCGGCATCGCGGCGATGGGCGCGGGGGCGATTCAGATCAACTACATGCTCGATCAGCTTCTCGCGCAGTTCGCCGCACCATGGGCTGCGGGCGTCATCGGTTACGCCGAGCGCCTGATGGACCTTCCGCTCGGGGTCATTGGCGTCTCCTTTGGAACGGTGCTATTGCCTACTTTTTCGGGGTTTTTCGCAAAAAACGACATGGTAAGCGCGCGAAACGCCTTGGCGTCGTCCATCAAGTCCCTCATGTTCGTGATGTTGCCGGCGGCGGCAGGGCTCTTCGTGCTTGCGCCGGAGATCACGCGCGTCATTTACGAGGGAGGCGCTTTTGACGCGGTGGCGACGACGCGGGTGTCGCGGGCGCTGGCGGTCTATGCGCTCGGACTCGGATTCTTCGGCTTTCAGAAGTCGATGATTCCGTGGTTTCAGGCCCAGAGCGACATGAAAACGCCCTTGCGGGTGTCGGTAATCAGCGTTGTCCTGAATGCCGCCCTGAACATCCTTTCAGTTCTCGTCCTGCCGGTCGAGTGGCGCCATGTGGGCCTTGCGGGGTCGACGGTGTTCTGCGCGGCCTTCGGCTGCGTTCTTCTGATGCGCGCGGCGCATCGCCGGAACGGCTCGACCGGACTCCGCGCCGCCATTCGCCCGCTCGCGCTCATGTCCTTCTCCTCGATGCTGATGGGTCTCGCGCTCGCGATCCTCAAGCCGCATCTCGCCGGACTCCCGTCCGTCGTCCAGCTCGGTCTCCTGATTGTCGCCGGCGGAGCCGTTTATTCCTGCGCCGCGCTTGTGGCGATGCGCGAAACGGTCGCGCTTTTCGTGCGCCGACTTCGCCGCCGCTGAGGCTCCGGCGCCCGCGGTCCGCCCCGCCTTTTCCCTTGCATTCATTCGTTTAAATTAGTATACTCGCAACATCATGAGTCTCAGGGTTGGTACTATTCTTGGATGTGCGGCGTGCGTCGTCGCGCCTTTTGTCTTGCGCGCGGCCGATCCGGCGCCCGCGGCCGACGCCGCGCCGGTCGCCGAGGTCGACGACGAGCTCCAGCAGGAGATCCGCTACGTCGAGCTCCTGATCGAGTTCGGCTTTCCCGATTTCGCCGAGCCGGTGATCGCGGCCACGAAGAAGAAGTGGCCTGAGTCCGAGACGAAATTCTTCGCCATCGAGATCCGCGGCATGCTCTCGCTCGGCAAGTTCGGCGAGGCCGAGGCCAAGATCGCGGCGCTCCCCGACCGGACGGGCCCGAAGTACTGGGCGGCGCGCCTCGAGGTCGCGAACAACCTCTTCTTCCGCGGCAAAAAGGCGGAGTGCTCCAAGATCTACGACGAGTTCTTCAAGGCCTTTCCGACCCCGACGAAGGCGATCCGCGAGTTCTACATGCAGGCCTCATACGCCTGGGGACAGATTCTCGTCGGCGACAAGCGCTTCGAGGAGGCGGTGAAGATCTACGACGGCCTCCTCGCGCAGATCGACAAGCGCAAGAGCGACGATGACGCGAACACCTGGTGCAACGTCGCGTGCGAGACCGCCGAGATGTACCTGAAGCTCGCGACCGACACGCCCAGCGTAGCCGCGCGCGCGCGCTATCTCGGCCCCGCCAAGAAGATCGTCGATCAGCTTCTCTGGGAGCAGGACCGCGCCGTCTACTTCGGGCGCGCGATCGCGATGAAGGCGAACATCGAGCTCCTCAAGGGCGACGTCAAGAAGGCCCAGGAGACGATCAACGAGTACATGGGCCAGCTCGCCGAGCTTCACAAGGCGATCGTCGAGTTCGACCCCGACGGCAAGCAGGGCCTGAGGAAGTTCTCTCCGATGCCGCTTTGCCGCTTCATGCTGGCGAAGATGCTCTGGAACGAGGCGCAGGCCGAGAAGAAGAAGCCGAAGCCCGACGACGAGGTCGTCAAGGCGCTCCTCTTCGGCGAGAAGGTCGGGACCAAGCGCAACGGCGCGGGCGCCTACAACCACGCGCTCAACGTCTTCATCCAATACCCGGAGTGCACCTGGGCGGCCGACGCCGGCGAGATGGTCGACAAGATCGAGGTTTTCGTCGAGAAGGAGTACGGTCAGAAGATCAAGAAGCAGGTCACGCCCGAGCAGATGCGGCGCGTCCGCCAGATGCAGTTCCAGGGCGCCTACGAGAAGATCGCGGGCGGCGACGTCGAGAAGGGCATCCGGGAGTATCTTGAGGTTCTCGCGAGCTATCCGGAAGGAAAGGAATCGGTCGCCGCGATCGAGACGGTCGTGAAGGCCTACCTCGACCTCATCGCGGGCGACAAGGAGAATGCCGAGGCCTGGAACTGGCGCATCGACGCCGACGCGATCGAGGGCTATCTGGCCGAGCGCTTCGCCGGGAACCAGAACAGGGAGGTCATGACGATGGCGGGCGACGCGGTCCTCCGCATCGCGGCCGTCGAAAAGCAGCGCGGCCAGCTCGCGCGCGCCGACCGCCTCTACCGGGACTTCCTGGTCAATTACCGCCGTCACGTCGGCGCGGCCACGACCGCCGCGGCGATGATGGGCGAGGCCGTGAAGGCCGAGCGCTGGAACGACGCGATCGCGCTGGGCCAGCTGATCGGGGAGTACTACACCAACTCCATGTATTACGCGGCCACCTATTCGCAGCTCTCCTATTGTTACGGCAAGATCGACGACCGCGCGGCCGCGCTCGAGGCCATGAAGAAGTACGTCGAGCTTGAGAAGGACGGAATCGCCCGCGAGCAGGCGCGCATGGCGCTCGCCCAGATGTACCAGAAGGATGGTTTTGACATGGTCTCCGGGGCCGAGACCAACGAGAGCCCCGAGGCGGTGACCGCCGCGCTCAAGGAGGGCTCCGCGAAAATCGTCCGCGGCATCAAGGAATTCCAGGCGTTTGCCGCGAAGGCCGACAAGGCGCTGGCCGATCCGACGCTCACGAAGGCCGACAAGGCGCGCTATTCGCTCCTCAAGGAGCAGGCGCTATTCCTCGTCGGCGAGTGCTGGCGCCGCATGACGAAGCCCGAGAAGCAGCTCGAGGCCTTCCGTACGCGCGCGGCCCAGAGCTACGAGGCCTACCTCGCGGCGTATCCGGAAGGGGCCTTCTCGACAAACGCATACGTCCGCCTGGGCACCATCTACACCGCCCTCGGCGACCTGGCGAAGTCCAAGGACGCGCTTGACCGGCTCTCCAAGAAGTTCCCCGATTCGCCCGAGGCGAAGAACGCGATGCCGCAGCTCGCGAAGAGCCTCATCGAGATGGGCATGAAGAAGGAGGGCACCGAGATCTACGCGGACATGCTCCGCACCGACGGCGCCTACACGGCCGGCCAGTTCGTGAACGCCGGCGAGGCGCTGATCGAGGCCCGCAGCTGGGAGCTTGCGAACCAGGCCTTCGAGAAGGCCATCTCCAAGGCCGGAACCAACGCGATGCACACCGTCGCGCGCGCCCGGATCGGCGAGGCGAAGGCCCTCTACCGGCAGAAGAGCTACGTCGAGGCGCGCGAGTCGATCGACCTGTTCCTGGCGGACGACAGGATGTCCAAGATGGCCATCGCCGTCGACGCCTACCGCCTGATGATCGACGTCGCCTCCGAGCAGGGCCGCACCGAGAAGGACGCGGCCCTCCGCCAGAAGCACTTCGGCGCTGCCGTCGGCGCGGTCAAGAAGCTCCGCGTCTACTGGAAGAACAGGCCGCAGTGGGAGATCGACTCGATCGACCTCATGTCCGCGGACGTCAAGATCGACCAGATGCGCGCCGAGGAGGCGATGGGGCTCAAGGCCGAGGCCATGGACTCCTGCGCGCGGGCGGCCGCGATGCTGCAGGCGTTCCTGCAGTCCCACGCGGTCGACGAAAGCCACCCGGCGGACAAGATGCAGCCCGGCGAGATCGCGAACCTCGAGCGCTGCTACGTCACGATGATCCCGCTCTTCGCCAAGCTCGGCGCCGCGCAGGCCGACCGCGTGATGACGTTCGGGCAGCAGTACCTCGATCTCTTCCCCAACGGAAAGGACCGTCAGAAAATCCTCAACAGCATGAACAGCGCCAAGACGGAACTCGGCAGCGTGCCGGCCGCTGAAGCGCCTTCGGCGGAAAAGCCCGTTGAAGAGAAGCCGGTCGCGGCGGAGGCCCCTGTGGCCGAGGCGCCGGCGACGGAGGAAGTCAAGGACGCGCCGGTCGAGGCCGCGGTGCCGGCAGCGGAGGCCATGATGGAAAAATCTGAAATCGACGCTCAATCTGAAGGAGACAAGGAATGAACAAACTCATCGTCATGGCTCTCGCGGCCGTTGCGGTTTTTCCGCTCTGGGCGGTTCAGGGAACGATCCGAACCGAAACCGACACGAGAAGGGGCGACATCAAGTGGCAGGCTCGCTCCAAGTCCTATTCGCTGACCTACAAGAAGGGCACGACAGACGTCTCCGCGGTGTATCCGATCGACGACGTGGTTGAACTTGACATCGCGAAGCCGGCGGGCTTCGACAGGGCGGTCGAGGCCGTGCAGCGCGGCATGGGAGCGGCGGCGATCGGACCGCTCACCAAGATCGTCCAGGACTACCGCATGCTCCAGTGGGACAAGCCCGCCGGGCGCTATCTTGTCGAGGCCTATCTTTCGGCGAACAACGCCCAGAAGGCGTACGAGGTCGCGAGCGGCATCATCTTGGACGACAAGAACGCCGGCTGGAAGGGCGACCTCGCCCCCGCCTACTGGCATGCGCTCCTGAAGCTCGGCAAGACGCAGCAGCTCGACTCGCTCGTCAAAAAGGCGGCGACGAGCGGCGACCGCGGCGCGAGTGCCGCCGCGCTCGTGATGCGCGGGGACATGATCCTCAGCGAGGGTGAAACGGCCGAAAACTTCCGCAAGGCGCTGACCGACGCGTATCTCCGGGTGATGCTCATGTGCACCGACGAGCCGTGCCGGGAGGCCCGCTTCGAGGCGATGCAGAAGGCCGCGAACTGCTTCGACAAGCTCGGACAGGCCGCCCGCGCGGAGGCAATCCGCACGCAGGCAAAGAACATTTGAGACTCGGGAACAAACGGACAATCTAAATTCACACCAAGGAAAACACACAAATGAAGAAGGCAAGAAAATCGTTGATGGCGTTCATGATCCTCGTCGGAACGTGCGTGGCCCCCATGGCGGCCCTGCAGTCGATGGGCCAGGATCTGACGAATGAGAGCGGCGAAGTCGTGGATTCGAACGCCAAGGCGCCGGCCGCTTCGGGCGGCGGATTCTACGACATCGTCTTCGGTTCGGGCGTCGTCGGCTTCCTCCTCTGGGCGGGACTGTTCGCCGACGGTGCGTTCGCGATCTACTTCAGCATTGACTGCATGATTCTCATCAAGGCGGAAAAGCTGATGCCGCAGCGCCTCATCGACCAGGTCCAGAAGGCGATGAGCGAGGGCGACATCGTGGCGGCGCTGGAGGCCTGCCACAACACGCCGTCCTGCATGTCCAACATCCTGACCTCCGCGTTTCAGCATGTCGAGGAGGGCTTCGAGGTGATTCAGGAGGCCGTGACCGCAGCGTCCGATCTCGAACAGGAAAAGCTGATGCAGCGCCTGACGTGGATCGCGGTCTGCGGCAACCTCGGTCCGGCTCTCGGCCTGTTGGGCACGGTGCAGGGCATGATTCTCTGCTTCCAGGCTCTCGCGGCCGGCGGCGCCGGCGACCCGGCTTCGCTCGCGAACTCGATCGGCCAGGCGCTCTGGACGACCGCGGCCGGCCTTTGCGTGTCCATTCCCGCGCAGGCCATATTCTACTCGCTCCGCAACAACGCCAACCGGCTCATCCTCCGCATGTCCGCCGTCACGATGGAGTTCCTGAACGGCCTCCGCAACGTCGAGGTCGCGGCGGAAGGCGAGGCCGCTCCGGAAGCTCTCGCGTAAGCCCCGCGTCTGGCAGAGGGCAAGACAATGGCCGCCAAAACCCAGGAAAGTCCGCAGCTTGACATGACGCCGATGATCGACGTCGTGTTCGAACTCATCATCTTCTTCGTCGTCACTCTGACGGAGTCGCTGAAGAGAGATGAGACGATCGAGCTCGAGGACGGCCGGCACGGCGTCGTGCTGGTTCCGGCGGAGCTTCCGCCGACGATGATGCAGATCGACATCGGCCTCTATCCCGACGGACCGAGGAAGGGCAAGCCGAGGATCTCGATGGGCGACACGGACATCTCCACTTCGGAGATTTCCCGCCGCGTGCGAGAGCGCGTGAAGAAGTACAAGGACTTCCCCGTGATGGTTCGGGCCGACTTTGCCGTGCCGCACCGGGCGGTTGCACAGGTCATGAACGCCTGCACCGAAGCCGGCATCTGGAAGATTTCCTTTCAGGCGATCGGCGAGGACAAGACGAATAACCGCAAACGTCTGCAGAAGATTAAAAAGTGATCGGATAGCGAAATGGCCGCCAAAACCCAGGACAATCCGCAGCTCGACATGACGCCGATGATCGACGTCGTGTTCGAGCTCATCATCTTCTTCGTCGTGACTCTCAAGGCCGAGGACGTGTTCACCAAGCTCAACTGCAACCGTCCCGCCCCGGCGACGGGCCCCAGTGCCGCCACCGACGAGATCATGGTCAACATCGAGATCGGCCGCCGTTACGACGGCAGCCCCCAGGGCGTGATTCTCTACAACAAGCGCGAGGTCAAGCGCGTCGAGCTCGACACGCACCTGAAGGACATCGCGCGCACGTCGAAGAAGACGCCGATCATCGTCAAGTGCGCCGAGGACAGCCCGCACAAGGCGCTCGTCGACGTGCTGGACATCTGCTACAAGAACGAGCTATTCAGCGTGAGCGTGTTCACCCTGTGACGCGACGCGACGGAGGTAGAAGGATATGAGCGAAGAAGGACGCGAACTGGCGATGGAGATGCTCGAAGGGGGCGTCGACCTCGACGAGATCGCCCAGAAGTACGAGGAACGCGGGTTCTTCCGCCGTTTCAAGGACATGATGAAGGGCTTCGGCCAGCCCCACAACTCGCGCGAGTACAAGCTGGCGCGCATCGAGCTGCAGCGCCTTGCGGCCCCCCTGATTGCAATCCTGTCGGTCACCATAACCGTGGTTGTCCTGATCGTGGTGACGAGTCTTGGCGGAGAGAAGAAGGAAGTCATCCTCGTCGACATCGCGCAGATCGAGGAGGAGCCGGAGGAGCTCAAGGAGGAGGAGGAGGTCCCGCCGGACGACATCGAGCCACCTCCGATGGAGGACGTCGAGATCATGGTCGACAACCCGAATCCGGGTCCGGTCTCGACTGTCACGCCGGTCCTCACCGCGGCGCCGTCGTCCCAGGTTTCCGTGAAGCCGGCTCCGATGGATTCCGTTGCGATCGTGAAGTCCCCCGTCACCATGAAGTCGATGACCGGCTCGCGCACGCCGGGTTCGATCGGCGCCGCGACGCGCGGCGGCGCGGGCTACGGCGATGCGAACACCGAGGCGGCCGTGATGAAGGTCCTCTGGTGGCTCAAGAAGAACCAGAACACCGACGGCAGCTGGGGTAATCAGAACAAGGTTGCCAACACCGCCTTCGCCGTCCTCACCTATCTCGCTCATGGCGAATACCCGGGCTCGCCCTCGCCGTACAAGAACGACTTCGGCCCCGTCGTCCAGCAGGCGCTCAGCTTCCTGATCGGGAGCATTCAGACCGACGGCAGCGGCAAGCCCCGCTTCGCGGGCTCCGACGGCAACGAATACAGCTTCCTGATCGGCACCTACGCCCTCTGCGAGGCCTACGGCATGACCAAGAACCCGAACTGCAAGGAAGCGGCCATGACCTGCCTCTACCGCATTGTCGAGAACCAGGCGGAAACCGGCGGATGGGACTACAAGCTCAACAAGGCCTCGACCCGCGACGACCTCTCCTTTGCCGGCTGGGCGATTCAGGCACTCAAGGCCGGAAAGATGGCGGGCCTCCATCCGGAAGGCCTCGAGACGGCGATCAACAAGGCGGTCTCCTGCCTCAAGAAGCGCAGCTACTCCAAGTCCGGCGGCTTCACCTATACCCCGACAGCCAACAACAACGGCGGCTCAACCGGCCTCGCGGGCGTCGGCGTGCTCGCGATGCAGCTTCTCGGACGCGGCAGCGAGCCGGAGTCTCTCAACGGGCTCGAGGTCATGCGCGACTGGATGCCCGGCTTCACCCCGGACGCCGTCTGCGCCGCGAAGTCCCCGGGCGGCAGCCCCCAGTACTACTGCTATTACGCGACACAGTGCAAGTATCAGGCGGGCATGAAAGCCGGCGCCGCGAAGGGAGACGAGGTCACCTGGCAGAAGTGGAACCTTGAGATGAAAAAACTCTACACGACCTCGATCATCGATGACGAGGAGAAGGTCGCCGACCATACGGGCAAGCTCCACAAGCAGGGCCATTATGTGAACACCGACGCCCACTCCACGCGTCCGTACATGGACACCTGCCTCGCCGCGCTGCAGCTGATGGTCTACTACCGCTACCTCCCGACGACGTCCGTCAAGGCCGGCGCAGACGAGGGTACGGCCGCCGCCGGAGGCGACGGAGCCGGACAGGCGGTCGACAAGTCCGGCGACATCAAGGTATCCGTCGACATCTGACAGAAAGGTTCTTGAGACGACGTGAAGTTTCCGACATTCCTAGCTCTCAAGTACCTGAGACCGAGGCGATCCGTCGCCTCGGTCATTGCATGCGTCTCCGTGCTCGGCGTCATGCTCGGCGTCGCCGCCGTCATCATCGTCCGCAGCGTGATGACCGGCTTCGGCGACGAGTGGGAGAAGAAGATCCTCTCCTTCAAGCCCCATGTCTCCCTCATCCCTTCGCAGGGCAACGTGGTCACAGGAGAAGACGAGCTTTCGAAGCGCATCCGCGCCCTCCCGGGCGTCACGTGCGTCACGCCCGAGATCGACACGCGCGTCCTCCTCTCCCATCGCGGACGCGTCCTCGCTCCCGTTCTCCTCGGCGTCGACGGCGACGATTTCACCCGGGCGTACCAGATCGGCGCGCCCCGCGCCGGCACGTTCGAGCTCTCGGGCGACTCGATCGTCCTCGGCGCTCACGCCGCGCGCACCCTCGGCGTCTGGGTCGGCGACGAGGTCACGGTCTACTCTCCGAAGACGCTCGTCTCGCAGGACGAGGTGTTTCTTCCCGTCAAGTGGAAGGTCGTCGGGATCTTTTCGTGCGGACAGTACGACTACGATTCCGGCTACGCCGTCGCCTCGCTTCCGAACGTCCGCGACCTCATGGGGCTCGAGAAGGGCGTCTTCGCCGTCCACGTGAAGACCGACTGCCCGACCGACCGGAAACGCTTTTCCGAAATCGTCCGCGGCTGCCTTGCCGCCGGCGAGGCCACGCCGGCGTCGCCCCGCCTTCGGGCGATCACCTGGCAGGAGGCCGACCGCGAGCTCTTCAGCGCGCTCGCCGTCGAAAAGAACATGACCGCCGTCCTTCTCCTGCTGATTTCGCTCGTCGCCCTCTTCTGCGTGATGAACACGCTCCTCGTGCTCACCGTCCAGAAGACGCCCGAGATCGGACTCCTCAAGGCGCTCGGCTTCAGCAAGCGAGAGATCATGGGCGTGTTCATGATCCACGGGCTCGTCCAGTGCACCGCCGGCGTCATCCTCGGACTTCTCGCCAGCTGGGCCGTCCTCTCCAACCTCCAGAACATCGTCGAGTGGCTCGGCACGATCGGGCTCCCCGTCTTCCCCGAATCCGTCTACGGGCTCGCCGAGATCCCCCACCGCATCGTCGTCGGCGACATCTTCTGGGCCGTCGCGTTCGTGTACGTGTTCGGGCTTCTCGCCTCCTTCATCCCCGCGCTCTGCGCCTCCCTCAAGGATCCGGTCAAGTCGCTCGGAGAGTAATGAATATTGAATAATGACTATTGAATAGTGACGGACGATGGTAGTACTTGCAACGATTGACGTGACGAAGAAGTTCAGGATCCCCGGCCAGAAGCCGATCGAGGTCCTGAAGGGCGTGAGCTTCGCGGTCCGCGCCGGTGAGAAGGTCGCCATCGTCGGACGCTCCGGCGCGGGGAAGTCGACTCTCCTCCACATCCTCGGCGGACTCCTCAAGCCGACCTCGGGCACCGTGAAGTATCCGAAGAACTTCGGCTTCGTCTTCCAGTCCTACCACCTGATGCCCGAGCTCTCCGTTCTCGAGAACGTCCTGCTTCCCACCCGCGCCGCCGCGCGGAGGGGTCTCGGCGACCGCCGCGCGCGGGCCGTCGAGCTCCTCTCCCAAGTCGGGCTCGGAGACCGCATGGACCACCTTCCCGCCGAACTCTCCGGCGGCGAGTGCCAGCGCGTCGCCGTCGCCCGCGCGCTGATCACCGACCCCGAGCTCGTGCTCGCGGACGAGCCGACCGGCAACCTCGACGCGATGACCGGCGCGGACATCCTCCGCATGCTTTCGGACCTCGCTCGCGGCGGTTCCACCGCGCTCGTTCTGGTCACCCACTCCCCCGAGGCCGCGGCCGTCTGCGACCGCACCCTCGTTCTCGAAAATGGTATACTAGTTGCAAAGGCATAAAGGAAGAAAAATGAGCATTTTCAAAGCATATGACATCCGCGGAATCTACGGACAAGACCTGACCGAAGACGTCTTCTACAAGATCGCGCGCGCCTACGCGAAGTTCGTCGGGCTGTGCGGAAAGAAGTGCGTCGTCGCACGCGACTGCCGCAAGTCGAGCGACTCGCTCTTCCAGGCGTTCGCCAAGGGCCTCGTCGACGAGGGAGTGGACGTCCTCGACGTCGGCCTTGCGTCGACACCGATCAGCTACTTCGCGAACGGATCCCTCAAGGCGGACGGTTCGGTGATGATCACCGCGTCCCACAACACGAAGGAATGGAACGGCTGCAAGCTGTGCCGCGCCGGAGCCGTGCCGATTTCCGGCGCGACCGGAATCAAGGACATCGAGAAGCTCGTGCTGGCGATGGACGGCAACGAGCCGCCGGCCGGGGTCGGTTCGGTGACGAAGACCGACGTCTCGGGGGCGTACGCCGCCCATGCGCAGGCGTTCGCCCACCTGAAGCGTCCGCTCCATCTCGCCCTCGACTTCGCGAACGGGATGGGCATCGCCGAGTCGGTCGCGTTCAAGGACTCGGGCATCACCTATGACTCCCTCTACGGCGAATACGACGGCGACTTCCCGAACCACGACGCGAATCCGCTTCACGCCGAGACGCTCAGGGCCCTGCAGGCGCTCATGCGGTCGAATCCCGGCAAGTACGCCTTCGGCGTCGCCTACGACGGCGACGCGGATCGCGCGGGCTTTCTCGACGAGAAGGGCGGCATCATTCCGATGGACTTCATCACCGCCCTCGTCGCGCAGGAACTCCTGGCCACGAACAGGGGCGCCGCGTGCTTTTACGACCTCCGCTCCTCGCGGGTGTGCGAAGAGGTCATTTCGGCCGCCGGGGGCAAGCCCATGATGTCGCGCGTTGGACACTCCTTCATCAAGGAGCAGATGCGCCAGAACGACGCGATCTTCGCGGGCGAGCTCTCCGGACACTACTACTTCAAGGCGAACTTCACCGCCGAGTCCAGCGCGATGGCGACCTTCGCGCTCGCGAACATCGTCTCCGCGTCCGAACAGCCCCTCTCCGAACTCGTCCGGCCGCTGAAGAGGTATTTCCAGTCCGGCGAGATCAACACGATGACCGCCACCCCGCCCGCGGAGGTGCTCGCCAAGGTGAAGTCCGCCTATTCCGCGACCGCGCGCGTGCTCGAGCTCGACGGCGTGTCGGCGGACGCGTGGGACACCGAGGGCTGGTGGGCGAATGTCCGCATGTCCAACACCGAGCCGCTCGTCCGGCTCAATCTCGAAGGCAAGACCAAGCAAATCATGGAGGCCAAGCGTGACGAATTTCTCGCTCTCATCCGCGCTTAAGGCGTCGGCTCTCGCCACCCTCGCCGTTTTCGCAGGCTGCGGTCCGAACGACGGCGCGAAGGAATACGACGGCGGCGTCGCCGCGTACGAGGTCCGCGACCTCAAGCGCGCGGAAAAGCTGTTCGCCGAGTGTCTCGGGCGGAACCCGGGCCGCACGGACGCCCTCGTGATGATGGCGCGGGTCAGAAAGGACTTGGGCGAGCTCGCGCTCGCGAAGGAAGCGGCCGACAAGGCCGCCGCGCTTTCCGCCGGAGATCCGGACGTCATCGCCCTCGATGCCGAGATCGCCTACCATGCGAAGGACTACGCCCGCGCGACCCGACAGTTCGGCGAGATTGCCGAGAACGCCGCGCTCTCCGCATCCGACCGCTCCCTCGGCTGGACCGGAATCGGCATCGTCCACCAGACGTGCATCGCCGACAGCGTCAACGACGGCACCCGCGACCTCGCGCGCGTCGCTTTTCTCCGCGCGATCCGCCTCGACCGGACGAATGCCGCCGCACGCTATCACCTCGGACTCCTCTACCGCGACGCGTACGGATACCCCGCCGCCGCGCTTGAACAGTTCGAGCTGTTCGTCCGCCTCGGAGACGTTGCGGACGCGCGCGTGCAGAAGACCCAGCGGACGCTCATTCCCGCCGTCAAGGAAGACATCGCCCGCCGCGCCTCGTCTCTTCCCGGAGCGTCGAAGCGCGACGCGGGAGCCAGCGTGACGGCTCTCCAGAAAGCTGATGCCGCCTGGAAGAAGGGTCAGTATAAGACCGCCCGCCTCGAATACGACCGTGCCTACAAGGCGGATGTCCTGAGCTATCCCGCGGCACTTGGTCTCGCCAAGGCCTGGGAAAAGTCCGACGCGACCGACTTCGGCCGCCGCCAGGCGCTCGAAAGCTATCGCGAGGCCTGCAACCTGAAGCCCGGATCCTCCGCCACCGCTCTCGCGGCCGCAGATCTCGCGATGCGGGCCGGACGCACCGCTACAGCGGCCGAGTTCTACTCGCGCGCCGTGGCCGCCAACCCGGGTGACATCACGGCGATCGACGGGCTCATTCGCGCGCTTCGCAAGGTCGGCGGACAGTCCAAGGCCGCCGCCGCCTACCAGCAATTGCGCGACACGATTCCCGTCCGCCGGAGGTAAGGAATGGTGTTCCAGACCGCGGATTGGGTCATTCTCGGCTTCACGGCGACCCTCGCCGTCACCGGGCTCTTCCGCGGATTTTCCGGAACCCTTGCCTTTCTTGCCGCCTCGTTCGCCGCCGCTGCCGTCTCGGGCCTCGGCTGGCACTATTCCGAAAGTTTCATGTCGGCCGTCTGGCTGCGTGCGCTCGCGACTCTCGTCGCCGCGCTCCTGGCCTTCGGCATCGTCCGCGCGCTCGTGCGGAAAATCGTGAACGGACTCCTCGCGCAGCCTGCGGACGCGATCTTCGGATTCTTGTGCGGCCTTCTGGCCGGAGCCCTCGTCGTGGTCGTCTGGGCCTACGGCGGCTACTTCCTCGAGTATTCGACTTTCGCGACCGAGGTGGCCGGCTATGTCCGCTGAAGAGCTCATGGCCGAGGCGAAGAAGTTCGAGAAGATTCTTCTGAACTTCTTCTGGCGCCAGGGCGTTTCATACTGTGAAGGCGAGGATCTCGTCCAGGAAACGTACCTGCGGCTCTGGAAATACAGCAGCACGTACCAGCCGACGGCGAAGCTCTCCACCTTCCTCTTCCTGATGGCGCGCCAGGTCCGCATCGACGCCCTGCGCCGGCAAACCCGCCGCGAACAGCGGGAGGAGTCCTGGGGCCAGGAGCAGCCTGCCGCCGCAATGCCGTCCGAAATGACGCGGGACGACGTCCGCTGGGCGGTCGCGCAGCTCTCCGAGGCGCTCCGGGAAACCGTCGAGCTCGCGGTCTTCCAGGACCTCCCCTATGCGGAGGTCGCGGAAATCCTCGAGATTCCCGTCGGCACCGTCAAGTCGCGGATGTCGAACGCGCTGAAGAAACTGAAGGAGGTCCTGGATGAACGCCGATCTTGAAGCTACCGTGAACGAACTCGGACCCGAGTACCGCGAGCTCGTCGCCCGTCTCAAGTCCCCGTTCGCCCAAGCCCCAGCTCGAACATCCAAAAACCCGGACACCCAAACACCGTTTTTCTTCCCGCGCCCCCTCCTGATCGCGGCCTCGTTCTTTGTTGTCGTCGGACTTGCCGTTCTCTTCCAGCCGCGCCCGAGGGCGAGTTCCTCCGCGGACGCGCGATCGGTCTACACCGTCGCCTATGCCTCGACCGAAGAGGCCCTGGCGCTGATCGTCGCCTCCCAGCGCGCGGACGGCAGCTGGGACAATGACTTCCTCACCCGCCAGAACGCCGCGGCGCTCCGCCGCTCGGACGACACGCGCGTCCGGCTTGCCTACCGCCGCGCCGTCCGCTACCTCCGCTTCAGGGGGCTCGCGCCGCTGACGGACGACGAACTCAAGGCCCGCGGCGAATCCGCCGCGAATCTCCTCGCACAGATTTGATATAATGCTCTCATGTGCATTGAGGATAAACTGGCCGCGCTCGTCCGCGACACGAGTTCGTCGATTCCCGCGGATGTCGAGAAGGCGCTGAAGGCGGCTCTCCGCAAGGAGACGGGTCCGGCGAAGACCGTTCTCGAAACCATCGTCGACAACTGCAAGCTGGCGCGCAGGAACGCAAGTCCGATCTGCCAGGACACGGGCACGCTCGTATTTTACGTCTCCGAATCCTTGCGCCGAATCGTGACGCCCGCGGTTATCAAGCGCGCTGTCGCGAAGGCGACCGCGCTCGGCTCTCTCCGCAAGAACTGCATCGACTCCGTCACCGGAAAGTCCTACGACGACAACGTCTGCGACGGTGCGCCGGTCGTCCACTACGTGGACGAAGTGAAAAGTGTAGAGTGTAAACTGAAAAGCGGCGGAACGGTCACTCTTCTGTTGAAGGGCGGCGGCAGCGAGAACATGTCCCGACAGTATTCCCTGCCGGACGCCGAGCTCGGCGCCGGACGCGACCTTGCGGGCGTGCGGAAGTGCATTCTCGACGCCGTTGTCCGCGCACAGGGCTTCGGCTGCGCGCCGGGCATCCTCGGCGTCTGCATCGGCGGCGACCGCGCGACCGCGTACGAGGTCGCGAAAGAACAGCTGCTGCGTCCGCTCGGCGACGTCGCGGACGGCGAGCTCGGGAAGCTCGAGCGGAAGATCCTCAAGGAGGCGAATACGCTCGGAATCGGACCGATGGGGCTCGGGGGAAAGACCACGCTCCTCGGCGTCAAGATCACGTCGCAACCGCGCGTCCCCGCCTCCTTCTTCGTCACCGTCGCCTACATGTGCTGGGCCTGCCGCCGCAGGACGATCGCGCTATGACCAAGCTGACCTATCCCTTTGACGAGAAGTCCGTCCGCGCGCTGCGCGCGGGCGACACGGTTTCGATTTCCGGACTGATCCACACCGGACGCGACAGGTTTCACAAGTGGTTTGCGGACGGCCATCCCGTCACGGTCGACTTCCGCGACGGCGCGCTCTATCACTGCGGCCCCGTGGTCGTGTCGGCAAAGGTGCCGTCTGGCTCTTCCTGGTCCGTCAAGGCCGCCGGCCCCACCACGAGCGACCGCGAGAATCCCTACGAGCCGGGCTTCATCGCGAAGTCGGGCGTTCGGATCATCATCGGCAAGGGCGGCATGGACGCCGCGACGCTCGCGGCGATGAAGAAGCACGGCTGCGTCTACGTGCAGGCGGTCGGCGGCGCGGCGGCGAAGGCCGCGGCGTGCGTCACGCGCGTCGCCGGCGTCGACTACCTCGAGGAGTTCGGCGCGGCCGAGGCCTGCTGGCATTTCGAAGTCGAGGATTTCCGCGGCGTCGTCGCGATGGACGCGCACGGACGGAGCTTGTTTGACGAGGTCGCCCGGCATGCGCGGGAGGTCCGCGCGAAGCTGTGCGGCTGACGGACGCGTCACGCGCGTCTGAAAGAGGGAGGGACACATGAATCACGGAGAATGGCTCAGGGGCGAAGTCGCTGCCTGGCGGACGGAGGGTCTGGTCGGCGACGACGTCGCCGCGGCGATTCTGCGGCGATACGAGGCGGCTCCGGGGCGGCTCTCGTGGGCCGCGCTGATCGCGGGCGGATTCGGCTCCCTCTTGATCGGACTCGGCGTCATCTCGCTCTTCGCGGCGAACTGGGACGTCTTCGGACGCGGTGCGCGCGCGGCGATCTCGATGGCCCCGGTCGCGCTCTGCGGCCTCGCGGCGGTTCTTGCGACGCGGAAGGGGTGGACGGCGCCGGCGTTCTGGGAGCCGCTCGGCATCCTCTGGTGCATTGCGACCGGCGCGGCGGCGTGTCTTGTCGCGCAGACCTATCAGGTCGGCGGAACCGTTCCGGGTCTCATCCTCTTCGTCGCGCTGCTCACGCTGCCGGTCGTCTGGGTGACGAAGGCCGTCGCGCCGATGGCGCTCTGGCCGGTCTTCGTGATTGCCTGGGGAATCGCGTCCGAGGACATCGACGGCAAGTCATGGATGTTGGTCGCGGAAACGCTTGCGCTGATGGCGCTCTCCCTTCCCGCGTACCTCGCGTTCCTGCGCCGGAAGCCGCCGCGCGCGGCGCTCGTCGTCGGACAGCTCGTCACCGGGTTCGTCTATTCGCTCGGTACGGCAATCGTCATTATCATCGCCACTCCTCTAGCGCATCCGTTCCACGACGCGTTCGGCATCGAAGTGATCTGGACGTGTGCCGCGCTCGTGTGGCTGTTCGGCGTGAAGTTCAAGCTTCCCGTCTGGCCGGCGGTCGCAACGCTTGTCGCCTCGGGCGCGGCCTTCGGCACGGCGTTCGACAGCCTGCCGCTCTATTTCTATTTCGCATCGCTCGTGCTGGCGGGCGTGACGATCGCGTATGGCATCCGGACCTTGCGGCTCGCCTACACCAACATCGGCGCGGCGCTCTTCATGTGGCTGGTCCTCGGGAAGTTCTTCGAAAGCGATTTGAGCTTTACGCTGAAGGGCATCGTCTTCATTCTCGCGGGCGTGGCGCTGACGGTGATGAACGTGACGCTCGCGCGCATGAAGAGGGGGAGGGCCGGAAAATGAGCAACGTGACCAAAATCCTGACGGTTGCCGCGGTGCTGGCGGTGCAGTGTCTCGCGATCGGCTGGCTCATCGTCCGCTACGAGCGCGTGGTGACGCAGGGAACGGAAGTCCGCTTCCGGTGCCAGGCGTACGATCCCTACGATGCGTTCCGCGGACGCTACCTGCGCACGTCGGTGCGCGAGGCGACGACGAACATCGTCGGGACCGTCACGATGAAAAACGACTGGGAGATGCGCGACAAGTTCGTCGTCCGAATCGAACCGTCGACCAACGGACTCTGGCGTGTCGCCGAGGCCGCGCTGGCGCCCTCGGGCGAGGGCCTCTGGGTGAAGCCGCGGTCATCGAGCGTGGGCTACCGCCTTGGCTGGTCTGACCGTCAGAAGGACGAATCGTACGAGAAGTTCAGCGTCCGTCAGAAGGCGTCCGGACGTGCGGTGCACGCGACCTTCCCCGACCAGCTCTTCCTGAACGAGAAGCTCGCCCCTGCGGCGGAGGAGCTCCTGCGCAAGCGGACGGGCGACGCCGTCGCCGTCTATCGCGTGCTCGACGGCGAGATGGTGATGACGGACATCGAACTTGGCGGCGTCTCGATTCTGACGTGCGCGAAGGATGCCAAGGACTGATGGCGCCGGACAAGAATGCGATCAGGAACGAAATGCGCGCACGGCGCAAGGCGGTTTCGCCGGATGCGCGCGCGGCGGCGTCGCATTCGGTCTGCGAACAGCTGCTCTCGCTATTGGGCGACGCGCGGCTCGTGTGCTGCTACGAGGCGCTGCCGACGGAGCTCGACCTGTCCGAGTTCATTTCGAGCTGCGGGCGCGAGGTCGTGTTTCCCGAGAAGAAGGGCGACGCGTACGCGGTGCCGCGCGCGGCGGAAGTCGACCTCTGGGTCTGCCCCGGCCTCGCCTTCAGCAAGTCGGGCGCGCGCATCGGCTTCGGCGGCGGATGGTACGACCGTTTTCTCGCCGCGGCGAAGCCATCCGCCCGCGCCTACGGCGTTGCCTACGGTTTCCAGGTCGTTCCGGAACTTCCCCAGGGCGAATTTGACCGTCCGCTCGACGGCGTCGTGGTTGCCAAAGGCCGGCAGACGATCAAGCGGAAGCTCCTGAAGGGATTTTCGATTCTGGCGGCAGGAACGCTGGTCGTGTGGCTGGTCTCGGTCGCGGTGATTGCGGTCGTCGCTTCAGGACGCGTCTTCGATGCGGAGACTCTCGCGTCCGTTCCGAAGACGCGGGCGGCGGTCGTGCTCGGATGTCCGGAGGTTCTGCAGGGCGGATTCGAGAACCTGTATTTCCGGCAGCGCATCGACGCGGCGACGGAACTCTATCGGGCCGGGAAGGCCACGGCCTTCATCGTGAGCGGCGACAACCATGTGAAATGGTATGACGAACCGACGCGGATGAAGGCGGCGCTCGTCAAGGCCGGCGTGCCGGCGGACCGGATCGTCTGCGACTACGCCGGCTTCCGCACGCTCGATTCGGTGGTCCGCGCGAAGCAGGTCTTCGGAGCCGATTCCTTCATTGTCGTCTCTCAGCCGGACCACGTCCGCCGGGCGGTGTTCCTCGCGCGCGGGTTCGGATGCGAGGCCTGGGGCTACGCCTCCGCGGGCGTCAGCGGACGCGGCGCGATCAAGGTCAAGGTCCGCGAGCAGTTCGCGAAGATCGCCGCGGTCGTCGACGTGATCGTCCGCCGGAGCCCGAAGTTCCTGGGACCGAAGGAAGCGCTCCCGGAGGCGTGACCGTCCGCCGCGATGGAATAGGACAGGCTGAAATGGTCAAGGACATGCTCAAATCAGTTACGCGAATCGCGCTCGTCGCCTTGATTGCGGTCGAACTCGTCGGCATCTTCGCAATCGACGCGCTGATGTTCCATCCCGAACGTGTCCGCGAGACGTACGATGCCACATGGAAGGGCTATGTCGACATCGGCACCGAGGGCGAGCGCATTGCGGCGGTGGCGCTCGGTCCGGAACGCGGCAAGAAGGCGATCCTCCGCTGCCACGGCAACGCGGAGAACATGTTCGAGACGCTCGGGGAGCTGCGCGCTCTCGCGGCCCGCGGGTACACGGTCGCCGCAGTCGACTATCCGGGCTACGGACTTTCCTCCGGCAGTCCCACGGAGAAGGGCTGCTATCGCAACGTCCACCGTCTCTACGACTGGCTGGTCAAGGTGCGCGGATTCGATCCGGCGGACATCATCGTCAACGGCTTTTCCATCGGGACCGGCCCCGCCGTCGAGCTTGCGGCGACGGAAAAAGTCGGCGGACTCGTCCTCGAGGCGCCGTTTCTCTCGGCTGCGCGGACGGTGACCAAGGTGCGCCTCCTGCCGATCGATCCGTTTCCCAACGCCACAAGGGTCGAAAAGGGCATCGCGTGTCCGATGCTGATCATCCATGGCACCGCGGACAGCGTGATTTCCTTCGGGCAGGGGAAGCGCCTTTCCGAAATCGCCCGGGCGAACGCCGGCGGCTTCCCGCGGCGTTTCGTCGAAGTCGACGGCGCCGACCACAACGAAATCGCCGCCGCCCTCGGAACCGATGACTACCTTCGGCTCTTCACGGAGTTCTGAGTCCGCGGAGGAATCGGTTTGTGGTATAATCGCGATATGATCGTCGGACGCATTGCCTGTGTTGCGCTTCTTGTCGCCGCGTTCGCGGCGGCTTCATCCTGCGCGGCGGAACGTCCGTCTGCCTGGGCGGTGCCGCTCGAACGCGCGGGCGTTCCGAACCTGCACAAGGTTTCGGATTCCTTGTACCGTTCCGCGCAGCCGACCGCCGAGGGGATGACGAATCTCGTCGCGCTCGGCGTGAAGACCGTGATCAATCTGCGGCGGTTCCATGACGACAAGGACGAAATCGGCGGACTCAAATTGACGCCGAGGCACATTCCGATCAACACGTGGGACGTCGATGTCGCGCAGGCGCGGGAGTTTCTCGAGACCGTTTCGAACACGAATGCGGCGCCGGTGCTCGTCCACTGCCTTCACGGCGCGGACCGCACGGGTTCGATGATCGCGATCTACCGTGTGGTGAAGGAAGGCTGGACCGCGGACGAGGCGGTGAAGGAATTGACCGAAGGCGGCTACAACTACCACTCGGTCTGGAAACATCTGCCGGATTATGTCCGCAAAACCGCGGAAAAGCTGAAGACCGAAGAAACGGCGGTCGGAAAGAGTGCCGATGAAAAATGAAACTGTGATTCTGTTGGTTCTGTCGGCCGTCTTTTCGACGGCGTGCGGTGCGGATGTCGTCAAAGGCCACGTCGGGTTGAGCATGTATCCGAGCGTCGAAGACGTCGCCCGGGCGTATGAAGAGTCTGACTCGGCCAACTTCGAGGAAGTCGCGATGAAACTCGTCGAGTCCCGGAACGCGGCGCGGGAGAAAATCGATCTCGCGAACTCCGCGGTGGTCGAACTTCAGACGCTGCCGGGGTTCACGACCCTTCGGAAGGTCACGGTCGATGACAACTCCCGTTACGAAACGGAAATCAAAGACGAAGAGCCGGGCTGCCGCGTCTTCTGCCGGTACGAGGCGGACGGAAAGGCCTACACCGGATCCTCGCACCTCGAATGGTGCGGTCGTCCGATCGACGCATATGACCAGTCTTTTCAGTTGCGGGGCGAGTGGACGTCCGTGGCCGGACGGTGTCTGCATGCCGACGGATCCCCGGCGGTGAACGCCGAGGTCACGGTCGGCCTGATCCGAACGCCGGTAGAGGTGGAAGAATCCGGGATGAACCGGACTCAGACCGCGAGGACCGACACGAACGGCTGTTGGCGCGTCGACTGTGTCGAGAAGCCGACGTTCATGATGATGATAACGCGCATTTGCTACACGAACGTGGTGAATCGCAGCGACTCGAGAGTCCCGCCCTACGGAATCAGCGTGGGCGCGATTCCGCATTTTCGTCATTGCGACCTCTCTTCCCTCTACGGTTTCAGCGTGGGGACGAATGTCCCGAACGTCACGGCCAGTGATCGCGCCGCGGTGGAGAAGATTCTCGCGATTTACAAAAAAAGGAACGGCAAGGAGATTCCCCGTCGGGCCCCGATGACGGACTTTCCGGTCAGCACGAACAACGTCATCTACATTCCCGACTTGGTCTTTGCGCCCGGTGCGCGGGCCGAGAGGACCGATCTCTTCAACGGCAAGGATCTCACGGGATGGAAGCCCGTCGTCGACCGCGAGGCCACCGGCGGCTATACGGCGGAAGAAACGACCTGGTTCGTGAAGGACGGTTCGATCTTCACGACGGGGACGCCGTTCGGGTATCTCCGCACGGAGCGCGCGGATTACGCGAACTTCCGTCTGCATGTTGAGTTCCGCTGGTGGCGTAAGACGGAGAAGCCGAACTCCGGCGTGTTCGTCCGGCTTGCCGCGGAACGCGGAACGTTCATTCCGACCTGCGTCGAAAATCAGCTCGGAGCGGGCTCCGTCGGCGACGTGCTGGGGCTCGGGGGGCTTCGGATCGGCAGATTGCGGCCGCGCGATCCGTTCGATCCGGCGAAACCGCTTTCCGGCATCACCGTCGTGAAACGCAAAGGGCCGTCCGTCGAGAAGCCGTTCGGCGAATGGAATACGCTCGAGGTCGAACTCCGAGGCAGCCAGCTCGTCAACACGGTGAACGGCGTCGAGCAGAACCGCATCGACGGCGTCTCGGCCCCAGAGGGCGCGATCGCGCTCCAGTCAGAAGGCGGCGCCGTCGAGTTCCGCAACATCTGGATCGAGGAATTCATTCCGAAGGCGGGAGAAAGGAAATAATGGCGAAGACCTACAGCTGCCCGAAGTGCGGACATGACGTGCCGCTCAAGGACATCAACGTGTCGAAGGACATCCTGCTCTGCGCGTCGTGCGGAGAGGTGTCGCTCTTCTCCGACGTCGTCGGCACGATCGAGGCGGACGCGGAGGACGATCAGGCGCGGGCGCTCCTCTCGGGGCCGCCGCCGAAGCATCTGAAGGTCGAAAACGATCCGGCGGATCCGTCCGGCCGTCTCGTCCTGACCCATCGCAAGATCTCGGCGGCCGCGGTGTTTCTCGTTCCGTTCACTGCCGTCTGGTCGGGCATGAGCATGTACGGAATCTATGTCCGCCAGATCATCGAAGGCAAGTTCGAGCTCCAGGCGTCGCTCTTCGGACTTCCGTTCCTCCTCGGAACGATCGTCCTCGTCTCGGTTTGTCTTTTCTTGCTGTTCGGCCGGCGTGTTCTGACGCTGGCGCGCGGCGAGGGGACTTATTTCGTGGGAGTGGGTCCTGTCGGAAAGACCAGGCGCTTTTCGTACGACCGCAACACGCGCGTCTCGCTCGGCGTGTCGTTATACCAGGTCAATCACCGGCCCCTCCCGCAGCTCGTCCTGACGAATCCGGCCGCGGCCTCTAAAACGACCCTGTTCGCCGGGCTCGACGAGACCGAGCTGTCCTATGTGCGGGCGATTCTCAACCGCGAAATCGCGAGGACGTGACTTATGGCAATGCCACAGCGAGACAAGTACATCGCGGACCTCGAGCGGACGGAGGCGTTGCTCGAGCATGCGATCCGGAACGGCGAGTTCGAGCAGATCGAGCGTCTCCGCGAGCAGCTCAACCGCCTCGCAGACCTCGGCGAATGCCGGGTCTGGGACGGCAAGAACTGAGCTGAGCGCCTAGAGGATCTCGGCGGCGAGTTGCTCGATCGGCTCGACCTCGAGCGTCTCGGCGGCACCGGCGTCGATCGCCGTGGCGTAGGCCGGGTCGATCGGAAGGCGCGCGGTGCGCGGGATGTTAAAGCGCGCGGCGAGCTCCTCGGCCTTGGATTCGCCGAATACGGCGATTTTCTTGCCGCAGTCGGGACAGATGAGATAGCTCATGTTCTCGACGAGTCCGACGACCTTCTTCTCCATCATGCCGGCCATCTTGACGGCCTTCGCGACAATCATCTCGACGAGCTCCTGCGGAGAGGAGACGACGACGATGCCGTCCACGGGAAGGGACTGGAAGACAGTCAGCGGGACGTCGCCCGTGCCCGGGGGCATGTCGACGAACATGACGTCGAGGTCGCCCCAGTGGACGTCGGTCCAGAACTGCTTGACGAGGCCGGCGATGACGGGTCCGCGCCAGACGACGGGGTCGGACGGGTTGTCGATCAGCATGTTGAGGGAGATGACCTTGATGCCACAGTTGGTCATCGAGGGTTCGATGCCGTCGTCCGACTTGTAGCTCGAGCCGGCGAGTCCGAACGCCTGGGGAATGGAGGGGCCGGTGACGTCGGCGTCGAGAATGCCGACCTTGAGTCCGCGCTTCATCGCCGCGACCGCGAGCAGGGAGGTGACGAGGCTCTTTCCGACGCCGCCCTTGCCGCTCGCCACCGCGATCACCTTCTTGACCGTGGACGCGGCGTTCAGCTTCGCCGCGAAATCGAATTTTTCCTTCCTCTCGCCGCAGTTCTTTCCGCAGGTCGAGCAGTCGTGTGTGCACTCTTCCGCCATCTCTCGCAAGTCCTTTCGGGGAGAGATTATACCATTTCCGATACGGCGGGTTAAGCGAGCAGCTTGTATCCGATTCCCCTTTCGGAGATGATCAGGTCCCCCGCGGCGCCGAGCTTGCGCCGGACGCGGCTGACATGTGTCGTGAGAAGTCCGTCCGAACAATCCGCGTTACAGACGACTTCTGCAATTTCGTCACGGGAGAAGAAGCGCCCCCGGTCTGAGTTCAAAAGGTAGAGGATGTCCGCTTCGGTTTTAGACAGCCGAGTCACTCCTTTCGGGCCGGTCGCCGTCAATGCGTCGAAATCGACATCGATATGGCCGAGTCTGATTCTGCGACGTGATTCGACCGTTGATTCGCTGAACGCAGCCACGCGGCAGATCGCCCGTTGAACACGAGCGAGGACGATGTCGAGCCCGTCTGACTTGTCGATGTAGTCGTCGGCGCCGAGCCCCAGTCCCCTGACTTCGGTGATGTCCGACGGCATGGCGGTGAAGAAGAGGATCGGCGTCACCTTGTCTGTCTTGCGTATTTCCTCGCAAACGACGATGCCGTTCATCTTTGGCATCATGACGTCGAGAAGGAGAATGTCAGGGGGTTTTTCCCTGAACAGAACAAGGGCCTCGTCTCCGTTCTTTGCCGTCCGGACGGAAAATCCCTCGCGCTCGAAGAAGTCACGGCAGGACTTCCGGATTGTCAATTCATCGTCTGCCACCAGTATGTCGCTCATCGTCGTTTGATCCTTGTGCGGTCGTATGGGGCCAATCGCGGTCATTCCTTCAACTTATTTCTCAACATTGACATTATACCATGACTCGAAGGACGGCGAGAGTGTAATTTTCATGTAAGGTTCTG
>CAZYQF010000008.1:0-11533 GCA_964650165.1 uncultured Lentisphaeraceae bacterium
CGCCTGGGCACCGGTTTTCAGGCGTTGTCTCGTGTCCCAAACTGCAGAAGAGCCCTTTTTTCATGCCTTTTTCAGGCGTCCGCGGTCACTCGGCTTGAGTTCGCGTTCCTTCAATTTCCATTCCAAACCTGTCGACAGGCCGTGCGCATTTGTGCTATAATACCGCTAATTACGAAAAGGGTATGATTGAAATGAAGATTGATACACTTTGCGTTCAGGGAGGGTGGACGCCGAAGTGCGGTGAGTCCCGTCAGGTTCCGATTTATGCGTCGACGACGTTCAAGTACGACACGACACAGCATATGGCGGACCTGTTCGACCTCAAGGCCTCCGGCTATTTCTACACCCGTCTGGCGAATCCGACGAACGACCAGGTGGCGAAGAAGATCGCCGCGCTCGAGGGCGGCGTCGCGGCGATTCTGACGAGTTCGGGCCAGGCGGCGGCGACGTTTGCGATTCTGAACCTCTGTTCGGCCGGCGACCATGTCGTCAGCTCCGCCCAGATCTACGGCGGAACCTTCAACCTCTTCTGCGTCTCGCTCAAGAAGCTCGGCATCGAAGTCACGTTCGTCGACCCCGACACGGACGCGAAGACGATCGAGAAGGCGATCCGTCCCAACACCAAGTGCATTTTCGGCGAGACGGTCGCGAATCCCTCGGGCGTTGTCCTCGACATCGCGAAGTTCGCAAAGGCCGCTCACAAGAACGGACTTCCCCTCATCGTCGACAACACCTTTCCGACCCCGGTCCTGTGCCGCCCGTTCCAGTTCGGCGCGGACATCGTGGTCCACTCGACTTCGAAGTACATGGACGGACATTCCTCGCAGGTCGGCGGCGTGATCGTCGACAGCGGAAACTTCGACTGGTCCAAGTATCCCGAACGCTTCGCGGGACTCGTCGCGCCTGACTCGTCCTACCACGGCCTCAGCTATACGAAGGCCTTCGGAAAGCTCGCGTTCGTCACGAAGTGCACCGCGCACCTCATGCGCGACTTCGGCTCGATTCCGTCCCCGTTCAACGCGTTTCTCCTGAACCTCGGGCTCGAGTCGCTCGCCGTCCGCGTCCGCCGCCATGCGGAATCCGCCCTCAAGGTCGCGAAGTGGCTCAAGGCCCAGAAGAAGGTCGCGTGGGTGAACTTCGCGGGCCTTCCCGATTCGCCCTACCGCAAGCTTCTCAGAAAGCAGTTTGACGGCCCGGCCCCGTGCGGGGTCATGACGTTCGGCATCGCGGGCGGCCGGAAGGCCTCCATCAAGTTCATGGACGCCCTCAAGCTCATCGGCATCGTGACGCACGTCGCGGACGCCTGGAGCTGCGTGCTGCATCCGGCTTCGCATACCCATCGTCAGCTCTCGGACGCGCAGCTCAAGGCCGCGGGCATCCCGCCGGACCTGATCCGGCTGTCGATCGGACTCGAGGATCCGGACGACCTGATCGCCGACCTCGAGCAGGCGCTGAAGAAGGTATGAGAGGGTTGGAATGATGATGAACGTCAGGAACGCAATCGGTTTGATGCTGCTGGTGGCCGCGATCGGGTGCTCTGACAAGGAACAGCCCGAAGCCGCGGCCCCGTCGTCCGCGCCAGCCGTGGCGACCAACGCGCCGGCCGAGAATATTGCGCCGGTCGAGCCGGAGCTCGGTCCGGTCGTAGAGCGCCGCATCGTGACCGTGACCAATCTCGTGACGGTGACGAAGACGGTGCTTGTGACCAACGTGATCAACGTCGCCGAGTCCTCGCTTCCGGCGGGGAGTCCGGCGGCTCTCTCCTCGCGCAAGACGGCGCCCTATTTCGTGTCCTGCGACGTTCTGACGGACGACAAATTCCGGCGCGAGCTTTCGGACAGCGGCCTCCGCGTCATTTCCGTGACACCCTGCACCCGGGCGCTGGTCGAGGCCTCCGAGAAGTCCGTCGAGAAGCTCCGCGCGAAGGGGACGTACGCCGTCCGCGCGATGGACGCGCTCGACAAGCTCGGCACCGGGGCCGAGGGAGATGTCTTGATCTATCCGCTGAGCGTGATCGACGAGAAGCCGATTGCGGAGGCGGTGAGGGCCCTTGGAGGGAATCCGGCCTCGGATCGCGTCGAGGGGAGGTTCGTCATCCGCGCGAAGCTGTCGGGTGCCGATGTGATGAAACTGGCTGCGCGCGGCGACGTGCGGCGCATCGAAAGGAACTGCAGGTGATGGGAAGTTTCAAGGACGTCGTTTCTCGTGGCAAGGACTGGGCGATTGCGGGGATTCTCGCGGCGGTCGCGGCGGTCGTCTATTTAACTTCCCTGGCGGGATACGCCTTCCCGGGCGAGGGCGCGCGCCTGATGGCGCTTTGGAACGGACTCGACGCGGCAGCGGTGAATCCGCATCCGCTGATGGCGGCGGTCTATCGCCTCTTCGGCGGCTCGAATCTCCTGGCGCCGGTCTGCGGAATCGTGTCCGTCCTCGCGATCTACCACCTGACGGCGTTCTTCACCCGCGAGCGGATCAACGGCGAGGCGACGGCGCAGTACGCGACGGCCGCGAGCCGCGTCGCGGCGGTTTCCGCGACGCTGATTTTCATCTTCACCCCGTCGGTCCGCGAAGCGGCGACACACCTGTCGTCCGCCGGATTCGAGACGGCCTGGGCCCTTGCGACGTTTGCCCTGTTCATCCCCTACGCCCGTGCGGGAAAGTCCGGCTGGGTCTTCCCGCCGCTCGTCGGCGTCGCGGTCGGATTCGGCCTGGCCGACTCCCCGGTGTTCGCGCCGCTCGGTCTCGGCTACCTCGCGGCGACCTGGGCTGTTTCAAAGTGCCGCGGCGGGAAGCCGTATCTCGCGACGTTCGCCGTGCTCCTGGTCGCGCTCGTGACGTTCTTCGCCTACGCGCCGAACGCGGCGGGCGACTTCACCGAGTCTCTGCGCGCCGGCTGGAACGAGACGAAGTCGTGGGTGACCGTCGACAACTGGCTGCTCGTGGCGCTCTTCGCGGTGCTGCCGTTCGCCGTGTCGCTGTTCTCGAGCTACAACGCCTACAACCAGCAGAGCGGATTCTCCCAGTGGATCTTCCACCTCGCGATGAGCTTCATCTCGGTCCTTGCGATCGCGACGCCGGCGAGTCCGTCCGCGCTGCTGCGTCCGGCCGGCATGCTGCCGGTCCTCCCGTGTGCGATGGCGGCCGCGACCGCAGGCTATCTCCTGGCCTACTGGTGGCTCCTCTCGTTCGCCAAAGTCCGGATCAACGAGTCCGTCGACCTCAAGCCGACAGCCCTCAAGGGGCGTTCGCTCGCGCTCGTGGCGCTGCCGGTGCTCGCCCTCGTCTTCGTCGTCACGGTCTTTCTGGACTTCTTCTCGTTCGACTCCGACCGCGGCGAATTCGCGGACAAGACGGCGCGCAAGATCCTGGCCGACCTCGGCGACCGCACGTGGTTCGTGACTGACGGCGTCCTGGACGACCACCTCCGTCTGGAGGCGGCGAACGCGGGAAAGGAACTGAACCTGATCTGCCTCCAGCGCGATCTCGACGAGCGCTACCTCGCCAGTCTCGGCAAGCTCGTGGAGGAGAAGGGCCTCGGCGGCGAAAAGAACTCGGACCTTTCGCTGTCTCTGGCGCTCGGCGTGCTGCCGTTCGTCCAGGACTGGTTTGCGGCGGACACGAACGTCGCCTCGAAGGTCGCCATCTTCGGCGCGCCGGACCTCTGGTATTCCGCGGACATCAAGGCCGTGCCGGAGTTCCTGTTCTTCGGCGCCAACCCCGATGTTCGCCCCGATTGGGACGCCTGGTCGGAGTTTGACAGGATCCTCGCCGCTCCGAAGGGCTGGGGGAGCTACCGGCTGTGGCAGGAGAAGGACCCGCTCGAGATGATGCGCCTCAGGCTCAGGCGGCACCTCGGGCTCATCGCCAACGACCGCGGCGTGTTCCTGCAGGACCGCGGCGACAATGACGCGGCGTTCACGATGTACGAGCTCGTCCTCTCGGAGATCGACCGCGACAACGTCTGCGCGCTCTTCAACGAGTTCGAGATGGCCCGTGCGGGTCATCCCCGTGCCGCGGCCAAGAAAAAGGAGCTTGAAAAGGCCCTTAAGGCGATTGTCGACGACAAGGACCGCCGCTACATCCTCTGGAAACTCTCGAACACCTACGGCTACATCCGCAGCCCCGAGATCTTCATCCGTCTCGGCTTCAGCTGGGCGCGCTCCGGCCGTCCGGGCGACGCGCTCAGCCAGATCCGCCGCGCGATCGACTTCGTTCCGACGGACCGACGCTCGAACATCCTCAACATGATGGCGGCGCTCTACGCGAGCGACAGCGACGTCCAGAAGTCCCGCGAAGTCTACGAAAGCGTACTCTCTCAGGACGGCGCCAACCATGACGCGCTGATCGGACTCATGCGGCTCGAGCTCATGGACGGCAACAGCGAGCGCGCGATCGAGTACCTCCAGCGCGCGACGAAGGCCGCCGGCGACGATCCGCGCGCGGCGACCGAGCTCGCGATGCTCCACATGATGAAGAACGAGCTCGGCAGGGCCCGCGCGCTTCTCGAGAAGGCGACGGACGCGAATCCGGACAACCTGCAGACGTGGTCCCTCCTCGCGGCCGTTCTGATCCAGCAGTGCGACGCAGCCAAAGACGAGGCCGCGAAGCGCAAGCTGACCAAGGAACTCGAGGAGCGCATCCTTCCTCAGATGGAGAAGCGCGCCACGGGCGTCAACGACTATCACGTCCAGACGACCAAGGCGTTCGTGATGCTCCGCCAGGGCACGGAGAAGCGCCGCGCGGCCCGCGATGCGCTCGTGGCGGCTGCGAAGGCCCGTCCGGACGTCATGGCGACGCAGGACCTCGTGATCGGACTCGACATCTCGCTCAACGACACCGTCGATGCCGAACGCCATGCCCGCGACGTGCTGCGCCGCAACCGCAAGGCTCCTCTCGCCAATTACGTGATGGGCTCGCTCGCGCTTCAGAGGGGCGAGAACCAGGAGGCCGAGATGTACCTGCGGCGCGCCTCCGACGCCGCGAAACCGGTCGTGCTCGCCCAGAACGACCTTGCCGAGGTCCTTCGCCGGACCAAGCGCTTCGCCGAGGCCGAAACCTATGCGCGCCTTGCGATCAAGAACGACCCCAACCTCTATGTCGCCTGGGAGACGCTCGGCGCGATCCTGATGGACTCGAACGGCGATCTCGACGAGGCCGAGAAGAGCATCGAGAAGGCCGTCGAGCTCTCGAAGGGCGCGGACGGAAAGGAGAGCGACATCCGCATGGTCATGTCGCTCGCGCGCGTCCAGGCGACGAAGGGCGACGTCCGCAAGGCGCGGAACACCCTGCGTAACGTCAAGGCCCGCGTCAAGGAACTTTCGGAGTTCGAACGCGCCGAATACGAGGAGCTTCAGAAACGTGTTCGCTAACCTTCTGCTCGCCGCGGCGTTTCAGGTCGGTCCTTTCTACGAGCAAAGGGCCGACTTCGCCGCGGTGCGTCCGTTTTACTCCCGCGAAGGCGAGGTGACGGACGTCGCCTGGCCGGTCTTCACCTCCCATCGCGACTGGTGGCGGTTCTGCTACGTGGTGCACTATCAGTCCTACACCGACACGGCCTATCAGTTTGACCTCGCCCCGGTCTGGTTCAACGGACGCACACGCGAAGGCGAAGGATATGCGGGGCTGTTCCCGGTCTGCGGGCACCATCCGCACCTGCTGACTCTCTATGACTTCGACTTTGCCCTTTGGCCGCTTTGGATGCGCTACCGCACGCCCCGTCCGTCCGAGAACAAGTGGATGACGACTCACGCGGTGCTGTTTCCGTTCGTCCACTGGCGAGACGACGGCAGCTGGGGTTTCTGGCCGTTCTACGGCGTCAATCACCAGCGCGAGTCCGACCACCGCTATGCGCTCTGGCCCTTTGTCACCTGGGCCGGCTATCGCGAAGACCGCGATACTGCGGGCGAGGGCCGTTCCTGGATGGTCTGGCCGTTCTACGGAAGCGTCCGCCGCGCGCGCGAAGGCGCGCAGTACTACCTGCCGCCGTTCTTCTCGATCTCCTCGACGTGGAACCGCACGCGTCCCGGAGAAGACGTCCGCCTCAAGCCCTCCGGCATCCGCGTGCGCGCTCCCTGGCCGCTGGTCGAGTACGAGTCGTCGGCGTCTCGCGAGAGGCTCAGCGTCTGGCCGTTCTACGAATACGTGGACGAACTTGGCTATGCGGACGGACAGAAGTCCTCGTCCGTCACGCGCTTCGGATGGAAGCTCGTCGAGCTTTACGACGATGAAACCCGCGTATTCCCGTTCTGGACCAGTCGGAAAGACGACTCCTATTTCAGGCTGTGGCCGTTCTACGAGAGCTGGACGGTTGGGAAGCCGGACGGTTCGAAGGACGAGGGTTCGGTGGAATCCGTGCCGGCAGCTGCAAACGTTGAGACGAAGGTGAGCAGGGTTCTCGAGCTGTTTCCGATCCGCTGGGTGCCGGCCGTCGACCGCAACTGGTCGAAGTTCTGGACGTTCTACGAGCGAACGGAAAGTCCCGTGAGGTCCGATCATTCGCTTCTCTGGGGAATCGTCCGCTGGAGCGAGTGGAAATGATGGTGTCTTGGATGAGGGCGCTGCGCGTCAACCAGTGGACGAAGAACGGACTCGTCTTCATCGCCTGGTTCTTCGCCG
Source organism: uncultured Lentisphaeraceae bacterium (assembly GCA_964650165.1). GTDB lineage: Bacteria > Verrucomicrobiota > Kiritimatiellia > RFP12 > UBA1067 > UBA1067. The sequence goes on from CAZYQF010000008.1 coordinate 6,616, forward strand.
TCGCCGACGTCTCCCAGTCCGCCATGGCCCGCGGATGGCGTCCGTTTCTCCTCGTGACCGCGATGGCCGCGAGCTTCTGCCTGATCTCGAGCGCGTTCTACCTCCTCAACGACGTCGCGGACTACGAAGAGGATCTTCTGCATCCGGTCAAGCGCAAACGCCCCGTCGCGGCCGGACTCGTCTCGCGCATTTCCGCCGTCCGCATGGCGCTCTCGCTCTTCGCGCTCGGCATGATGTTCCCGTGCTACCTCGTCTTCCGCCATCCCGACCGCACCTGGGGCTTCGCCGTCATCCTCGTCTACACCGTGATGCAGTGCGCGTATTCCGGCTTCCTCAAGCGGGTTCCCTACGTCGACGTTGCGGTCATCGCCGCGGGCTTTGTTCTCCGCGCCGTCGCCGGCGCCGCCGCGATGGCCGTGCGAATCTCCCCCTGGCTCCTCGGCTGCGCGTTCGCCCTGTCGCTCTTTCTGGCGCTCTGCAAGCGCCGCCACGAGAAGTCGGTCGCCTCCGAGTCCCGCGCCGCGCTCGCCGGATACCACCCCGTCGTCCTGGACATCCTGATCGCACTCTCCGCGCTCGCGACCGTCGGGGTCTACACCTGGTACACTCTCGCGGCCGACACCGTGGCCCGCTTCAACACCCGGTATCTCTCGGCCACCGCCGTGTTCGTCGCCCTCGGCCTTGCGCGCTATCTCGTCCTCCTCTATCGCAAGGCGGACGTCGGACGCCCGGAGAAAATCCTCCTGACGGACCGGATCATGTGGCTCGTCCTCGCCGGGTACGGACTTTCCGCCGTCGCCGCCGTGGCCTCCCGCTGGTTTGACTGAGGGCCGACATGACGAACGACTTTCTCTCGGAACTGGCGGCCCGCCGGCGATTCGGAATGAAGCCCGGACTCGACACCATCCGCACCGTCTGCGCCTCCCTCGGCGATCCCCAGAAGCAGTTCAAGGCCATCCACGTCGCCGGCACCAACGGAAAGGGCGCGGTGTGCGCGATTCTTGATTCCTGCCTGGCAGGTGTTGAGAAATTGGAAAGTCCGAAAGTCGGGAAGTCGGGAAGTCCGAGGATCGGAAGGTACACGAGTCCGCATCTCGTCCGCATCAACGAGCGGTTTTTCCTCGACGGACGTCCCGTCGACGACGAAACCCTCGAACGCGCCGCCGCGAAAGTCACCTCCGTCCTCGCCCCTGATCTTACCTTCTTCGAGGCCCTGACCGCCGTCGCCTTCCTGATTTACGCGGAGGCGAAGTGCGCGCACGTCATTCTCGAGACGGGCTTGGGCGGACGGCTCGACGCGACCAACGTCTGCGAACCGGAGCTCTGCATCATCACCCGGATCGGACTCGACCACTGCGACTGGCTCGGGGACACCGTCGAGAAAGTCGCCGCGGAGAAGGCGGGGATCATCAAGTCCGGCGTCCCCGTGGTGCTCGGCCGAAACGCGGAGTCCGTCCGTGCCGTCGTCGAATCCCGCGCAAAAGAGGTCGGCGCGCCGTTCCATTACGCGCCCGACCTCGCGTCCGAATCCGAGATTCCGTCCGACTTCTCCCTCGTCGGGTCGTTCAACCGCGAGAACGCCGTCACCGTCCTTGCCGCCCTCAAGGTTCTCCTCAAAACCCAAACGCTCTCAATCCAAACAACCCGAAGACTCTCCCAGGTCGTTTGGCCCGGACGCTTTCAGCGCGTCGGCAACGTGATCGTCGACGGCGCCCACAATCCCCCCGCCGCCCAAGCGCTTGCCCGCGCGCTCTCCGATCTCCAATCTTCCCAGCTTTCCGACTTTCCAAATTCCCAACTCTCCTTGATCGCCGGCTTCTGCGGCGACAAGGACGTGGATGAGGTCCTTCGGATTCTCAAGCCGTTTGTGCGCGAGGGTTTTGCGGTCAGGACGAATAATCCGCGCTCGCTCTCCGCCGAGGAAACGGCCGTGCACATGCGGTCCGTCGGCATTCCCGCCGTCGCGTGCGACTCGCTCGCCGACGCCCTTGCGCAAACCGGCGGCGTGCACGGCGTGCCAACCCAAACACCCAAACACCCAAACACCCTGATCTGCGGTTCCCTCTTCCTCGCCGGCGAGGCTCTCGTGGCCCTCGGCGCCTATCCGTGGCCGTCGGACCGCTTTGACGCGGCAGAATTGCTGAAGGTTTGATATAATTCCAGTTGAAATGAAGAAAAAAGGAACGATCGCCCTCGTCTCGCTCGGCTGCGCCAAGAATGCGGTCGACCTGCAGGTCCGCGTCGGAAACATGCTGAAGGACGGATGGACGCTTTCGTCCGACCCCGACCGTGCGGACGTCGTGATCGTCAACACCTGTTCGTTCATCGAGTCCGCCCGAGAGGAGGCCGAGGCCGAAATCCTCCGCGCGCTCCAGCTCAAGGAGAACGGCAACTACGGCAAGGTCGTCGTGACCGGCTGCTATCCGCAGCGCTATCCCGAGCTCAAGTCCAAGTTCGCCGGCGTCGACGACTGGATCGGCGTTCCCGAGACGTGGACCGAGCCCAAGATTCCCGGGCTTCGGTTCACCGGCAAGGCCTTCGCGTATCTCAAGGTCGCCGAGGGCTGCAATCACCGCTGCTCCTATTGCGCGATTCCGATCATCCGCGGCAAGTACCGTTCGCGTCCCATGGCGTCGATCGTCCGTGAGGCGAAGGCGCTCGTCTCGAGCGGCTGCCGCGAGCTCAACATCGTCGCGCAGGACCCGATGCTCTACGGCGTCGACCTCCGCAAGCCCAAACAGCCCAAAACCAGTCTTGTCGACGTGCTCAGGGCGATCGACAGGATCAAGTGTGACTTCTGGGTGCGCGTGCTCTACACCTATCCGAGCGAGATCACCGAGGACTTCCTCGCGTGGATGCTGACGTCGAAGCATGCCGTCCGCTATCTCGACGTGCCGCTGCAGCACACCGATCCGGACGTGCTCGCGAGAATGAACCGCGCAGGATCGATCGACGCGGTCCAGTCTGCCGCGGAGCTGTTGCGCGCGGTCCTTCCGGGCGTGACGCTTCGCACCACGATCATGACCGGGTTCCCGGGCGAGACCGAAGGGCGGTTCAACCGGATGATGGCGGACCTGCGGCGCATGCAGTTCGATCATCTCGGCGCGTTCGCGTATTCGCCCGAGAAGGGCACGGCGGGCGCCCAGATGGCGGGACGTCCGTCCCGCGCGGAGGCCGAGCGCCGCGAGAAGGCGGTCATGGACCAGGCGAAGGCGCTCTGGAAGGTCCGCTCGAAGCGCCGGCTCGGACAGGTCTTCAAAGCGCTCGTCGTGGCGCCCGGCGTCGCCCGCATGATGTCGCAGGCGCCGGACGTGGACGGCGTGACGTTCGTGGATTCGGACCAGGTCGGCGCGTTCGTCGACGTGAAGCTCACCAAGGTCCGCGGATTCGATTTCGAGGGCGTCGTCGCATGAACGTCAGGCGTCCCATTCCCTATGTGAACGAGGAAGTCGCGAACCGCGACTTCAAGTACTACATCTTCGACTGGGACGACAACATCCTCCACATGCCCACCAAGATCCGCATGGAGCATCTGGAGGACGACGGGACGTGGAAGCCGGTCGAGGTTTCGACCTCGACGTTTGCTCTCGTGCGGGCGGACACCGACCACTATCGCGCCCCTGCGGGCGGATGGGAGGAGGCGTTCCGGAACTTCGCGGATCCCGACCATCCCGGCGAGCCCAACCAGTTTCTCGACGACACGGTCGCGGCGCTCGAGAAGATCGAGCACGGAGAGAAGCCGGGTCCGAGCTACAACGCGATGAAGACGACGCTCCGCGAGGGGCGAATCTTCGCGATCGTGACCGCGCGCGGACACTCCCCCGAGACGATCGAGAAGGCCGTCCGCATCTTCATCAAGTACGCGCTCGGCGAAGAGGAACGCGAGGAGATGATGTCCAACTTGCGCGGCTACCGCCAGTGGCTGGACGGCGTCGGCGACGGCGAGTTCGGGACGGATGCCGAGGAGCTCGACTACTACCTCAGCATGTGCCGCTATTCGGCGGTGACGTACGACGGATTCAAGGAGCGGATGAAGAGCGACCCGATCTACGGCGAGAAGCTTGCGACCGCAACCACGGCGGCGCATCCCGAACTCGCCAAGGAGTTCGCAATCCGCGACTTCGTCGAACACGTCTTCCACATGCTGCGCCGCATCGGCGGCCTCGGACGGTCCGTCGCCATCGGCTTCTCTGATGACGACAAGGGCAACGTGAAGAGCGTCTCGAATTACATCCAATCCGAGCTCGCCAAGCGCTTCGAGGGCATCAAGTTCGTCGTCTACGACACCTCCGACCCGACGCTCTCCAAGGGCCGCAAGGTCTGCGTCTCCGGCCAGCTCAACCTGCCGGGATTCTGACGATGAACCTGACGCGGCGCGCTTTCGTGGGGTCTGCGGTGGCGGCGGCGGTCATTGCCTCCGGAACGGTGGTTTTCAAGGCTAACATCAAGAAAGGGTCGAATATGCTCAAGGGTATCTCTCCTGTCGTTTCGCCGGATCTGCTGAAGGTCCTGGCCGAAATGGGCCATGGCGACGAAATCGTCTTCTCCGACGCGCACTTCCCGGCGCATTTCTTCGGAAAGGGCTGCAATTACGTCCTGCGCTCGGACGGCATTCCGGCCGATCGGCTTCTCAAGGGCGTCATTCCGCTTTTCGAGCTCGACAGCTATTCGACGCCGGTCGTGATGATGGAGGCCGTTTCTGGCGACTCGCTTGACCCCGCGGTCGAGTCCGCCTACCGCACCGCGCTCGGCTACGACGGAAAGATCGAGAAAATGGAACGCTACGCCTTTTACGAGCGCGCCAAGAAGGCCTATGCGATCGTCCTCACCGGCGAGACGCGCAAGTACGGAAACGTCATCCTGAAGAAGGGCGTGACCCCGGTTCAGGCGAGCTGATTCCGCCGCCAGGCGCGCATCG
>CAZYQF010000008.1:11633-28694 GCA_964650165.1 uncultured Lentisphaeraceae bacterium
CGCCAGGCGCGCATCGTTAGGCCCGTCCGCTTGCGGAAGGCGTGTATGAGATGCGTACGTGGCGGGTTCGCCACGTACGCATCGTCATTCCGGTACGTTTGCTGAAAGCGTGCATGAGATGCGTTTCGGACTTCCAGCCGCAGAAGTTGGCGATCGGTCCGATCGCCTGCTTGGGATCGGAGAGAATCTCGAAGACTTTCGCGAAGCGGGCCTCCCGGATTTCGTCCGCGACGGTTCGTCCGCTGGCGCGGAACGAGGCGACAAGCCGAGTCCGCGAAACTCCGAGATGACGCGCGACGTCCCCGACCCCGACGTGCGTCGCCTCCGCGCGGATGTACGCGAGGGCGTGGGCGACCAGGGCGGAGCCGATCGCGGGCGGCCGGGCCGAGTCGCGGACCACGATGCGGTTGACGCTTTCGGGCGGAATCACGACACGCGGCACGGACCGTCCGTCTATCATCCGCTCCAGAGTCTCCGCGGCGAGGCGTCCTGCGCCCGCGAAGTCGGGTTCGAGGGTCGCGAGCGGCGGACGGGAATGTCCGCAGATCAGCTCGTCGTTGTCGATTCCGAGGACGGCGATGCGTCCGGGCACGTCGATTCCCGCCTCGGCGCACGCCTCCACCGCCGCAAGGGCGGTCAGGTCGTTTGCGGCGAGCAGAACGGCCGGCGCGGGCAGAGCCGCGAGTTCCTCGCGCAGGCGCGGACCGCGGGTGCGGCCGGAGAGCACGGCGAACGGGATTCCGCGCGCTTTCGCCAGCTTCCTGAAGGCCGCGGCGCGGACCGCGGACCACGGTTCGCCCGAGGCGTCGGGGAGAAACGCCGCGGCGGCGCCGGGAAAGGCCTGCAGGAGGAAGTCGAGCCCGGCGGACACGATCCGTTCGACGTCGAACCGGATCGCGGCGAAGGCGCCGCGGGGCAGCTCGGCGTTGTGGTTGTCGAGAAGGACGGCGGGCAGCTTCGCACGGGCGATTGCGGCGAGGACGCCGCGCGCGCGACGGGCTTTGGGAACGCTGAGGAGAAAGCCCTCCGCCCCGTCCGCAATCGCCTTTCGGACGCGCGCCGGAGAGAGTTCCGCGGGGGAGCGGACGATGTCCACGTCCCAGACGTGTCCCGCGTCGAGATAGCGGAGGATTCCACCGAGATGTTCGCGTCCCGCCTTGCCTTCGAGCTTCGGCGAGATCAAAACCTTGCGGACCCCTCCGCCTGACGTTTTCCGGACCATGTGCGTATCATAGCACGAGGACCTGTCAGAAGTAAACCAAAATCGCAGTTAATTTCTGTTTAAAAACGCAGTCCACGGACGTGGAGTTCTGATAAACTGAGGGCAAGATCAAACAAAGGGAACTGATTATGCGTAAAATTGTCGGACTCATGGCGGTCGCGCTCGCGGGATGCGCGGCTCTCGGACCTGCGGAAAAGACGGACGGATCCGCCTCTGGCGACTACGTTCCTGCGGAGTGGAACCTCAAGGCGCGGAAGGACTTCGCCGACCAGCGATTCGGCGTGTTCATCCACTGGGGTCTCTATGCGAACTACGCGCAGGGCGAATGGTATCTTCAGCAGGGCCATCTCGACGAGGAGCCGTACTCGCGGATGATGCACGGCTTCTATCCGTCCAAGTTCGACGCCCGCGAATGGGTTCGCGTCGTGAAGGGAGCGGGCGCGAAGTACATCACGATCACCTCGCGGCACCATGACGGCTTCTCGCTGTGGCCGACGAAAGCCGACGACGGCTACAACATCGCGAACACGCCGTTCAAGCGCGACATCCTCGGCGAGCTCGCCGCGGCGTGCAAGGCGGAGGGGATCCAGCTCAACTTCTACTATTCGCTCATGGACTGGCACAGGACCGACTATCCGGCCGGCAACTGCGCGAGCTCCGTGAAAGTCTCCGGGCGGAAGGGCGACTACGCCTCGTACAAGAAGTTCATGCTCGCGCAGATCGCCGAGCTGATCGAATCCTACAATCCGGGCAACATCTGGTTCGACGGCGAGTGGGAGCACGCGACCTGCAAGGACGGGAAGTGGACGCGCACGCTGGACTGGGAGTTCGACTCGATCTACGACTTCATCCACTCGAAGCACGTGCTTGTCGCGAACAACAACCACCAGCCGATCCGGGACAAGGAGGACATCCAGCTCTTCGAGCGCGACCTTCCGGGCGAGAATTCGGAGGCGGGTTTCTCCAAGGACCAGCCGGTGACGGCCGACCGTCCGATCGAGCAGTGCGACGTCATCCAGAACAACGTCTGGGGCTACCGCATCGGCGAGAAGAACTTCCGCAGCCCCGAGGAGGTCTGCTCGATGGTCTGCCGCGCGGCGGCGAAGGACTCCAACATGCTGATGAACATCGGGCCTGACGGCTCCGGGCAGTTCCCGGCGCGAGCCGTCGAGGTGATGAAGGACGTCGGCACGTGGTTCGCGGCGAACGGCGAGGCGATCTACGGAACGCGCGGCGCCGGGCTCGTGAAGAACGCGGACGGCACGGAAACCGCGAAGACGGTCAAGGGCGACACGGTCTACGTGATTACGCTCAAGCGGGGCGCGTACCCGGTCGTCGAGAAGAAAACCCGGTAATCTCAAATCTCAAATTTCAGATTTCAGAATCTGCAAATTCAGATTATTCAGTAATTCAGATTTGAGATCTGAGATTTGAAATCTGGGGGCTGGCGGAAAAATTTCTGGCGGAGAAAAAACTCAAGAAAGGAACGAATCAAGATGGCACAGACAATTTGGACCGAAAACGGATTCCCCAAGGTCGGCATTCGCCCGATCATCGACGGCCGCCGGAGGGGCGTCCGCGAGTCGCTCGAAGTGCAGACGATGAACATGGCGAAGACGGCCGCCAAGCTCATCAGCGAGACGCTCGCGTATCCGGACGGCACTCCCGTCCAGTGCGTCATCGCCGACACGACGATCGGCGGACGCGCGGAGGCCGCGGCCTGCGCGAACAAGTTCCGCGACAACAACGTCGGCGTGTCCCTCTCGGTGACGCCGTGCTGGTGCTACGGCACGGAAACGATGGACATCGATCCGACGATGCCGAAGGCGGTCTGGGGCTTCAACGGCACCGAGCGCCCGGGCGCGGTCTATCTCGCCTGCATGCTCGCGGGCTACGCCCAGCGCGGCATGCCCGCGTACGGCATCTACGGCCGCGAGGTCCAGGACGCGAAGGACACGAGCGTTCCGAAGGACGTCTCCGAGAAGATCCTCCGTTTCGTGAAGTCGGGTCTCGCCGTCGCGATGATGAAGGGCAAGAGCTACCTCTCCGTCGGCTCGAGCTCGATGGGCATCGCGGGCTCCTTCGTCGACGTCGGCCTTTTCCAGGACTTCCTCGGGATGGCGCCCGAGAACATGGACATGTGCGAGATCGACCGCCGCATCGTCGAGGGCATCTATGACAAGGACGAGTACAACAACGCGCTCGCGTGGTTCAAGAAGAACTGCAAGGAGGGAAAGGACTACAATCCGAAGGCCATCCAGAAGTCCCGCGCGGCGAAGGACGCCGACTGGGAGTACGTCGTCAAGATGGCGATGATCATGCGCGACATGATGGTCGGGAACCCCAAGCTGAAGGAAATGGGCTTCGGCGAGGAGGCGGTCGGACGCAACGCGATCGCCGCGGGCTTCCAGGGTCAGCGCCAGTGGACCGACTACCGGCCGAACGGCGACGTCATGGAGGCGTTCTGCAACTCCTCGTTTGACTGGAACGGGCCGAAGATGCCGCAGATCGTCGCGACCGAGAACGATTCGCTGAACGGCATCTGCATGCTCCTGATGCACCTTCTCACGAACAAGGCGCAGATGTTCGCGGACGTGAGAACCTACTGGTCCAATGACGCCGTGAAGCGCGCGACCGGCAAAGGACTCGCGGGCATCGCGAAGAACGGCATCATCCACCTCATCAACTCGGGCAGCTGCTGCCTCGACGCGGCGGGCGAGATGAAGGAGAAGGGCCGGCGCGTCTTCAAGAACTGGTGGGAGGTCACGCAGAAGGACATCGACGCGACGATGAAGGCCACGGAGTGGGTGCCGGCGGGCGTGGAGTATTTCCGCGGCGGCGGCTTCTCGAGCTCGTTCCTGACGCCGAAGGACATTCCGCTCACGATGTGCCGCATCTCGATGGTGAAGGGCCTCGGGCCCGCGCTGCAGATCGCCGAGGGCTGGTCGACGACGCTCGATGCGAAGCAGCAGGAAATGCTGATGAACCGCACCAATCCGGAATGGCCCTGCACCTGGTTCGCGCCGCGCCTCACCGGCACGGGCGCGTTCAAGGACGTGTACTCGGTGATGAACGCCTGGGCGGCGAACCACGGCGCCATCTCCTACGGCCACATCGGCGCGGACCTCATCACGCTCGCGTCGATGCTCCGCATTCCGGTCGCGATGCACAACGTCTCCGAGGACGACGTGTACCGTCCGCACTGCTGGGGTCTCTTCGGAGCCTCCGACGATCCGACCGGCGCCGACTTCCGCGCCTGCCGGAACTTCGGTCCGCTCTACGCCACCAACCGCTGAGGCGGCGGCAGAACGCCGGGTCCGAGAGGTCCAGAGCGCGATCGGCCGGTCCTGCGACCGGCCGATTGTTTTTTCAGCTTTCAAGACAGCTGGATTTTGGTATAATCATGGCATGAAAACTTCGACATCTCGCAGGCAGTTCATCACGATGGCTGGTGCGGCGGGTCTCTTTAACATCATTCCCGCGAAGACGCTCTGGGGCGCGACCGCGCCTTCGAACCAGCTCACGCGCGCGCTGATCGGCTTCGGCTGCATTGCGCACAGCGAAAATCACCTCCCGTACAAGGGCTCGCGTCTCGTGGGTCTGTGCGATCCGTTCGACTACCGGGTCCGCCAGGGACTCTCGGCTGCCGAGAAGGCGGGCTGGGGCAAGGTCAAGGCCTACGACAACTTCCTCCGGCTCCTCGAGGATCCCGGCGTCGACATCGTCCACATCTGCACGCCGCCGCACTGGCACGGCGTCCAGTCCGTGATGGCCGCCAACGCGGGCAAGGACATCTGGTGCGAGAAGCCGATGACCCGCACGGTCGGCGAAGGAAAGCGGGTGATGGAGGCCGTGAAGGCGAACAAGCGCATGTTCCGCCTCAACACGTGGTTCCGCTTCCAGGACACGTTCTACGGCTTCGGAACTCCGGTCAAGCCGATCCGCCAGATCGTCGAGAGCGGACTTCTCGGAACGGGACCTCTCGCGTGCACCTTCGGCGCGGGACAGGGCTTCAGCTGGAAGTTCGGCTGGTCCGGCCGCGTGAATCAGGCTCCGGAGCCGATTCCGGAGGGCTTCGACTACGACATGTGGCTCGGTCCGGCGCCGTGGCGTCCGTACTCCCAGCACCGCGTGGGCACGAGCTTCCGCGGCTACTGGGACTATGACTCGGGCGGGCTCGGGGACATGGCGCAGCATTACCTGGATCCGCTTCAGTACCTGCTCTGCAAGGACGAGACGAGCCCGGTCAGGATCGGCTACCTCGGCCCGAAGCAGCATCCGGAGGCCGTCGGCCGCTTCGACCGCATCACGCTGACGTATGCGGACGGGACCACAGTCGCGCTCGACGGCGACGAGTCGCTCAGGGGAGAGCCGCTGCTCAGGGGTTCCAACGGACTGTGCGTCTACCCGAAGGGCGGAGGATCCACGACGCTCCGGCTCAAGGACGACAAGGGCTGGTGGCCCGACGCGAAGGTCGTCGAGACCCTCAAGTCGCTTCCCGAGCCCGCGCCGCAGGTGACGGACTTCATGGAGTCCGTCCGCGGACGAAAGACCTTCGCGCTGAACGAGTCCAACGGATTCCGCTCCTGCACGATGTTCAACCTCGGCATCGTCGCCGAACGCCTCGGGCGCGGGTTCGAGTTCGACCCCGTAGCCCTCCGGGCGAAGGACGATCCCGCCGCCGACCGGTTCCTCAGCCAGTCGATGCGCGAACCCTGGGCGACCGAGTTCAACAAGGGTTGAACAGGTGTTGGGGTTGTTTGAGCGTTTGGGTTGTTTGATTGTCTGAGAGTTTGCGTTAAAGGATCTGAAATATGAAATTTGAAATCAAAGGATTGAAGGTCGTTGCCGCTGCGGCGCTCCTGGCGTGCGGCTGCGTCTCCGTTCAGGACGGACGCACGCTCGCCGAGATCCGCGAATCGAAGACCCCGGTCCCGGCCGTCGCGCAGACGGCCGAGCCCAACGCCTTCGCCGATTACGGCCCCGGCATGTCATCCGACGCGAAGCTTCCGATGGCCGTCGAATGGCAGCGTCGGAACGATGCCGCGATCAAGGCCGAGACGACGCCCGAGAAGCTCAAGGCCTGCGTCGCCGACGCGCCGTCCGCGGGAGCGCTTCTCGCGCAGGTGAAGGGCGCCTACGACACCGACCCGATGGCGGCCACCAAGATCGCCGCCGTCTCGCAGCTCGTGATGTGCGCGAAGTGGCCCGAGGCCCCGAAGGCCCGCCGCATCTGGACGAAGGCGCTGCTCGCGTCCGTCGCGACGATGCCCGACGCCTATCGCGTCAACTATTTCCTCGACCAGCTCCGCTGGTGCGGCCGCAAGGAGGACGTCCCGTGCGTCCGGGCGATCGGAGAGAAGGCTTCGGATCCGGCGGTGCGCGACTTTGCCTTTCTGGTCGCGCGCGAGCTCGATCGCTGATCACTGAAATCCAAAAAGAGGGAGGTCGGATGAAGATCACGTTTTACGGCGCAGCTCACACGACGACGGGTTCCATGCATCTCCTCGAGGCGAACGGCAAGCGGATTCTCCTCGACTGCGGGCTCTACCAGGGCAACCGAAAGGAGGCGTTCGAGAAGAACCGAAAGCTCCCGATCGACCCCCAGACGATCGACTACGTGATCCTCTCGCACGCGCACATCGACCACTCGGGAAACCTCCCGCAGCTCGTGCGCCAGGGCTTCCGCGGACGCGTCTTCGCGCGCTCGTCGACGACCGACCTCTGCGACATCATGCTGCGCGACTCGTGCTTCCTCCAGAAGCGCGACCTCGAATACATCAACAAAAAGCGCAAGAAGGACGGCAAGAGCCCCCTGGAGCCGCTCTATGAGGAGTGCGACGTCGACGCGCTGATGCAGCTCTTCGCGCCGACCCACATGCACGAGCCGCGCGAGATCTGCCGCGGCGTCACGCTCGAGTTCTTCAACGCCGGCCATATCCTCGGTTCGGCGCTGGTTCAGATCGACATCCGGCCCGACCACGGGCACAACCACCGTCTGCTCTTCTCCGGCGACCTCGGCCAGCCCAACCAGCCGATCATCCGCCACTACGAGTATCCGGCGGGCGCCGACATCCTGCTGGTCGAGTCGACCTACGCCGACCGCTTTCACCCGAGTGCGGACGACGTCGAGCTGAGGCTCGAGAGCTACCTCAAGTACATCGACCGGCGCAACTCGAAGCTCCTGATTCCCGCGTTCTCGGTCGGACGCACCCAGCAGATCATCTACCACCTGAACAAGCTTCGCGAGCAGAAGAAGGTTCCGCGCGAGGTCAAGGTCTACATCGACTCGCCTCTTTCGCAGAAGGCCACGAGGATCTACGCCAAGCACCGCGAGGTCTACAACGACGAGGCGCGGCAGATGCTCGCCGAGGGGAAGGATCCGCTGACCTTCCCCGGCATGACCTTCGTCGGGACGCCGGAGGAGTCGATGGCGCTCAACGACGCGCCGGGTCCGATGATCATCATCGCCGCATCCGGCATGTGTGAGGGCGGACGCGTCCTTCATCACCTGAAGCACTGCGTGCAGGACGAAAACAACATCGTCCTGATCACCGGCTTCCAGGCGGAGAACACGCTCGGACGCCGCATCGTCGAGCGGAAGACCCCGCTCAAGATCTTCGGCGAGGAAGTCGAGCTCCGGGCGAGGGTCGAGGTGATCAACGCGCTCTCGGCCCATGCCGACCGCGCCGGCCTCATCGAATGGATCGGCGAGGTCAAGGACAACGTCCGCCACGCGTTCGCCATCCACGGCGAACCCGACAAGGTCGCCGCGATGGAGGAGATTCTCAAGGAGCTGGGGATTCCGAATGCGGTCGCCCCGGTGTTCGGACAGACCTTCCAGTTCGACTAGGCTGCGGCCGGGGACGGCCCCCAGAGGAGAAAAGACATGATGGACCTGATGACCCGTCGCTCCATGCTCGACCTGCTCGCGCGCGGAGGTTTCGCGTGCGGCTGCGGCTGCGCGCTCTCCCGCTTCGCCTTCCTCGACGCCCTCGCGGCGGACGCCGACGACCCCGATCCCTTTCAGGTCTCGGCGGTCGACTACGCTCCGGAACCCGGACGCAAGCTCTCGCGACTGGGCTTCGGCATGATGCGCCTTCCCTGCAAGCGCGGAAACGAAATCGACGAGGAGGTTTCGGACAAGCTGATCGACTATGCGATCCGCCACGGCGTCAACTACTTCGACACCGCGTGGATGTACATCGGCGGAAACTCTCAGGTCTACACCGGAAAGGTGCTCGAGAAATACGACCGCAAGAAGCTCTTCATCGTCAACAAGATGCCGGGCGGACACGGCGCGAAGGGCGTCGACCACGCGAAGGGGATCTTCCAGAAGCAGCTCGCCGCCTGCCGCACCTCGTATTTCGACAACTACCTCCTTCACGCCATCGGCAACTACGGCCGCTACGAGGAGTTCTACCTCAAGGGCGGTGTCCTGGACTATCTCAAGTCCGAGCGCGAAGCCGGACGCATCCGACACCTCGGCTTCTCCTTTCACGGCGGCAAGGAGGATCTGAAGCGTTTCCTCGATCAGAAGGACACTGCGGGCTGGTCGTTCGTGATGCTCCAGCTCAACGCGAACGAGATGCGCGGGGGCGGACGCGCCTACTACGAGATGGTTCGCGACGCGGGGCTTCCGATCATCGTGATGGAGCCGCTTCACGCGGGCCGTCTCGCGAACCTCAACGTCGCCGCGCGCCAGGCGCTCGAGGAGCTCAAGCCGGGCCTGTCGCCGGCGGGCTGGGCGCTTCGGTACGTCTCGTCGCTTCCCGGTGTCGCTGTCGCGCTCTCGGGCATGAGCCAGATGTCGGATGTCGTTGACAACTGCAGGACCTACCGGGACTTCCAGCCGCTCACCGCGGACGAGATGGCGGCCTACAACGGCATCCGCGACAAGTTCCGCGGCACGAACCTGTTGCCGTGCACCGGTTGCGCGTACTGCGCGCCGTGTCCGCACGGCGTCGACATCCCCGGCGTCTTCGGCGTCGTCAACGCCTGCCGCACGGAGGGCCTTCTCGGTCCGAAGGGCGACGGCGTCGGAATGTCCGCGGCCGACCGGAAGAAGTTCCTCGTGATCTACCGCAACAAGGTCGGACCGAAGGCGGACGCCTCGCGCTGCACCGGATGCGGCCGGTGTCATCCGAAATGTCCTCAGCACATCGACGTCGCCGCGGAGTTCAAGAAGGTCAACGCGATGGTCGAGGCGATCAGGAAGGGTCGGAGTTGAAAGGTCTTCTGAAGCCGCTGCGCGTCGTCGCGGCAGTTCTCCTCTTCTTCTCGATCAACGCGGCGTTTCTGGCGCCGATCGTGTCCGCTGCGCTTTTCCTTGACGCGGCGCCGGACTTCACGTGGACCGCCCGGCTGCAGTTCCTGCCCGCGCTTCTTGCGCTCAATGTCGTCGCAGTCATCGCGGTTCTTGCGGTAACACTGCTGTTCGGACGCGTCTACTGCTCGACGGTCTGTCCGCTCGGCGTGCTGCAAGACGTCTTCATCCGGTTGCGCCGCCCGTTCGCGAAGCGCGGATTCTCCGCCGACCGCTCTGGGTTCCGATGGATCGTGCCGCTCGCTGTCCTCGTGCCGCTGGCCTTCTGCGGTGTGACCGCGCTTGCCTCCGCGCTCGATCCGTTCAGCGCGTACGGACGCCTTGTCGCGAATCTCGTCCGGCCCGCGTTTCAATGGGCCGTCAACTGCGGCGCCGCGTGGAGCGACGCGCACGAGAAGTACTGGCTCATGAGCGGCGAGATCGCCGTGCCCGCGGCCATTGCGCTGGCGGTCTCGGCGCTGACCCTTGTCTTTGTGGCCGTACTGGCGTTCTGGAAAGGCCGCTGGCTCTGCAACCGGCTCTGTCCGGTCGGCGGATGCCTGGCGCTTGCGTCGGCGCGTCCGCTCGTGCGCCTCAGGATCGACGCGGCGAAATGCGTCGGCTGCGGCGTCTGCGAGCGGGGCTGCAAGTCCGGCGCCATCGATTTCAAGGCGAAGGACATCGACAACTCGCGGTGCGTGCGCTGCTTCAACTGCCTCGGGGCCTGTCGGAAGGGGGCGATCGGAAGATGAGGCGGCGTGAATTCATCCTCGGTGCGGGCGCGGTCGCTGTGGTTGCCGGCGCTTCAGCGGGAATCGGGACCGCGCAACGGCACTCGCGCGTGGCGATGCCGCCGGGCGCGGTGTCGCTGACGCGTTTCCGCGCGGCGTGCACGGCGTGCGGACTCTGCATCTCCTCGTGTCCCGAGCATGTTCTCGCGCCGGCGGGGCTTCTCGACTACGGACTTTCGGGCGCGATGATGCCGAAGCTCGATTTCGCGCGCGGCGCCTGCGATCCGTCCTGCGCGCGCTGCGCCGAGGCCTGTCCCGCGTCCGCGCTGCTCCGTTTCCGTCCGGCGGAGAGGGCTCGCGTGCGGATCGGCGTTGCCGAGTGGACGCGCGCGAACTGCAAGACGACCGCGGGCGAGGCCTGCACGCTCTGCAGCGAGCGCTGCCCGTGCCAGGCGATTTCGCTCGTGACGGACGGCGGCGGGGCGGTTGCGCATCCGAAGGTCGACCCGTCCGCCTGCATCGGCTGCGGCCGGTGCGAGAATTACTGTCCGGCGGAGCGGAAGGCGATCCGCGTCCGCGCTTCGGACCCCCAGGGATTCGCGTTCGGCGCGGACACGATCGTGGCGTATCTCGCGGACGGCGCGGAATGGTCCTCGCGTGCGCGCGGCGTGAAGCCGCTGCTTGACGCGATCGACCAAGGGCCCGGGCGGTTTGCGAAGGCGCGCTGCCATGACCGCGTCGTCGGACGCGCGGCGGCCTTCCTCTACGCGAAGCTCGGCGTCGCCTCAGTCTTCGCCCCGGTGATGTCCGCCGGAGCGATTTCGATTCTGAAGCGACACGGAATCGGATGGCGTTTCGAAACCGAGGTTCCGTCGATCCGCAACCGCACAAACGACGGACCGTGTCCGATGGACAGTTCGGTCAAGGACTTTTCCGACGACCAGACGGACGAGGCGATTGCCGAGATCCGCATCACCCAGGCGCGTCTTGTGACGCGCGGACAAGAAACGCGGCCATGACGACCGTCCGCATTTTGACTGCCGGCTCGATTCTCTTCGCCTCCGCGGCGTTTGCCGCAGGAGCGGAGGAGCCGCTTCCGTTTTCCTTCAACTACGGCGGACGCGACTATCGCGGGGCCGTCGGACCGGTCGACGAAACGCTCACGGTGTACGTCGAGCACGAGACCTTTTCAGACTTCCCGGGGGCGGACTGGTATACGGTCTGGTTCCGCAACGACGGGGACAGTCCCTCCCAGGTGCTGAAGAACGTCCGTGCGATCGACCAGGTCTTCTCGGGAGACAAGCCGGTTCTGCGGGGCATTCTCGGCGACCACGGCGGACGCTACGCGCCCTACGAGCAGGACCTGTCGGCGGGACCGAAGGAATTCGTCTCGCGCGAAGGGCGGGCGACGCACGGGGCCTTTCCGTACTTCGACCTCGCGCACGGCGACGGGGGAACGCTCCTTGCGCTCGGCTGGGCCGGAACCTGGTCGTGTTCGGCGTCCTCCGTCACGGGCGGCGCGCGGTTTCTCGGCGAGAGCTGCCTCGGGTTCGAGGCCCGGCTCCGTCCGGGCGAGCAGATCCGCACGGCCCTCGTTGCGCGCGTGCCCTACCGCGGACGCGCGGCCGACGCCGCGGGCAATCTCTGGCGGCGCTGGTTCGTCCGACACGTCCTGCCGAAGAACGCCGACGGATCCGACCTCCAGCCGTTCACCACGGCGTGTTTCGCGGCGGACACCGGGCTTCCCAATTCCGACGGCTCGATCTCCGAACGCGCGACGACCTGGAAGCCGACGCTCGACAAGCTCGTTGCCGAACGCGTTGCGCCGGATTTCCGCTGGTTCGACGCCGGCTGGTATTCGGATCCCGCCGGGAATACCGTGGAGAAGCTCTGGTGGCAGACGGTCGGCAGCTGGGAGCTTGACCGCGTCAAATGGCCGGGAACGTCGTTCCGCGAATCGAACGAGGCGTGTCACGCGGCGGGGCTGAAGACGCTCGTGTGGTTCGAGCCCGAGCGCGTGACGGACGTCGCGAACCTCGTGACGAACTTCGGATACAAGTCCGAGTGGGCGATTCAGTCGACGCGGAACAAGGACGTCATCACGAGCGACCTTGGCAATCCCGACTGCCTGAAGTGGACGCTCGGGCGCATCGTGAAGATGATGGACGAGAACGCCGTCGACATGTACCGCGAGGACAACAACTCCGACCCCGCCGACGCG
Source organism: uncultured Lentisphaeraceae bacterium (assembly GCA_964650165.1). Taxonomy (GTDB): domain Bacteria; phylum Verrucomicrobiota; class Kiritimatiellia; order RFP12; family UBA1067; genus UBA1067. The sequence goes on from CAZYQF010000008.1 coordinate 24,113, forward strand.
TGGAAGACGCTTGACGCGCGCTCGGAGAAGGCGACCGGACTCGTCCGCCGCGGAATTTCCGAGAATCTCGGCATCCAGGGGCACTATGCGCTCTGGGACGGAATCATCGGATATTGCCGCGGGAAGGGGAAGTGCGCGTTCGTCGATTCCTGCGCGTCCGGCGGGGGACGCAATGACCTCGAGTCGATGCGCCGCGCGATTCCTCTTCTCAGGAGCGACGCGGACCGGACGACGTCCGCGCTTCGGCTGTCGATGACGTCGACGTTCCCGAAGTGGATTCCGTTCCACGGCTCGGCGACGAAGGAAACGAAATGGGAGCTCGAGGCGTCCGCCGGCGCGGGATCGGACGAGTATGTCTTCCGTGCCTCGTTCCTTCCCGTGTGCAACTACGGCGAGGCGTTCACGCACAATCCGGATCTCGACTACGGGCTGCTCCGCCGCAATCTGGCGGAGTGGCGCGCAATCGCCCCGCTGCTCCTGAAGGACTTCTACGTGCTGACGCCGTGGCATTCCGAGAACGACCGCGCGGGATGGACGGCCTTCGCCTATCATGATCCCGAAACCGGCCGCGCGGCGCTCCTGGCGTTCCGTCAGGAAGACTGCGCGACGGACGGGCTGGTCGTCACGCTGCCCTTTGTCGCAGATTCGGCGCAGCGGACGCGTACGATCCGCCTCGAACGGCCGCGCACCTCGCATCTCGAGTTTTTCTCGACGGCGCGCTGATTTCCCGGCGCGCTTTTTTCTTCCCTGCTGATTTTTAAAGCGATAAAACTTTTTTGAAAATACCTCTTGCGCAGTGGTGTCACAATGTGTATACTAGTGTCAGGAAATGTCAAAGGTGGGCAAACAGAGTGTCGCGCAGTCGACTCCAGTCATGTCGGGCGTCCTTGTCGGACGCGTCGATCATGCCCTGGATCCCAAGAAGCGGTTTACCATTCCGAGCGAATGGCGGGCCGTCATGGGGGATCCGGAGTACGTCTACGTGATGCCCGACCGTACGGAGAAGTGTCTCAATCTCATCCCTCGGGCGGAGATGGAGGCTCGTCTCGAGAAGCTTCGCGAGAAGGCGCTCTTTGATCCGGCGCTGAACCGCGCGCTTCAGGCGATCGGTGCGAACTCCGAGCAGCTCATGCTTGACGTCCAAGGCCGAATCCGCGTCTGCGACAAGCTCCTTCAGTTTGCGAACTTGACGACGACGGTCGCGATGGTGGGTTCGGTCCGCATGATCAAGCTGTGGTCGCCCGACGCGCTCGCGCCGGAGGCGAAGGTCGATCAGAAGGCGCTGGACGCCGCGCTGGACGCCGCAGGATTCTGACGGGGAGACCGGAATATGGACAAGCACATTCCAGTTCTTCTGAAGGAAACGATCGGAGCGCTGGGCGTGAAGCCCGGCGGACGGTACGTGGACGGCACCCTCGGGCGGGCCGGGCACGCGAAGGAGATTCTCGCCCGAGGCGGAGAGGTTCTCGGCATTGATCGCGACGAACAGGCTCTCCGCGAGATCGGATCGGCCGCGGGACTGAGAGTCGCGAAGGGATGTCACGGGGACATCAAGAGAATTTCGCATGAGAACGGTTGGAAGGAAGTCGACGGGATTCTGCTGGACCTGGGCGTGTCGAGTCCTCAGCTGGACGAAGCCGGACGGGGGTTCAGCTTCCTGCGCGAGGGTCCCCTCGACATGCGCATGGACCGGTCGGGCGGACGGAGCGCCGCAGACCTGGTGAACGAGGAGAGTGCGGAACGGTTGGAAGAGATCTTCCGCATCTGGGGCGAGGAGCCCAATGCCCGCCGCATCGCGAAGGCCATCGTGGCCGAGCGCGGTCGCGGGACGCGGTTCGGGACAACGACGGAGCTCGCGGACTTCATCGAGCGGACGGTCGGACGGCGCAGCGGGCATCATCCCGCGACCCGCGTCTTCCAGGCCCTGCGGATGGAAGTCAATGACGAAATGGGCGAGCTGGAGAGGGCGCTGGCGGACGGGCTCGGGCTTCTGAAGCCGGGCGGAAGGTTCGCGGTGATCTCCTTCGAGTCGCTGACCGACCGGACGGTGAAGCGTTGTTTCGCCGACCATGTGGGGAGAATGGTTTCCCTGCAGCAGGGAGGAGCACGGTGGGAAGGCGCTGAACCGAAGGCGGTGGCGGTGACCCGGAAGGCCGTGACCGCGACCGAAACGGAAATGAGTGTCAACCCGCGCTCGCGTAGCGCAAAACTGAGGGTAATAGAAATTGAAAAAGAACCGTAAAATCTCGAAGAAGATGTCCGTCGTGACGGGCCGCACGGTGCAGATCTCCGCGATCGGGCTCATGCTGTTCGTCATGGTCATTCTCAACTTCCTCGCGACCTCGAGCTGCGATCAGCTCAGGGACGCGAACGGACGTCTCGGCAAGCAGCTCGAGCGACTCGAGGACGAGCGTTCGCGCGAGTCCGCACGGTGGGACGAGATGAAGACCAGCGAGAAGCTCGAGGTCGCATTGCTGCGCCACGGGCTTGCGATGCGCTATCCGAAGTCCGAGCAGGTCGTCCGCATGAAGGCCGACGGGCGTCCGTATGCCGGCCAGATTTCGGTCGCCCGAGCCAACAGCCGCCGGAATACCGGAATCGCGGCGTTTGGCGGCGGTGCGGCGCGCAAGGACTCTTCCCGGACCGCCCGTCGCGTTCGCAGGTAAGCGATGCCGATGCGCGGGGAGAATTGGCGCTTCTGGCTGCCGGTCGGTCTCCTGGCAGCCTTCGCCGTCTATGTCTCGCAGCAGCTGGTCCGCGCTCACATTGCCCCGAACGTCGACTCTCTCGACTACACGTTCGAGAAGAGCGTGAACGCCTGTCGGGGTTCGGTTTTCGACGCATTCGGCGAGAAGGTTCCGCTTGTCAAGTCTGTTCCCGTGTGGGAATATCGGCTTGATCCGGTGGATCTCACCAACCGGATCGTCAGGGTGAAGGGGGAAAAGGGGCCCCGCTCCCGCGCGGCGATTGTCCGTACCATTTCTGACGCCCTCAAGCTCGACTACGGCAAGGTTATGGCCATGGCGGAGAACGCCGCGAAGCGCTATCAGTTTCTTGCCGTTTCGTCCGATCCTGTCGCGCACCGCATCCTTGCGGACTCGAAGCTTGTCTCCGGCATCGTCATCGAGGATACCCAAGTCCGGCAGTACCTGCACGGGCGTCTCATGAGCCATGTTCTCGGGTCGGTCAACGCCGAAGGCGTCGGGTCCGCTGGCATCGAGCTCAAGTACGACAGGTGGCTGTCCGGAGTCCCCGGAAAGATTCGAGGCATGAAGAACGCGCGCGGCGCCGAACTTTACGACCGCCGCAAGGAGGCGATTCCGCCGATTCCGGGCTCGAGCGTCTTTCTCACCATCGACCACAATCTCCAGTACGAGGCGGAGACGGCCCTCCAGTGGGGGGTTCGGGAATACGGCGCCGGTTCGGGCTGGTGCCTGGTCATGGATTCCGCGACGGGAGCCGTCCTCGCCATGGCGTCGCTTCCGGACTTCGATCCGCTCCTGTTCGGCCGCGCGCGCGAGTCCGCGAAGGTCAACCGCGTCACCTCCTTCACCTTCGAGCCCGGGTCTGTGATGAAGGTCATCACCGCGGCGGCGGCCATCGACGCGGGGATGGTCGGACCGGATTCGCTGTACTCCACGAACCGCGACGACGACCGCTACTTCCGGCTGCCGGGCGACGGCCGGCACGTGTGGGAGCCGCGGATGTCCGTCAAGGACGCGATCGTCCACTCTTCGAACATCGTCATGGGCAAGATCGGATACGACCTGGGCCCCGAGCGGCTCTGGACCTACATGAGCAAGTTCGGATTCGGAAGCAAGACCGGGATCGAGCTTCCGGGCGAGGAGTGCGGCATCCTTCCCTATTGGAAGAAATGGGACAAGGTCAAGTGGTCGCGCGCACCGATCGGGCAGGGCGTCTCGGTCACCGCGATCCAGCTCGCTTCGGCCTTTCAGGCGATTGCGAACGACGGACTGCGCATGCAGCCGTATGTCGTGAACCGCGTGACGGATCGCGACGGCAACGACCTCTACAGCCATGTTCCGACGCCTGCCGGACGCCCGATTACGGCCGCGACCGCGCGGAAGGTCCGCGCGATGATGCTCGGCGTCGCCTCTCCGGACGGAACCGCCCGCCGAGCCGCGATTCGGGGCTATTCCGTCGCCGGCAAGACGGGAACTGCGCAGAAGGTGATCGACGGACGCTACTCCGACACGCTCTTCCGGGCCACCTTCTGCGGCATCGTCCCCGCCGGCAAACCCCGAATCGTCGTCCTCGTCACGCTTGACTTCGACGAGAATCGCCTTTACCACCAGGGCGGCAACTCGGCTGCCCCGATCTTCCGCCGTCTCGCGACCGCGGCGCTTCGCTATCTCATGGTCGAGCCGGACCGTCCGGACGAAATCGACGAGTACGACGAGGACGAATTCGACCGCATCATGGAGGAACGGGCGAAAAAACTCGATAACAACGGCCAGTGATTGTGGTATAATACCCGCCGATTGCGACTGTAGCTCAATTGGATAGAGCGTTGGCCTCCGAAGCCGAAGGTTGCTGGTTCGATCCCAGTCAGTCGCACCAA